>DATFJP010000240.1:0-6687 GCA_035269105.1 Desulfuromonadales bacterium
CACCGCGACACCCCAGTCTCGAATCAGGTCGACCGTCTCCCGGGGTTCCGCACAATAGGCCACCACGTCACCGGTACAAATCGTTCGTTCCGGGGGGATTTCGAGTTCTTCGGCCTTTGCCCGCATGGCTTGTGTCGCCGCCAGGTTGCTGTAGGGGCCGCCGAAGATCAGGACAGGGCCGTTCAAACATCCCAGATCGACGATGCGACGTTCTTTTGGGTCTCTCATGCCTTGCTCTCTTGACGTACTTTGCCACCACCCCCGACCCAGAAGCCGAGACAACCCAGTCCCATGACGGCCACGGTCAGATAGAGGAGCTTGGTGTATTTATGAGCCTCCCCGAGCAGCTGACTGTAGCCGCTGGATTCGGTGAAATACAGCACCGCTGCCCCAATCGCCAGGACAAAGCTGAACAGATAGCTCCAGACCGGGATGTCCCGGCGTTTGCCCCAGAGCGAAAAGAAGACCACCGGCGCCAGGTAGAGAGAGGCCGTTCCGCTGACCGCGACCGCGCTGAAAAGGTCCTTGTTCCCAAAAAAGACCAGCAGCAGACCAAGCAGCATGAACCCGGCCATCACCGCCCGGCCATTGCGTATTTTCATTTTCATAACCCGCATATCGACGACCAGCAGTTTGGCAGAACTCGACAGGGTACTGTCCAGGGTCGACATGGCCGAAATAACCAGAGCAGCGTTGAAGATGAGCATCGGTACCGCGCCAAGGAGTTGCATGAGGGTTTCGTTCATGGACGCCTCGTCACTGGCGTGCGCTCCTGCCAGCACGCCAAGGCAGCCAAAAGCGACAATGCAGATGATACTGATCCAGGCCGCGTGCAGAAAACTCTTGCGGGTTGTCTCCCGGTCGGCCAGAAATCCCCGATCCATCATGACCGGGTCGTGCATCGGGTAGCTCCAGATCTGAAGCAGCGCCACCAGCATCAGGATCGGTCCCGGCTGATCGAAAACAAAAGGCTTGAACCAGAGGTCGTGAAGCTGGACCGTCTGGCTGCCGAAGACCAGGCTGATGAGCAGCACCAGGGTGCCGAGAAAGATCACCATCTGGAAAACATCGGTGCGCAACGAGGCGCGAAGTCCGCCGAGCATCGAATAGAACAGGGTGATCGCCGAAAAGCCGACAATCGTCAAGGTATAAGCCTGGCTGCCGGCGGCTCCGAACAAAATTCCGATGACCAGGAGGTTGGCGAACACTTCGCTGGTCAGCCGAATGGCGATGACGAAGTTGTAGCAGCCCGTTCCCCATCCGCCGAACCGGGCACGTAGAAAATCCTGCACACTGCCGTAGCCGTGTTCGTAGCGCAGGCTGTCAACGATCCGGCCGCCGGTCAAGAACGAAAAGTAATAGAAAGCGTAGGCCAGGGTCCCCCAGATGCCGTAGTAGAAACCGAGGATTGCGGCATTCATCAGCGAACGGGCAAAGATCCAGGTCGTGACCTGGGAAAACGTGAGGCTGAGCAAGCCGGGCTGTCGACCTTCGGCACTCAGCCCCCGATAAAAAGCCCCTTCACTCTCGGCCCGGGGGGAAAAGAGAACAGAAGCTAAGGCGATGAAGCCGGCGAAGGCGGGGAGAGCATAGTCCATGAGAAATACCTTGTTGTGGCCCTCTGGGCTGGTCAGGAGCGTTCTGTCAATTGGTTTACATCTGGAACCGGTCCGTATCCGGGTACATACCTTTCCAGACGAACCAGTACAGGATCATGGGAACCAGCTCTTTGCCGTCCGGTGTCCGGACCCTGATCTGATCAATTTCCGGGTCATAAGTGACTGTCAAATCTTTGCCAGCCAGAGTGTCGGTCAGCGACTTCTTCTGACGCAGCAGTTCAAGCGGATAAGCCTTGGCCTGGCCGTCCAGGGTGATGCCGGCGACCAATGCCTTTTCTTCTTCTCCAGGGCCGGGCTTGAAGAAGGAGAAGAAACCTTTTTTGCTCTCATAGTAGTCGGCGTAAGGGTCCTCGCTGTAATCACGCTGATAGCCCGTATTCAGTGACAGAACCTCGGTCTGCGGATATTTTTTGAGCCACTTCTGCCAGGTGGTCAGAGTGGAAGGCAGAACCTTGAGCTCCGCCCCCGTCATGGGGCCGGTGACCGCTTCGCGCCTGACCTGTGACCAGAGCGATTCGGTCTGCCGGTCGTACATCAGCACGTTGGACTTGTAGAGCATGCCCGAGACGCCGAAGGTCAATTCCTGGTTGTTGACATTTCGGGAGTACACGACCCCCGCAAAGGCAAGCGGTCACCAGCTGACCAGAACCGGCTGTGCCCCGAACCGGTCATTCACCAGTTCGTGCCAGGAGAGAATACGGGTCGGATAGGCGCGGGCAACACCGTTGAGGTCGACACCGAGCACCTGCTCGTCAGGCCTCATGTAACTGGCCTCGGCGGCCGGCAGGTAGTTCGGCTTGGTCAGGGCCGGTATCCCGTCTTTCGGAGGACCTCCAGACTGGATTTCATCCAATGGAATGGAATGTTTTGAAAAATCCCACTGCGCTAACGCACTCAAAGGGAAAACCAGGAGGAAAATACTGAGAAAGAGCAGTTTATTCGCCATGGTGTCATCATCCTTTCACTACTGGGTTTGTTCACGGTGGAAGTCGATCGCGATAGCTGTACAGTCATCCTGGGGCGTATCGCTGGCATCGAAAGCCATGACCGCTTCGAGCAGGGCGTCGAGAAATTCGAGGTGATCACCTTGATGTCGATGGAGCAGTTCTTCCAATCGCCGGCGGCCGAAGAGGCTGCCTTCGGCATTGGCCGTCTCGGTGATCCCGTCGGTGTAAAGCAGCCACCGGTCATGTTTCCGGAATTGAATGGTTCTCACCGAACTTTCTTGAATGTCAAAAAAGCCAAGGGGTTGGGTTTTCGGATCCAGGGCGAGGATCTGACCATCGCGTCGTATCAGTGGCGGCGGATGCCCGGCGTTGATATAGTCCAGCTTCAGACTGCGAGGCTCGATGATGCCCAAAAAGATAGTTGCAGAGAACAGGTGGTCATGGGTCTGTGATCGGGTGGCAAAGGATTGCAGAAATTCATTCAGCCCGGAGGCAGCCTGGTAGATAGAGCAAACTGTTTGTAATTTGGAATGGAGATAGCCGTAGACCAGGCCCATCACCAGGGCGGCGGAAGCACCGTGGCCGACGACATCGCCGATCATGACCGCCTGGCACCCGTCTGCTGTTGGCAGAAAGTCAAAAAAATCGCCTCCCATGCCCTCAGCCATGTGGTTGCGGACCCCGATACAGCTCCAGTCGCAGACGGGCGGACTTTTGGGAAGCAATAGCTGCTGGACCTGGCCAGCCAGATCGCTGCTTGCGTCTTGCTTTCTCGATTTTTTTGAAAATAGGCTCATGGGGACCCTCTCTATTCGTTCAAGCTCCAGTCGTAGGCGTAGGAAAAACGCCTCCGGTCATTTTTCAGCAGTTCGGCCCGGGATGGACCCGCATACTTGAGGAGATGTTCTCGAACGCCTTCCTCGGTTCCTCCGAAATCCGCCTGAAACCAGTCATAAATCGAGGAGACCGTTATCTCCCCGTTCGCGTTCCGCAGCCCGCGCCGATGATTGATATAATCTTCGGCACCCTTCTCCAGAAGCTCATCCAGGTTGGCGGCCGTAAATGGTTGCGGCTGCAGGTTGGGACAGCCGATGCTGGCACAGTTGACGCCGTAATGAATCCGATTGTCCTGCCAGATCGGCCGCAGAATGCGATGCTCGATATCGTTCAGGGAAAGCTGTTCGCCTTCTACGGTGAGCAACTTGGCATCCCAGGGGCCATTGCTGAACCAACCGGGGGAGATGTCGATATCCCGGATACTGTCAACCGGATAATGATCGAGGATGAGTTTGACGGTTTGTGCGTTGTAGAGATTGATCCAAAAAGCTTTCTGTTCCAGAGGGTTCAAGCGGGAGACCTCAGTTGTCTGCATTCTGTCGAGGTAATCCTGAAGCGATTTTTTGTCCTCTCTGGTAACGTCCGAGTAACGGGCACGATTGATGCCAGAGGGGTGATCGGTAACCAGGTATTGGCTGAGAAACCTTTGCCAAGCCGAATGATCGATCTGAACGGAGCTTGCCGGATCATTGGCCTGCCAGAGTGGCCAGAGGTCCGCTTTGGGAGCGGCAAAGACCAACACCGGAGATATGAGTAAAACCAAAAAGAGCAACAGCTTTTTTTTCATGGTGACCTCCAACAACGACGATGAACGTCCTGAAAACCAAACAACCGACTTGATCTTCCTGCTCTGCTCAAAAAGCATTGGCACGGGCTTCGGCCCAGTGGCGAGAAAAATCTTCGGGAAGATTCTCCTTTAGCAGGACCCCGGGAGCGAGACAGGGATAAAGCTCACCGAGAGGCTGAACGCGATCGAAAGCGGTGCGCCGCCAAATCTGCCAGCGCAAATCCTCCTGCTTGCAAATCATGCCGGAAGCTGTTGCCAGTTCCATGGCCGATTCCACTGTGGCGCGCTGAAAACGCTTAACGCGCTGAGCCTTGTCCTCCACATCAAGTCCTCGGTAGAGCCGAGAGGACTGGGTGGTGACTCCGGTCGGGCATTCGTTGGTATTGCACTTGAGAGCCTGGATGCAGCCAAGCGCGAACATCATGCCCCGGGCGGCGTTGCAAAGATCGGCGCCCAGGGCAATCTTGCTGAGCAGGTGAAAGCCGGTCGTGATCTTGCCGGCCGCGATCAGTTTGACGCGGTCGCGCATATCGATGCCGATCAGGGCACTGTGAACGAAAGCCAGACCATCGTTGAGCGGCATGCCCACCGAATTGGAAAATTCAAGAGGAGCTGCCCCCGTACCTCCTTCAGCCCCGTCGACGGTGATGAAATCAGGATGCAGTCCGGTCTCCACCATGGCTTTGCAGATGCCAAGGAATTCCCGATAACTGCCGACACACAGTTTGAAACCCACTGGTTTGCCCCCGGCAAGCTCGCGCAAGTGGGTGAGGAACTCGAGGAGCTCAACGGGATTTGCAAACGAGCTGTGGGATGGCGGGGAAATGATATCCTGTCCACGCGGGACATCCCGGATGCGGGCGATCTCGTCAGTTACCTTGGCGGCGGGGAGAATGCCGCCGTGGCCAGGCTTGGCGCCCTGGGACAGTTTAAGTTCGATCATCTTGACTTCGGGGAGACAGGCTCGATTCTTGAAGGTCTCGGCACAGAACGTCCCGTCCGGACGGCGGCAGCCAAAATAGCCCGTACCGACCTGCCAGACCAAATCTCCCCCTTGGCGGTGCCAGTCGCTGATGCCTCCCTCACCGGTATTGTGATAGAACTCCCCCTCTTTGGCGGCCCGGTTCAAAGCCATGACGGCATTCCGGCTCAGTGCGCCGTAGCTCATCGCCGAAATATTGAATAGAGCCGCCGAATAAGGTTGACCACAGCTCATCTCGCCAACCATGACCCTGGCGAATGCCGGATTTTTCTCCGTTGGTGCCAGGGAATGGTTGATCCATTCATAGCCGTTCTGATAGACGTCGCGCCGAGTGCCAAAAGGCAGGGTGTCGAGAGTGGCTTTGGCCCGCTGGTAGACCACCGAACGTTTTTCCCGGCTATAAGGGTTTTCCTCCGAATCACTTTCAATGAAATATTGTCGTATTTCCGGTCGAATTGACTCCAGCAAGAACCGGAAATGCCCTAAAACCGGAAAATTGCGTAAAATTGTATGTTTTTTCTGCCAAATATCATAGAGGCCTACCCCTAGCCACACTCCGATCGGGAGGAATCCCCATTTGGCAAAGGGCCAGACTCTGGCAAGGGCAAGGACAAAGCCAAGGGAGCCAAATGTGATGAAAAAGAAAAAAAGACGGGACCACTTTTCGATCATAATGAGGCCTGTTGCAGTGTTTTATGATTTTTCAATCGTCCAGAGCGTGTCCTGCTCTCTCAGCAAGTAAAGAGCCACACAAGCCGCCAGCATCGGCCAGGCGGCAAAAAACAGGATGTTGGGGCCCTCGAACGGCGCCAGGTACTGCTTGAAGGAGGAAAGGGTCGAAACGGCATGCAGGATCAGGACGGCGCCATAGGTGAAGCGCTTTTTCCATCCCAGCAGAAAGCCTGCCAAAAGGACCAGCTCCACGGCGCCAATCAGATAGCTCAGGGTGTAGTTCAGGTCGCTGATGAAATAGAAGTTCTTAAATACGGCTGCAGCATGTTCGGGGCGCACGAACTTGTCGATGGTCCAGATGAACATGACCACGAAAACCCCGAGGCGGAGTATGAAAAGGGAAATGGTCAAACGGTCATTTTGTTGCATAGGCTCTTATCCTCTGTTTTGGATGGCAACCCTTGACTGTCTGAAAATCAGGACAGGCGCCGATGAAGTTCCCGGCCGACATTGCGGGCGTGTTCGATGGCTTGCGGTTGCTTGGCCAGGCTTGGCGTGATGTCCTCGGTGATTTTCGTCCCAGGGCCGTGGAGGTGATGGATGGCCCCCACCTGGCATTTTTCACCATGCCCGCAATCGAAACAGCTTGCCGGCCCGACTGCCAGGACGCGGCCGACGCATTCGATCTGGTTGAACTCGAAAAACTTTTCGATGTCACGGGCGGGAGACTCGGGCGCACTGCCACCTACACCAACGGCGACGCCGAGCTTTCCGGAAACCGCTTCACCCTCCCGATGACGGAATTGATAGAAACGCTCCAGAAAGCAGTGACTCAATCCATTC
>DATFJP010000241.1:0-7248 GCA_035269105.1 Desulfuromonadales bacterium
GACCGTGCATGCCCCTTCGCCAAAAGGGCCTGACCGATATGCGGACGGCCGATGGTGCCGCCGACCCGGGCGCTCACGGCTTCGAACTCCAGGGGAGAGCGCTTTTCAGCAGCCAGCTGCCGGTTGACTTTTTCCAGGATCCGGCGGCTGCGGTCAGCCCGGAAATCCCTGAAATCCCGCAGTTCCCGGCCAAGCGCAGGGTCCAGCGGATCAATCTCGTAGCCGAGCAGATGCAGGTCCTGCCGGTCGCCCCAGACAATCGACAATTCGACCGCCGGAACAACCTCGATGCCGGCCCGACGGCCGGCGGTCAAAGCTTCCGACACGCCGTCCACGTTGTCATGATCGGCAATGGCGATCGCCCGCAGACCGGCCTCCCCGGCGCGCGCGACCAGCTGCGCGGGCGCCAGGGCACCGTCCGAAAAGCTGCTGTGCAAATGAAGATCGACCAGATCGGCCATGGCATACCATCCGGTTCGAAACCCAAAGCATTCCGCTCAGGGTGACGGGTTCAGATTTATCGGCTCAAGTTTATCGAGATCATAACCAACAATCGACCGCACCGCTAACAAAAAATCCATCCGGTTTTCCCGGTCCCGCATCCGGCCCATTTTTATCGCATGCCTTTTTATTGACAAGAGGAGAAGGTCATGCTTCCCTGTTTATCGACTTGCCGGACAGGCTCAGAAAGAACCATGCCGCCACTCATCGAAATCAGAAATCTGCAGACATTTTTTTTTACCGCCGAGGGTCTGGTCAAGGCCATCGCCGGGATTGATCTGCAGATCGACGCGGGGGAAACCCTGGCGCTGGTCGGCGAATCCGGCTGCGGCAAATCGATGACCGCCCTCTCCATCCTGCGGCTGATCCCGGAACCGGGGCGCATCGTCGAGGGCGAAATCCGGTTCAACGACAAGGATCTGCGGCATATGCCCGAAGAGGAAATTCGCCGTGTCCGGGGCAACGACATCAGCATGATTTTCCAGGAGCCGATGACCTCCCTCAATCCCGTCTTCCGCATTGGCGAGCAGATCGCCGAAGTCCTGCGTCTGCACAAGGGTCGGGGACGAAGAAAATCGCAGGAAATAGCTGCCGAGCTTTTGCATCAGGTCGGGATTCCGACGCCGCGGGAGCGTCTGCAGGACTTTCCCCATCAATTGTCGGGCGGCATGCGCCAGCGGGTCATGATTGCCATGGCTTTGGCCTGCGATCCAAAATTGCTGATCGCCGATGAACCGACCACCGCTCTGGATGTGACCATCCAGGCCCAGATTCTTGACCTGCTGGCCCGGCTCAAGGCGGAACGCAGGATGGCCACCCTGCTGATCACCCATGATCTCGGCATCGTTGCCCGGACAGCCGACCGGGTCGCCATCATGTATGCCGGACGCCTGCTGGAAGTCGCTCCGGTTGCGGAACTTTTTACCAATCCGGTCCATCCTTATACCCGCGGTCTTCTGGCCTGCATCCCCCGCATCGGTGCCAGGAAGGCCCGTCTGCAGCCGATCGAGGGAACCATTCCGGCTCCCGGCGAACTGCCAGACGGCTGTTCGTTCCTCGATCGCTGCCCCCGGGCTTTTGCGATCTGTGAAGGTGAAGTGCCTCCCCTCCGAGAGATCGCCCCCGAACACCTGGTCCGCTGCTGGAGGACTGTTGATGAATGATCCGCTGCTGCAGGTCAGAGATCTGAAAAAAGCCTTCAGCGTCAGCAGTGCCCGCCCGGGAGGACCGAAACGTCGGCTGCAGGCGGTGGACGGCATCAGCTTCGATCTGCTGGCCGGAGAAACCCTCGGCCTGGTTGGCGAATCCGGCTGCGGCAAATCGACGACCGGCAAACTCTTGCTGCGCCTGCTCAAGGCCGACGCGGGGAGCGTGGAATTCAAGGGCAAAAATCTGCTGCAATTGTCAGACCGGCAGATGACGGCTATGCGCCGGGAGCTGCAGATCATTTTTCAGGACCCTTTTTCCTCGCTCAACCCACGCATGCGCGTCGGCGAGATCATCGGTGAACCGCTGGTCATCCACCGTCTGGCGCGAGGATCGGCGGTCCGGGACCAGGTGCTGCAACTCATGCAGACCGTCGGCCTGTCCGGTGAGCATTATCACCGCTATCCCCATGAGTTTTCCGGCGGCCAGCGGCAGCGAATCGGCATCGCCCGGACCCTCGCCGTCCGCCCCAGCCTGATCATCGCCGATGAGCCGGTATCGGCGCTCGACCTGTCGATCCAGGCCCAGATCATCAACCTGCTGCAGGACATTCAACAGGATTTCGGTCTGACCTATCTTTTTATTTCGCACGACCTGGGGGTGATTGAACATATCTGTGACCGGGTCGCGGTCATGTACCTGGGCAGGATTGTCGAACTGGCGACCGCCGAAGACCTCTACCGGGCCCCCCTGCACCCCTATACGGAAGCGCTCATGAATGCCGTTCCGGTTCCCGATCCCGAGCATATTTCAAGAGCGCGTCCACTGCCCGGGGAAACGCCTTCGCCGATCTCGCCGCCGTCCGGCTGCCACTTCCATCCCCGCTGCCCCTATGCTCGTGATATCTGCCAAAAAACCTATCCCCCATTGGAACCCCACGGTTCAGGCCGTCTGGCCGCCTGCTATTTCTCTGAACAGGTCGGCAAACATTCCCCTTGAGCCTTCAATCGTCCTGCTGCGTTTTGCCAACGATGTGCCGTTCCGTTGAGGATGCTTGACGAAGAGTGCCGCAAATGGCACAATCCTTCGAAATTCAGACCGGAGAGGGACCTATCAATCCGATCAAGACCGACAGGGAGTCCTGCCGTAAATGTTACGCCTGCGTGCGCAATTGTCCGGTCAAGGCGGTTCGGGTCAGGCACAGCCACGCTGAGGTGATCCCGGAACGCTGCATCGGCTGCGGCAAGTGCGTACATGTCTGCTCTCAGCAAGCCAGACTGATTGCCGACTGCATGGCCGAGTGTCGGCGCCTGTTGGCGCAGGAGCCGGCTCCGATCGCCATTCTGGGCTGTTCCTACCCGGCTTTTTTCCACGACGTCAAGCCCGGCCAGCTGGTGACCGGCCTGAAGCGTCTCGGTTTTTCGGAAGTTCATGAGGGCTCGGCCGGGGTTGACCTGCTGACCGAAACCTACCGCAAACTGATGGCAAGCAGCGGCTCTCAACCACTTATCACCAGCCACTGTCCGACCATCGTCGACCTTATAGAGCGCCACTACCCGCAACTATTGAAGAACCTGGCCGGCGTCGTTTCGCCGATGGTTGCTATCGGCCGCTTTATCAAGGACCGCCTTGACAATAAAGCACCGCTGGTCTATTTCAGCTCCTGCGTGGCCGGCAAATTTGAAATTTCCGGGGAACAGACCGGCGGAGCCATTGACTGCGTCATTACCTACCGCGAACTGGCGCAAATGCTCCAGGAGGAAGGCCTTCACCTGAAACGGCTGGGCGAATCCCCCTTGACGGGCCTGCGGCCTGACCGGGGACGATTGTTCGCGATTTCCGGCGGGCCTTTTCAGGCGATCGGCATTCGGAACGATATCCTTGATCCCGATTTCATCACCGCTGAGGGAGAACAGAACACGCTCGAGGTGATCAAGGATCTTGCCGCCGGCCGGATATCACCGCAGCTGATCGATATCCGTTTCTGCAACGGCGGCTGCATCGGCGGCCCGGGCAGAAGCAACCGCCTTACGACCTTCTCGAAACGCAACCTGATCATCAACTATCACAAGAACCACGATCTCTATTACCGAACCCGGCCGGACTATCTCGCCGACGCCCCCTTCCCCGATTTTTCCCGCGCCTTTGCCAGCAAAGCCAGGCAGCCGGATATGCCCAGCGGGGAACGTCTGCGGCAAATCATGCAGACCACCAACAAATTCGAACCGCGCGACGAACTCGACTGCGGCGCCTGCGGTTATGAAACTTGCCGGGAGCATGCGGTTGCCATCTATCAGGGGCTGGCGGAGCCTGATATGTGCCTGCCTTATTCCCTGAAGCGGCTCGAAGAAGACCAGGTCAAATTAACGCAGAAATATGAACTTGCCCAGCGGGCGCTGGCCGAACAATTTGATGGCACCGATATCGTCGGCAAGGATGCCAGAACACTCGAAGTTCTCAACCTGATCCGTCAGGTCGGCCCCACCCCGACCACCGTCCTGCTGCGCGGTGAAAGCGGCACCGGCAAGGAACTGACCGCGCGGGCGATTCATCTGCAGAGCCAGCGGTCCGACAAGCCGCTGGTCACCGTCAACTGCACCACGTTAACGGACAGCCTTCTCGAGAGTGAACTGTTTGGTCATGTCAGGGGCGCCTTCAGCGGTGCGTCCGGCGATAAAAAAGGTCTGTTCGAAGCCGCGGACGGCGGCACCATTTTTCTCGACGAGATCGGCGACATTACGCCGAAACTTCAGGTCGAACTTCTGCGGGTCCTCGATTCGGGGGAAATCCGGCGCGTCGGCGGCAATCAATCGACCAGGGTCGACGTGCGCCTGATTGCCGCCACCAACCGCAACCTGGAGCAAGGACTCGAACAAGGCTGGTTTCGCGAAGACCTCTTTTACCGCCTGAATGTTTTCACCATTACCATTCCCCCACTTCGGGATCGCCTGGAAGCCCTTGAAGAACTGGTTCGCATGTTCATCGCCAAGGCGAGCAAACGGGTCAACAAATGCCTGGTCGGCATTGAGGAAAAAGCGATGCAGGCCCTTTACCGCTACCCCTGGCCGGGAAATATCCGTGAACTTCAGAATATCATCGAGCGGGCCGCGGTACTCACTTCTGACCAGATTATCCATCTCGAGAACCTGCCGGTCCTGTTCACCGACCTTGCCCTTCCGGAGAATGATAAAACATCGGCTGGCGACTTCAAAGGCACCCGCCAGAAGCACCTTGGCCAGATCGAGAAAAAACTGGTATCCGGCTACCTGGCCGAAAACAACGGCAATGTGACGGCCGCCGCCCGTCAGGCCGGCATCCCCCGCCGGACCTTTTACCGGCTCCTGGAACGCTACAACCTGCAGGGCTCCGACTTCAAAACTGACCGGTAGCCCCCTGCGACCAGCTTCCCCACCGATAACCGGCTGAAATTCGCCACCTCGATGTGCCATTTTCGGCACAGCCATTTCGCGGAATTTCCGGCCTTTTACCGGACCCCCCATCGGTCCTGTGCCAGACTTGGCACATCTTGACCAACTTCAAGCCAGTGCCAGTTGCCGGCGAAACCCCGATTTCCGGCCATCTTCCCTCCTCGCGAACAGACAATCTATTTTGGCACATGTATTGCTTCACTAGTTGAGCAACTGTCTAGGGAAATGCAGGCTTCATCCTCCAGAAGAATTCTGCTCCCTTGTTTCGCGCCGCCAGGGAACTCTCTCCCCCGGGCGGCGCTTTTTTTATCCCGGAATTTCAGGACAGCAATTAAGCATGATTGTCCGTCCTGCATCTTTTCTGCCGCCAAACCGGGGTTTCGGCCGGCGCCCCTCTGGCTCCGGCATTGGCAAACGGGAAGACAACCAGAAAACCCATTCGCGGTCTGAAGACCGCTCCTAAAACATCAACATTCTTGTTTGATTGATTTTTGACTGGGACTTCCCGTGCGGAGCCCTGGTCATCGCCAGACGCAAAAGAGCACGGCATCGTAGGGGCTGGGTCCCCGGTTCGAAGGCTGACACCTAACAGACCGGCAGGTCGAACCTCAGGAAAGACTGCCCCGAAATTCCCGGATAAGCCCCAAAAAAAAGGCAGCCACGCAAGCGGCTGCCCCTCTCCAGGTACACTTCAATTTATCCTGGACTTTCAGTACCTCGCATCCGCGTATTCCACCCAGCCCCCGGCTTCGACCAAAGCCTGGTCGAAGGGTGAGATCTGAAAAGTAAAACTTTTTTCTCCAGCGGAGCCGGCAGCGGTTATGGTTTTCTCGTTCAGATCGACGCTGATGTCCATCGCCCCTCCGGAGGCCTTCTCCAGTTCCATAAGCTGATCGATCTCGTCCTTAGCCAGTTCGATGGCCAGCATGCCGCAATTAAACATGTTTTGTCGGAAAATGCGTGCATAACTCTCGGCAATCACTGTGTGGATGCCGTTGACCTCTAGGACCCAGGGTGCATGCTCGCGGGAGGAGCCGCAACCGAAATTGGCACGGCTGACGATCACCCTGGCGTTGGCGAGCTTTTCACCGTTCGGGTCGAAGCCTTCCAGGATAAGGTCCTCGAGACAGTAGGGCTTGAGTGCTTCCTTGGTCGCTTCCGTCAGGTACTTGGCCGGAATAATCTCGTCGGTGTTGATGTCAGCCCGGTCCAGGGTGATCACCGGGCCTCCGAATGTCTTCTTCATGATACTTTCGCCTCCTCCAGGGTCCGATGATCGAGAATGACACCGGCGACGGCTGTCGCCGCAGCGGTCGCCGGACTCATCAGGTGAACCATGCCGCCCTTACCCATCCGGCCGCTGAAATTGCGATTGCTGGTTGATGCACAGACTTCGCCTTCGGCCAGCACGCCATTGCTCATGCCGAGACAGGCACCGCAGGTCGGGTTGGTGACGCAGAAACCGGCATCCATGAAGGTCTGGATAATGCCTTCCGCCAGGGCCTGCTTGAAGATATCCGGAGTCGCCGGCGAGACGATGCCGCGCACCGTGTCGGCAATGGTTCGTCCCTGCAGGACGGCTGCGGCCTGCCTCAGATCCTCAATGCGGCCATTGGTGCAGGTGCCGATATAGACCTGGTCGACCGGGGTGCCGGCCATCTCCGCCACCGGTTTGACGCAGTCCGGTTTGTAATCATAGGTCACCTGGGGTGTCAGACCGGAGACATCGAAGTCGAGTACTTGGCAATAGTCGGCGTCGCTGTCTGCGCACCAGCGGCGGAAAGCGTCGAGAGCCTCTTCCCGGCTGGAAAACTCCTTCTCAATGAAGGGCCAGAGATAGGCGACCGTGGTCATGTCCGGCTGGCAGATACCGCAGGTACCGCCCGCCTCGATGGCCATATTGCACAGGGTCATGCGGGCATCCATACTCATTGCCTCGACGACCGGGCCATGGAATTCCAGGACGCAGTCAGTGGCGCCGTTGACACCCAGTTGCCCGATCACGAACAAAATCACGTCTTTGGCGACCACTCCCTGACCAAGAGAACCGGTGAGATTGATCCGAATGGTATTCGGCTCGCGGAAGGCGCAGACGCCTTTCAGAATGCCGACCTCGAGGTCGGTCGTGCCCACCCCGGCGGCAAAGGCGCCAAAGGCACCATGAGTGCAGGTA
>DATFJP010000242.1:0-7875 GCA_035269105.1 Desulfuromonadales bacterium
GACTTTGATCGGATAATGCCGTAAAGGAAAGATCCGATAGATTTCCTTCAGGGTCTGGCGGACCGCGGCCGCCGAGGCAAAGGGACCGAAGTAGCGAGCACCATCCGCCTTGACCTTGCGGACGACCTGGATGGCGGGAAACTCCTCCCGTAAATCAATCCGCAGGGAAACAAAGGTTTTGTCATCCCTGAGATGAATATTGTAACGGGGGCGATATTTTTTGATCAGAGTGTTTTCGAGGATTAATGCTTCTTTCTCGGTATCGGTCACGATGGTCTCGACGGCCGCAGTCCGGTCGAGGAGAAACCGGATCTGCGGCCGGTTGTCCCGCTCCGCATGGAGGTAGCTTTTCAGCCGATTGCGAAGATTCTTGGCCTTGCCCACATAAAGAACCTCACCTTCAGTATCCTTCATGAGGTAAACCCCCGGCGCCGAGGGTTGTCTTGCAGGATTAAATACCGGCACAGAAGCTCCTTGCCACATCCTAAATTATCAATTATCCTACGTTACAGGCAGATTTTGAAGGGATTGCAGAACGGCCGCAGAGACCCAGCACAAAATTAGCAATGCCTTGCCGGACTGTCAATCAATGGTCTAGGAGCCTGTCGGACTATACGGACTCCTAGCCGGAAAGAACTTCCATGGTTCGCTTTTTCATTCTCTGTACTTTTCTTCTGCTGCCCGGCATCGCCAGTGCCGAAGACCCTCTGGCCGATCTGGAAAAAACCGTCAGCCAGCGCAGCAGCCTCCGCCCCGGTCTGGAAAATTATTCCGCACAGTTGGTCTCCGACCAAATCCCCGAAGTTTTTCAGCGCGTGGTCGAGAAAAACCCGAACCAGATACCGCCCTCTTCCGCACCTGAACTGATCCGCTACTGGATGCGTGGTAAAACCGCCTTGGTTGCCGTCCGGGACAACTCGATCAATGACATCGCCCAAAAAACCGCCGATTACTTTTCCGAGCAGCTGGCCAGCGGCATGGACTGGCCCCTGGTTCCGGAAGGCCGAACCGAACAGCGCCGCGAGATCGCCAGCAAGGCCGTGGTAAAATCCTCGGAGACGCTCTTCGGCGAAACGCTTCTCAAGCGCATCGAACTGACGTTCGAAGCGCCGACATCGCTGAAGGAAGCTTTTTATGCGCAGAGCTTCCCGCTGCCGCAGGATGGGATCGTCAATCTGTACATCGATCTGGATTCCGTGACCAATACCATCCAGGAGCTCGGGCTGTTGACGAGCGATGGGCTTAAATTGACCACGGAAATGCGCTATGCTCAAGTGCCCGGCGGGCATCTTCTGGAACGCGTCAAAATCACCAGTCCGGATGGCAGTATTGACGACCTTGTCGAAATTGCTTATGAAAAAACCGAAGGCTTCGACCTGCCGGTCAGTTTCTCTCAGTCCGTACGCCGCCCCTCCCGGCAAGGGGACCTGCTGGTAACCTTTGAAGATTTCAAGGTCAACCAATCTTTTGCCGAAGAAATCCTCACCCGCTTTGAACAGCAGCAATAAAGTCTTCGCGAGAGTGTTATGGACCCGATCTGGAGCAACATCTTTCGTAAAACCCCGGAGCAGGACTCTCTGGCCTACTTTCTGGGCCATTTGCCATTCTTTGCCGAGCTGACAGCCAAGGAAATCGCTTTCCTGGAGAACCTGGTGCACTCCAGAACCTATCGCGCCCATGAGATTGTCTTCGAGGAAGGCGACCCGGGTTCCGGTATGTATATGATACGTAGTGGTTCAGTGGTCATTTTCTCCCGCGATTCACAAGGCAAGGAGGATGAACTCGCTCGTCTCGGTCCCGGCGATTTTTTCGGTGAGACAACTCTGACGGCACCGGTTCAGCGCTCTGCCTCGGCAAGGACTCTGGAGGCAACTGAACTGGTCGGGCTGTTTCGAGCTGACCTGCTGGAAGCGATCGAGAGCAACCCGAAGACGGCCAGCAACATTTTATTCGGGCTGACACGCATTGTCAGCGAGCGGCTGCAGGCGGCCAGTATCGAAATCCGTCGACTGCAGGGTATGCTGGGCGGTCACGCCACGCCGGAGACCATTGAAACATGAGCGCGGCAGCGCCTCAGCGCCGCGGCTGGACCCGGGGGCAGGTTCTGCTGGCCTTCCTGGTCCTGACTGCTTCGATTGCCAGCGGACTGGCCATCTACTCATCGGCCACCTCTCTGACCAATCTTTCCAGGACTGCCTTTTCGGTCCTGTTCATGCCGCTGTTTCTGGCCTTCGTTTTGTCTTTCCTGCTCGCACCGCCGGTGCGCTTCGTTGAAAAATCCGGCCTGAGCCGCACTCCCAGTATTTTTCTGGTCTATCTGGTTCTGGTGGCCGTCGGCACCTTTCTCATCCTTTCGTTTTCGCCGAACTGGCAGAGCCTCTGGCATAATCTCGGCATGGACCTGCCGCGCTACGCCGACAAATTCACCGGCTACATCAAGGACCTTCTAATCCTGATGCACGAGCGCTTTCCCCAGGTCAAAAGCTACGACCTGTCCACAAAAATAAATCTCTGGACGCAGCAGATACTTTCCGCCACCTTGGCCCGCACGCCCGGTTCGGCACTCAAAATCGGTGGCCTGGTCATCCTGGTGCCACTGTTCACTTTCTTTTTCCTGCGGGACGGCCGGAAAATTTTACGCGCGTTCGTTTCCCTGACGCCGAACCGGCACTTTGAGATGGTCCATGACCTGTCATTTCTGATCAGTCGACAGCTGGCGCAGTTTATCCGGGGCCGCATTCTCGAAGCTTTGATCATCGGCCTGGTGGTTGGCTTCGGACTGTCCCTTGCAGACATCCGCTATGCGCCGGTGCTGGGCATTTTTGCCGGCGTCACCAATCTGATACCCTATATCGGTCCGATCATCGGCATGATCCCCGGTATTCTGATCGCATTCGTGGACTTCGGTCTGGGCGGCCAGTTCTGGTGGACGGTCATTCTCTATATCCTGATCGCACAAATTCTGATCGATAATTTCATCCTGATCCCCATTCTCATCTCCCGGGTCTCCAATCTTCACCCGCTGCTGGTCTTTTTCGCCATTATCATCGGCGGCAAACTCTACGGCGTCATTGGCATGATCATCGGTGTGCCCATTGTCAGCATCATCAAGATGACCTTGCTTGAAGTCCGTATGTATCGACGGACCTTCCGCTTGCCGGAGAGCGCTCTCGACATGGAGCGCGGTCCCTGACCGCCCGCTGCAGTCATGCCTTCAACCAACTACTTCGCCACCACGGCCAAGGGCCTGGAAACGGTCGTCGCCGCCGAGTTGAAAAACCTCGGCTTGAAAATTCTCGACACACCTGCGGGCGGCGTGCATTTCTCGGGGACCCGGGCGGACGGCTACCGGGCCTGTCTCTGGCTGCGTAGCGCCAATCGGGTCCTGCAGCCGATTGCTTCGTTCCCCTGTCATTCGGCCGACAGCCTTTACGATCAGGTATACGCCCTGCCCTGGACCGAATATCTCCTGCCCGAAATGACTTTGGCCGTCGATTGCAGACTGCGCAGTTCGCTGCTGACGCATTCCCGGTATGTCGCCCTGAAAACCAAAGATGCCATTGTCGACAAACTGCGGGACCGGACCGGCCGGCGGCCGGACGTCAACCCGGGCAGTCCGGATTTGCGGCTTAATGTCCACCTGGCCGACAACCAGTGCACTGTCAGTCTCGACCTCGCCGGAGACAGCCTGCACCGCCGCGGCTACCGCGAGGGACGGGTCGAAGCGCCGCTGCGTGAAACCCTCGCAGCCGGCTTGATCGGGCTCAGCGGATGGGAGGGGACCACGAGCTTTGCGGATCCCATGTGCGGCTCAGGAACCCTGCCGCTGGAGGCCGCCTTCCAGGCCATCGACATGGCCCCGGGCCTGCTCGGACGCAGCTTCGGTTTTGAACGCTGGCCTGATTTCGATGATCGGGCCTGGCGGGAAATCCGGAACCAGGCCCGGGAAGTTCGTCGGCAGAACGCCGACTGTACGATCCTCGGCGCCGATCGGAACCCCCGGGCGCTTGACCAGGCCCGGAAAAACGCCTCCAGAGCAGGCATTGACAATCCCATCACCTGGCGGCAATCGGCCTTTGCCGCTCTCACCCCACCCGACCAGCCCGGCACACTGCTGGTCAATCCGCCGTACGGGGAACGGCTCGGCGAGGTCGAAGCACTGGAAAACCTTTATCGCGCTATCGGCGACATCTTGAAACAGCGCTGGACGGGCTGGACGGCCTGGGTCTTTACCGGCAATCTGGAACTCGCCAAAAAAATCGGCCTGAAGGCCTCCCGGCGTCTGGTCCTTTTCAACGGGCCTATCGAGTGCCGGCTGCTTAAGTATCAACTTTACTGATTGATGAACTCCTCCCGCCTTGGGCGGATCAATGTTCTTTGTTAAAAACAAAAGTGTGCGACAACACAAGCGGAGTTTTGCGACACGTGTGCACCCTTCATTACTGTGGCATGCTACAGTTCGCTAACCTCGAAACGTCCTTCTGAAAATCACAGAACTAGTTTTTACCCGGCTTGCATTTTCGGTGGGGATATCCCATAATTTGGTGATTTTTAACAGTGTTCGAGGATCCATGAGCCGTCATCTCTTCAAATTCGTCAACCGCCTGAATATTCGTTGGAAAATGCTGGTTGTGGTGCTGCCGCTGGTCCTGGTGCCTATTTTCATTGTCGGTACGGTTGTCGGGTGGATCGGCTACCGTCAGGCTCATCTCGGCATCACTCAGACCAGTATGGACGACCTTGATCATCTGGCCGACTTCACCGTTGACCTGCTCGATGCCCATCACCGCCAATTCCAGGTTTATCAGGAAGACAAGAAGATCATTGTCAGGGAAGACCTCGAGTCTTTGGTCACTCTGACCTGGGGCATGATCGAAGCCCAGCAGCAGCAAATCGAGGCCGGCGCGATCGATCTCGAAACCGCCCAGGAATCGGTACGCCGGGCCATGAAGATTGTCCAGGTCGGTGAATCGGGTTACCTGTACGCCATGAACAGCAAGGGACGCCTTGCTGTGCATATTGCCCGCGAGGGTGAAAACATCGCCGAGACCCAGGACGAAAACGGCCGCTTTTTTATTCGCCACATGACCGAAGCAGCCTTAAGCTCTCAGCCCGGAGAGACCCTGACCATCCTCTACCCCTGGCGCAACGAAGTTCTGGGTGATGTCCGGCCCCGCCAAAAAATGGTCGTCTACCGTTACTACGAACCCTGGGACTGGATCATCGCAGCCGGGGGGTATCTGGATGAGACTTATGAAGACCCCGAGGTGGAACGCCAGGCCTTCGCGGAACTCAAAGAGAAGATCAAAGCAAAAAAGGTCGGCCAGACCGGTTATATCTACTGCATGGATCGCAAGGGTAACCTGACCATTCATCCTGAGAGTGAAGGTGAGAATATTTATCAAGCCCGGGATACCGACGGAACCCCTTTTATCCAGATCATGACCAAACGTCGGGAAGGCTGGATTTTCTACCCGTGGCAGAACCCCGGAGAAAACAAACCACGTCGCAAGATCGTGCGGTATCTTTATTTTCAGCCGTGGGACTGGATTGTGGCTGTCGGTTCCTATGAAGACGAATTCTACCAGGAGGCCAATCTGATCAAAGGGAGAATTCTGGCCAGTCTCTCGGTTATCTCCCTGGCGGCCGCCCTGGTTTCGAGCTTCCTGGTTTTCCTGGCGGCCAAGGTGCTCAGCGATCCGATCAAACACATGATCGACGTGATTCGCGACATCAAGGCCGGGCAGTTCAAGCGGCAAATGCAGGTTGACAGTCGCGACGAACTGGGCGAACTGGCAGCGACCTTCAATCGGCTGACCCGCGTTCTGCGGCGGAATCGTGAGTTGGAGACCAACCTCGCCCAACAGGGCAAAATGGCATCCCTGGGCATTTTATCTTCCGGGGTCGCCCACGAGATCAACAATCCCCTCGGCGTCATCATGGGCTATGCGGGCTACCTGGAAAAAAAGCTGGACCCGGAAGACCCCAACTACACGTTTATCCATGAGATCAAGCGGGAGAGTAAACGCTGCAAGAAAATCGTTCAGGACCTGCTCAATTACGCCAGGACGCCGCAACCCAAATTCACGGAAACCAACATCCACCAGCTGCTCGATCAGATTCTCGACTTTGCCGCCAATCACACCGACTTGCACAGCGTGAAAATCCTGAAGGACTTCCAGGCCGCTGCGGCCAGGGTCCCTGTGGATGGCGATCAGATCCGGCAGGTGGCCATCAATCTCGTGCTCAATGCCGGCGCGGCCATGGCGGAGGGCGGCACCCTGACGGTCAGAACCCAATTGAAGGAAAACTGCCTGGCCATCGAATTCAGCGATACCGGATGCGGCATCGAAGAAGACGAACTGGACAGAATCTTCGAACCTTTCTATACCACCCGGGAGAAAGGCACGGGCCTGGGGCTGGCCATCACCAAACAAATCATCGAACAGCACCAGGGCACCATCGGCATGGACAGCGAACCGGGCCGTGGGACGACGGTCACCATTTATCTCCCCCTGACCCGGGAGGAAATTTGATGCAAACCGGACGAATTCTGCTCATCGATAACGAAGTCGGTCTCTGCCGAATGATGGAGGCCGTATTGCGGGACCAGGACCACCAGGTCAAAACCTTCACAAATCCGGTCCAGGCAGTCGCCGAATTCAGCGCCGGGGATTATGATCTGGTCATTACCGATATCAAAATGCCCGAAATGGATGGTCTGGAAGTGCTCGGCCATGTACGCAACCGCGATCCCGAAGTCCCGGTGATCATGATCACGGCGTATGCCACGGTCGAAATGTCCATCCAGGCCCTCCGTCAGGGTGCCTACGATATGCTGACCAAGCCCTTCGAACCCGAAGAGCTGCTTTACCGGGTCAAGAATGCACTCTCCCACCATGAACTGGCGGAAGAAAACCGGGAGCTCAAAGAAGAGCTGTCCGGCAAGTTCCAGTTTGACAATATCATCGGCACCTCACCGGCGATCCAGGATCTTCTGGAACGGGTCGCCAAGGTGGCCGTGCGCGACACCTCCGTTCTGATTACCGGCGAATCAGGGACCGGCAAAGAACTTATCGCCCAGGCGATACACCATAATTCCCCGCGCCGGAATCACAAATTCGTGGCCCTTAACTGTGGCGGGATGCCTGAAAACATCCTTGAAAGCGAACTGTTCGGCTACCGCAAGGGAGCGTTTACCGGTGCCACCGAGAACCGCAAAGGTTTGCTGGAAACGGCCGACGGCGGCACGCTGTTTCTCGATGAAGTCGGCAACCTGCCGATGAACATGCAGAAAACCCTGCTTCGCTTTCTTCAGGAGAGGGAATTCCGGCGGCTTGGGGATACAAATCCCACCAAGGTTGACGTCCGCCTGATCTCAGCGACCAACTCCGATCTGAAGACCGCGGTGGCCGAAGGGACTTTCCGCGAAGACCTTTTCTATCGATTCAATGTCATCAATCTCCATCTGCCGCCACTCAGAGAACGTCCGGAGGATATTCCCCTGCTCGTCGGTCATTTCATCCGTCAGCAGAATGCCATTTTCGGTACCAGTTTCAAAGGCCTGACGCCGGAGGCCCTGGAAGCGGCCCGCAGTTATGAATGGCCGGGAAACATTCGTCAGTTGCGCAATGTCATTGAAGCCGCCATGACGATCTCCAGCGGCACCTACATCGGGCTGCCGGAATTGGCGCAATTGATCGAAACTGACCATCCAGGGCGCGGAGAAAGCCAGGCTGACTATTCTTCCGCCTTGGCCCGCTTCGAAACCGAATATCTGACTCATCTTTTGCGCAAGCACAACGGCAATGTCGAAGAAGCCTCTGCTGAAGCCGGCATGAACATGGCAACCATCTACCGAAAACTGAAAAAATA
>DATFJP010000243.1:0-2362 GCA_035269105.1 Desulfuromonadales bacterium
GGTCGTCGGTCGGGCGACCGAAGATAGAGTTCTGGCCCGCCAGTTGGAAATGGACCTGCCGCAATTCGATTGGCTGCCGGAAAACCGCAGCGACGAGGCGCTGGTGGTTTTCAACCTGCAGCCCCGCCGCCTGGACGTCAAGAATGCCGCGGGCAACCTGCTGCGCAGCTACACGGTGACCGATGAGCAGCGACTGGCTGTGCCGTCGACCTCCTCCCGCCCCTCCAGCGTGGTCCGTCATGAGCCGAAGAAGAAACTGATGCAGCGGGTGGCCGACAACCTCATGGAGACTATTGGCCTCGACAATGACCCGGACAAGGCCGGCCCCGGTTCGTCCGAACTGTTCATTCGCCAGCAGGATGCCCTCCAGGAGGGTGTCTGGCTGGGGCCTAATCTTTCTGGTCAGCCGGTCGGGATTGCAGTCACTGACCTGGACGGCGACGGTCGCCTGGAAACGGCCGTAGCCATGGAAGACCGCCTGCTGATCGGGCGCATCGAAAAGGGAGAATATCAGCAGGTCGCCGAGGTTCCTTTCGCCGTCGGCCTGCAGATGCTCAGCCTGGATGCTCTGGACCTCGACAAGAACGGTCAAATGGAACTCTATCTCTCGGCGGTCAAGGACTACAGCCCCGCTTCGCTCGTGATCGAATTCAGAAACGGCAGCTACCAGATCGTTGCCGACGGCATCCGCTGGTTTCTGCGGAGCGTGGAATTGCCGGGGCAGGAGGGGCGCTGGCTGGTCGGTCAGAGAATGAGCGAAACCGATCCCTTTGCCGGCAATATCTTTCATGTTCGCCGTGAGGGCGACCAGCTGGTGCCCGGCGGGGCCGTGGACCTGCCGGATCGCCTGAATATCTTCAATTTCGTTCCGCTCCGGGGTGAGCAGGGACAACTTCTCTATGTCCACCTTTCCGCGGGCGATTATCTCATCGTGCTCTCTGCAGAGGGGCAGACACTCTGGGAATCAGAGGACTACTTCGGCGGTTCGGAGCTCTGTTTCACGCATCGCGAGGAGTTTCGCGATGAAATGCTGACGCCCACCTGCATGCGCCCGAGGATTATCCGGACTGGTGACAATCAGATCGTGGTGGCCCAGAACGAAGGCCAGCGGATCATGGAGCGCTATCGCAAATTCAGCAAAAGTCGGGTGGTCGCTCTGCAGTGGAACGGCTTCGCCCTGGTCGAACAGTGGCGCAGCGCCAGCCAGTCCGGGTACCTGGGCGATTTCACCTTGGCGGACGCCGACAACGACGGCGGCCGGGAACTGGTCATGGCCATCAAGTTCAAGCACGCCGGTCTGATTGATAAG
The DNA here is from genome assembly GCA_035269105.1 of Desulfuromonadales bacterium. Lineage (GTDB taxonomy): Bacteria > Desulfobacterota > Desulfuromonadia > Desulfuromonadales > BM103 > JAQYVZ01. The sequence goes on from DATFJP010000243.1 coordinate 1,310, forward strand.
GCCCGATCGGCCGTGGTCACCTACGATTTGGAGTAAGTCCCGGCGGTTCTTAAGGAAAGGCTGCGCATGATGAAAAGCATGATACTGCGGCTTTTTAATGCTGCGCGAAGAAAAAGGGCGCAGGCCGTGGCGGGCTTTTGCCTGATTGCCATGGTTTTGCTGCCTCTGCCGCGTGTCGGGTTTGCGGAAGAGGTCTGTTTCCGCAACCTCCAGGTTTGCGTGCAGAAACCCGACAGCAGAAATTACCATGTCTACCAGGCTCCGGCCGATATCACTTATGACGAAGTTATCGTCAACGGAGGACTGCTGCTCAGGGCGGAGTCGAAGACAGGAAGCAAGTTCCTGAAACTGTCGGTGGTCAAGGCTGATATGACGGATATCTACCGGGAAGATTTCTACAGGGGATATGTTTACGGTTCAATCAAGTCGAAGGAAGAACTGGGCCGGTTGATTTTCAGGACGGAGACCAGGAAATTTGCCGATTCGGCCGTAACGACCTTTGAAGAAGAGGGTCGGGTTGGTCAACTCGCTTATGTGGCGAAACACAAGATCCAGCTAAAAGGAAACTTTATCTACCATCTAAACACGGGCCGGATCTCTGCGGCATCCGGAGGGCTCGAAGGGGAATCCGACTTGCTGGGCTTCCTGGATTCCCTGACTTTCCTGAAAGAGTAATTCCGCGACACTCCTCGTTGCCAAATCGAAAACCTCACTGTGTCCATCCGGGGCTCCCGGGTCAGGATTCATTAACTTTACTCCTGGCGCGACCACTCCCCTGTTTGACTATCCATTCGAAAAGTAACGCTGACGGATCTCTTCCCGGCGGCGCTGCTTCTGTTCTTCCGGAAGTCCGCGCAGCTGGCGCAGTTCTTCCTTGAGTTGCTGCTGCTTTCCAGGAGGCAGCCCCTGAAAGAGGTCGTAGGTCCGCTGCAGTTTGCGGCGGTCTTCAACGTCAAGCTTCTGCCAGCGTTGGTAGCGCTGCTGCAGCTTCTGCCGGTCCTCGACGGGCATTTCACGGTATTGCTGCCAACGCTGCCGGATCTCCTCTTGGCG
>DATFJP010000244.1:0-2526 GCA_035269105.1 Desulfuromonadales bacterium
GAGCAGCGGCGGCGGCTTCAATCTCTTCCTTCTCGACGCCTTCGCCCGCGAGAAATTCACCGATCACCGCCGGCAGCAGTTTATGCAGGGAAATCAGCTGTTCATCGAGACCGGGAATGTCCCCGGAGCGGCCTTCGCCAATCTCATTGACGGCCGCCTGCAACACATCGAGAACGCTCAACAGAGTGTCTGCGGGATTGTCCACCGTCAATGGGTCACCGGATTTGATCCGGTCAAGAACGGTTTCCATCTGGTGAGCAAGCCGTTCCATATCGGCAAATCCGAAAAATCCGCAGTTGCCTTTAAAGCTGTGCATATGGCGAAAAAGATCGGCCAGGGTATCGGGATCATCACTCTTTTCTTCCCAGGCCAGCAGATCCTGTTCGACATTCTGCAGCAGCTCTTCGGCCTCCTGGCAGAAGCGTTCGGTCATTTCCGGGGTTATCAGGCTCTCCAGACCTGGCGGATTTTCGCTGACTGCCGGTGGCGCGTCCAATCCTGGTTCCTTCGGCTGCTCGCCACTGGATTTCAATTTCGCTTCTTCAATCGCACTCTCGAGGGCGACATGAATCTCTTCCGCCGAAGCTGCCATGTCCCGGTCGTGACATTGTTCCTCGACATAATCCAGTGCAGCCCTGGCAAAGTCGCAACTTTGACACAGGAAGTGAATATGTTCGGCGGCCAGGGAAATTTTCCCAGACCGGACGAGATCAAGAAGGTTTTCCGCGGCATGCGCGACCCGGGCGATATGGTTGAGTTCAAGGAAACCTGCGCTGCCTTTCATGGAATGAAAAAGCCTGAAGATGGCATTCATGCTTTCTGGATCGCCGTTGACCGACCTGAACGCCGGACAGTCCTTGCAATTCTGTTCCGAACCACCATGCTTGCAGCTTTTGGCTCCGTTTTCCAAAAATCCCCGATCCAACCAGCAGGGTTGCACAGGCTGGCGTCCGAAGCGGGGACATTCCTGGTTGTCGCAGTCCATCGCTGACCAGCAATCGACGGTTTGGCAACTCTGTCCAAGTTCGATAATGATCGGCTCCAGGTGGTCCAGCATATCCCGGCTTTCCTGGACGAAATCCGCTATGATTTCCATCTGATCATCAAACATGTCATTCGCCATGTAGACCTCTCCATGCTTTAGTTCTCACTCCTTTATCGGCACATCGGTAAGGGTTCTTAAGACTTTTTGTCTCGGAGGCCTAAAAGCCGGCACTTTGCCAGGGATGTCAAAAAACCGTCACAAAATCGGTGCAAGGGGCACCAGACCGGGTCAAACAAATGACTCTTTTCCTTGAACAACTCGTGACCCCTCTTTTTATTGTTTAATTTCAAACACTTATGTTTTGGCATGAATGTAGCAAAATACCCTGCAGACTTTCACAGTTGGATACTGTCATGACCCGTCTATTCATAATCATCATCTTAAGTTTGCTTGCATGGCCTTTCTCGGCCATGGCAGAAACGCGGCTTATGCAGGTAGAGCGAGGAGACAGTCTCGACAGCTTGCGCCTAAAATTTACTTTCAACGAAATCCCGGACTACGAAATTGAAGAATCCGGCCAGCGTGTTGACGTGATCCTGAAGAACACAGTGCCCAGCCCGGATTTGCGGACGCTCAAAGAAGATGGCCGGCTTATAAAAGTAATTTTTGCGCAAAAGACGAAAGACCTGGTCGTGTCCCTGCTCCTTCGTCAGGTCCCGGCTCGAGCCCTTATTCAACCGAAAGCCTCTCCCTCCCGGTTGCTCCTGGATCTGTTTTGGGAGCAAAATCCCGGCAGACCGGCAATTGCGTTTCGCATTGCCGGTCTGCCAACCCCGCGCGCCGAAGCTGCGACCGCAGAGGTCAGACCTGCTTCCCGTTATGCAGGACAGTGGCAGCAGTTCTTCAAGGATTATTTTCTTCCCATCGACATTCCTGGCTCTTTGCAATTGTCGCTGACAGCCTGGCCGCCCCTGTCGGACCAGATGGTCAGCGAACTGCCGTCGTCGGCAGCCCGAAAAATTGCCGAGAATGACTGGGCAGGTTTATTAAAGGTCCTCGAAAAGCCAGAGCCTGGTCTTGAAACAGGCCGGGATCACCAGCAGGCCGTTCTAAGAAGCGAAGCGTTGCTACGCAGCGGGGAACCGGAGCAGGCATTGGTTCTGCTGACAGCCGCGCATAAAAACCTTTCTGCCGGGTCGTTAAAAACCAGAGCCACGATGCTGATGAGCTATCTGCAAGCCGCCGATGGCGCTTTTTATCGAGCCAACAACCTGCTCGCCAAAGCACAGTCCATGTTAAAGCCTGACGCACCATTGAGGCCCTACGGCCTTCTCCTCGGTGCGGAAATCGCCCTTGCGATCGGCCAGCCGGCTACCGCCGTCAAAATTCTCGCCAGCGAGGGTGAAGCCTGGCCGGACTCGCTCAAAAACATTCGGGAGCGACGGCTTTATGAAGGAAAGGTCGGGATGGAAGAAATGGAACAAGCTCTTAAATACTACCGAAGCCTGGAAAACCTGCCGGAGGCCTTCGCCGGAGAAACC
>DATFJP010000245.1:0-6723 GCA_035269105.1 Desulfuromonadales bacterium
AGGACGCCGCCCGCTTCCAGAGACCCGGAGTAAATGCGCAGATAGGTCAGTTTGCGCCCCTCGTCGGACAAGACCTTGAACGCCAGGGCGCAGAATGGCCCGTCCGGGTCACAGTCCAGCAGCACGGTCCGATCGCCGTCCGGATGGCGGGCCTTGACGGACGGTGCGTCGAGAGGCGAAGGCAGCAATGCACCGACCGCATCGAGCAGCGGCTGCACCCCCTTGTTGCGCAGGGCCGAACCGAGAAAGACCGGAAAGAGCTCGCAGGCGAGTACCCCTTTGCGCAGTGCCTGAACCAGGCGCTTTGCGGAAACCTCCCGCCCTTCCAGAAAGTCGGCGATTAGTTCATCGTCCCAATCGGCAGCGGCCTCGACCAGGGCCTCGCGCGCTTCGACGGCGGCAGCTCGGAGATCGTCGGGGATGTCACCGACCTCGACCGTCGCCCCCAGGTCGGCGTCGGCGAAGGAGAGATGCCGCATCTCGAGCAAGTCGATCACTCCGGCGAAATCGTTTTCCAGTCCATCCGGAAGTTGCATGAGCACCGGTCGGGCGTTCAGACGCTGCCCCATTTGTTCAAGCACGGCACGGTAATCGGCGCCGATCCGGTCCATTTTGTTGATCAGGCAGATCCGCGGCACATGGTAACGATCGGCCTGCCGCCAAACCGACTCGCTTTGCGGCTGAACGCCGTCGACGGCACTGAAAATTGCCAGCGCGCCGTCCAGAACCCGCAGGGAGCGCTCGACCTCGATGGTGAAATCGATATGGCCGGGGGTATCGATCAGATTGATCCTGATATCTTTCCAGAGACAGGTCGTGCTGGTGGCGGTAATCGTGATGCCCCGCTCCTGCTCCTGGTCCATCCAGTCCATGGTGGCCAGGCCGTCATGCACCTCGCCCAGCTTGTGGATTTCGCCGGCATAATAAAGAAACCGCTCCGAAACCGTGGTCTTGCCGGCATCGATGTGGGAGATGATGCCGATATTGCGAATTTTCTCGAGGTTCGGAGATTTCATATCGATGATTTTCAGGCGTTCCGCCGACCTCAGGCCGCATAGCCTTTGCGGATCAGGTACAGGTCGTCCATGTCGAGGTTATTGAGCTCGAAATACTCGCGTTCGAGTTCCTCCACATAAAAACGGTCGAGACCGCTGTTGTCAAGAAAGTCCTCCCGCAGTGCAACGTCACGCTCAGCGATGATGCCGGGCAGGAGGTTGTGAAGATAAATCGCCTCCTTTTTGATATTAACCACGACATTGCGGAACAGGGCCGGCGGAATATCCCTTTCATAGACTCTTTTGCTGCGCAGTTCCGCGCCGACTTCTTCCAGCAGGGCCTCCTGTTCGGCATGGGTGTTGTAGCGTGAATAAAAATTGCGGATCCGCTCCTTGACGTGGGCAAGCAACAGTTCGTACAAGCGCTCTTCGCCGCTGATTGCATGAATCTGTTCGAGCAGATCGTTCACCGTCAACCGTCCCTCCTCGATCGCCTCCAACCCTTTATTCAAGCCCAACAGTTTTTTACGGCCATACTGTCCGAGATACTTGTTTTCCAGAACGGGTGCAATGAAAAGATCATTCCAAAGAGATTTCCGCAATTCGCAGAAAGCTTTCTTGCTGCCCAGTAGACTGCGGACATGTTCCTCGCCGAACCGGGAATTCTCCATGAATGCGAGTTCGTTGATGATCGCCGAAGCATTGTCATAGCGATCGAAAAAGGTGACGATATAGGAAAAGTTCTCGAGCAGCGAAATATCTCCCCCTTCATGGATTTTCTCGTCGCAGGCTTTGCCGGTCTCAAGCAGGATATGTTCGAAGGTGTGATCGCGATTCTCGCTGGCCTGCCGTTTGGCATGCAGCAGCAGGGCCATATCTTCCGGAGTAATGCTGACGTCGATCTGGGCGTCCGCAAAGAAGATACCTTCCAGAACCTGGCGGGTTTCCGCGAGGTAGTCCTGCTCCTCCAGGTCCACCAGTTTGTCGTGCTTGAGCAGCTCGTCGAGGGCGTAAAAGAGCGCCGAGGGGATTTTGTTGCGGACCGACAAGGTCTTCAGGCGGGTCAGGCGGGCGTTCTCAAGCTGGTTGATGCTGCCCTTCCGGTTGCACTCGATGAGTATGTTCTTGTATTCGTCGACGATCCGCTGATTGTCCGGATGCTTGTACATGACGTCGATCCGGATTCTCTCCTGCTGATACTTGTCGATGCCCAGACGCTCCGCAAGGTCCAGCAACTTCTCGAATTCCAGCTCGGGAATGGACTTGTAGGTGCCGTAAAGGTAACGGAACAGATCGTGATACTGCTTGTGTTTCTTGTTGACCAGCTTGATCAGATAAAAGGCACTGCGATGACCGAGCAGGCCGTAGATGTCTTCCAGCAGTTCGGCATCGTCGCCCAGGCCGACATGGGGCGATTGTTTCAGGATTTTGCCGAGCAGCCGGGCGAGTGACTCCTGCTGTTCCTGCAAGGGGCCGGATACCGAGCCGGTCAGGAAGAAAAAGTAGTTGTGAATGGCATTGCCGTCGAAAAACACCCGCTCATAGGACTGGGTCTCCTCGGTTTTGCCGGTAAATTCGAGTTGGCTTTGATCCCGGTAGTAGGCGCCGTAGAGAACCAGCCGGTTCCGGGCGTCGGTTTTGGCCAGGTCCGACAACGGCTGTTCGACACCGAACATGTATTCGCAGAAAGAGCCGCCGTTGCCCCGGTGGCTGATGCCCTCCGGGTGCAGGACAAACTCGTTGCCGGGCGAGAAAAAGCGCAAACTCTGATCGCTGATTTCGAAAAAATAGCGGCTGTAGACATCCCGGGCCATCGCCATCGCGAAGTATTCGATGGTCTCATTCAGATGGCCGTGCAGGCGGATTTCCTGTGGGGTGGCAGGGTTCATTTTTTAAAAAATCGCCCCCTTGTCCAGCGGCAGTTTCAGCTTTTGACCGTCATAGGCGAACTCGACGCCAGGCGGCAGTTCGGAGCCATGTCTTTCATGATCGACGTCATGCCCCAGGTGTGTCAACAGGGTCCGCGGAACCTGAAGCTTTTTCGCCAGGGCGATGGCGCCGGCGATATTGAAATGCTTTTCATGTTCGGTAAAGCGCAGGGCATCCACCACCATGACTTCAAGACCCTCGAGGAACATCATGGACGCCGCAGGTACGGCACTGCAATCCGTCAGATAGGCCAGAGAACCGATCCGATACCCGAATGCCTCCCCGGCTCCATGGCAGAGCGGTACGGGGATCACCGTCTGGCCGAACAATGGGAAGGGTTCGTCGACCTGGTGGAGACTCAGACGGGGACGGTAGCCCGTTTCGTCTTCATCGCTGAAAATGTAACTGAACACCCGTCTGAGGGTGGCAACGCTCTGTCGTGATCCATAGGTCGGAATGACGCGTCCGTCTGCCGGGCGCAGGGTCCGCAGGTCATCGATACCATGGATGTGATCGGCATGGGTGTGGGTAAACAGCACGGCGTCCACCCGATCGATTCCTTCCCGCAAACCCTGCAGCCGGAAGTCGGTCGAGGTATCGACCAGCACATTGAGTCCTCCCCACTGGAGCAGAGCGCTGCAGCGGCTGCGCTGATTGCGCGGCGACGCGGAGCGGCAGACGGTACAGCGACAGCCTATGACCGGGACACCGGTGCTGGTCCCTGATCCGAGAATGGTCAGGGACAGGGATGTTGCAGTCATGCCTTGAATGCCCCGACCTCATTTTTCAGTTCTCCGGTCAAACGGTCGAGTATTTCCACCACCTGATCAAGTTCCGCCGTACGGCCGGCATTGCCTTCCGCAACCTTGTGAACACTGCTCACCGCCTCCACCACCTGGCGGCTGCGCTGGCTTAACTCCTTGGTGGCGTCGTCGATGCGGGTGATCATGGAGCGAATCTGCTCGGTACTCTGAGTAATCTGGCGGACTCCGCGACTCTGTTCCCCGGTGCTCTGTTTACCGTGAGCGGCGATGTCGCGCATCGCCTCGGCACTCTCGGCCAGTTGCCGGTTGCCGCTCGACTGCTGGTTGACCGCCGATGCGATCTGCTCGAGCATGGCAGCGACCTGGTTCATGGAATCGGTCACCTGGCGGCTGCCCCGGGACTGTTCCTGGGTCGCCCGGACAATGCTGTTGACCTGTTCCGTCGCTTTCAAGGTGCTGGCCCGAATTTTTTCAAGGGCCGTGCCCGCCTGCTGCGAGCGCTTAAGCTCCTGCTGGACCCTTTCATTGCCCTGGTTCATGGCCAGCACCGCATCCCGGGTTCCTTCCTGGAGATTGCCGATAATGGTCGCGATCTCCCGCGTCGAGACGGCTGTACGTTCGGCCAGTTCCCGGATTTCATCGGCGACCACGGCAAATCCCTTGCCGTGCTCGCCGGCCTGGGCGGCGATGATCGCGGCATTCAGAGCCAGCAGACTGGTCTGATCGGCAACTTCGTCAATAACGGTCAGGATCTTGCCGATCTCGCCCGACTGATTGCCAAGTTCGGTAATCGCCTGCCCGGCCCGATCAACCGTGTCGCGTATTGACTCGATGCCGCGGATGGTCTCTTCAACTTCCTGTTTGCCCTTCTGGGCATCCTCCGCCGCCTCATTGGACAGTCGGCTGGTCAATTTGGCATTCTCCTCGATCTCCTTGATCGAGGCGTCCATCTCGAGCATCGAGGAAACGGTCACTTCGGTGGACGAGGAGAGGGTGTTGACGTTTTCAGAAACCTGCTGACTGGCGACGGACATTTCGTTGATGGAACTGGAGGTCTCATCAACGGTGGCGAACAGCTTTTCCATCTGACCGGTTATCTCTTCGATGGTTGCACCCAGTTCCAGCATGGCGGAAGAACTTTCCTCGGCGGCAGACACGAGATAACCGGTGCTTTCCGAAATGCCCCCAGCCGCTTCATCAATCCCTGCGATCGCCTTCGAGGACTCCTCAAGCGATTGAGACTGGCGCACGGCTCCTTCCATGACTTCATGGGAAGAGGTTTTGATTCTTTCGTTGGCTTGGGACAAGCCCTGTGAAACCTCTCTGATCCGGCTGACCATCTCCCGCTGCCGTTGCAGGAAGTTGTTGAAACTGAGAGCCAGATGTCCTACTTCGTCCCTGGTCCTGACCGCCAGTTCCCGAGTCAAATCGCCACCCCCTTCGGCGATCTCGCGCAGGTTGTCGACCACCTCCTGGAGCGGGCGCACGATGCCGGTCGCCACCAGCAGGCCGACCACCGTAGCGAGCAGGGCGGCGACCACCGCCACAAGCAGCAGAAACTTCTGGACCCGGGCCTTGGCCACGCCGATATCGGTGACATCCAGAGCCATGAGAATGCCGCGTTCCTTGTTGCCGACCGAGACATAAGAGATCATCTGCTTTCTGCCCTCGATCTGCGTGCGGTATTCCCGTGAATTCAGCACCGTCCGCAGTTCGATATTCGCCAGTCCGTCGGAAGTGGAGTAGAAAATACCCCGGCCGTCATAGAAAGCGATCTCCATGGCGCTGAGGCTTTTCAGGCGATGGGCGAGCCGTGCATCGAAAAACGCCACCCCGATCATGTGCGCGATCGGTTCGCCGTACATGGTGATCGGCGCGGCGGCGACGATTGCCATGCGTCCGTCAAAAACGCCGGTTTCCGCATAAGCCTCCCCCTCCAGGGAGGCTTCGATCACCGGATGGTCAGGACCCGATATCTTGCCAGCCTCTGCGTCGAAAGCCAGGTCGCGATACAAAACTGCGCCCTCCACATCCAGGATCTGGACTTCGTCAAAAGGCAGATCGTCGATGTTGGCCAGTACGCTGACCAGTTGGGAAGCGTTGCCGCTGACCGAGCTGGAATACACCGCATTCACCATCAGCGGGTTACTGGCCAGCAGTTTGATGTATTTGAGATTTTCCGTGGAAGCATTGGTGGCCGTCTGCTCGAGGAAAATCGACGCCCGTCTCGCCCGGGCGCTGAGCTGCCTTTCCAACTCTTCGGTCGACATCTCGCCGGCGATCCACAACGAGGCCACCAAGGGCACGATGGATACGGTTATCAGAGCCAGGAGTATTTTGAAACGAAGCCTCATCAATCAGACCTTTCACAACCGGCGCCCGCCAACCGGTGCCGTACCTCAATCCAGAAATCTATCCTGCCGGAGTACAACGGAAAAATAAAGACATGGCCTGTTGTCCACGGGGGGCCGGTCACCAGAAGCAAGAAGCTCAACAGGGACCGGCGATTTTGGAGAAACCCGAACATTCCAGCCTCAAAAGCCTGTTTCGGCCTGCCAGGAAGACCGATTCGGCGCAAAGCATTAAACTGCAAAATTAGCACCTTAAGCTAGCATTCCTGCTTGAACGAAGCAAGATTTATCGTCGCCGGCAAACCGCGACTTGCCGCCGGGACTTCACTGGGTTATGCTGACGCTGTCACGAAGTCCGCACCCTCTCAGCCACGGTGAAAACGATGAACAGCAGTCAGCAGTACCTGGTCGATCAAGCCATCAAATCACTGGCGGAGGGCGATTCCCTGGTGGCCCTCATCCATCTGGAGAATGCCCATAAAGCCGACCCGTCACCCCGGACCAAATCCCTGCTCGCCTATTGCCTGGCCAAAGAACGTCGTCAGTTTCAGAAAGCCCGGCAGCTCTGCCAGGAGGCCTTGAGTCTGGACCCGAACAACCCGGAGCATTATTGCCACTTGGGGCGCATCTGCCTGCTCGCCCACCAGAAGAGGCAAGCCATTCAAACCTTCCGCAAGGGACTCA
>DATFJP010000246.1:0-2263 GCA_035269105.1 Desulfuromonadales bacterium
AGCTCGTCATTGAAGGCCATATTCCTCTGTCGTGGTACACACGGCACGTTCCGGCACAAAGAGTTTCTCAAGCATGCATTCTCCACTTCCTCGACAACCCTGTCCGTGCATTCTTCAACAAGAATGAAGAGCCAAAAAAATATATCGGCGACGTGTGGTGGCATGGGGAGTGGGCCTACCGGGCGCACGCCGGTCTGAAACCCGGCGACCGCCTAGAACCCTACGCAAACCTTGGCTGGCGGCCTATCCATGAATCGGAGATCATTGAGCATATCTACGGCGTTTATCGCCTTGAACTTGAGATGTGCGGCGCATTGAAAGAGTGGCTGCATTCGCTGCTCACCAACACCGGCGGTGAGTTGATCACCTTGGATGGCTATTTCGTTTCGGACGCCCAGGGGCAAATTTGGCGAATTATGGACAGACTCCCCGACCGAGAATATACGGAACCCAACGGCACCTTGAAGAAAAGGAAGTCACCCTATTATCCCAGCAACGAATTTCCGGACCCCGCGGAGTTTGTTTTTCAGCGCACCGACATTGAAGCTTTTGAGGAACAGGTGGCGCAGGGACAGCAAACGGCGTCAACCGATATCGGGCCTCGCGAGCAACAAACGCTCTTGAACATTATTGCCGGCATGCTAGACCTAATGCTGGGCAAAACGCCAGGAGGAAGACCACAGTCCGTTTTTGAGAATCAATCTGCTGTCATTGATGGGCTTCTTGCTCACCACGACGGCAAGCAGGGCATCACCAAGCGGACGCTCGAAAAGAAATTCGCAAGAGCGAAGCGTGGATTTACAGCGGACTGATTACCGTAACTGCGGTAGCCGTTACCGCAACTGCGGTGCATTTGCGAATGCGAGCCTCGACAATCCTTAGCCATGTTCAACGACGCCCAAGGAGGCGCAAACATGGCCGACACCATCCTGAGACTCCCATCCGTCCGGGCCAGAACCGGACTCTCCCGCAGCACGATCTACCTCCGGATCTCGGAGGATCGATTCCCTAAGCCAATTTCGCTCGGCGGCCGAGCCGTCGGTTGGATCGAGTCCGAAATCGACGAGTGGCTGAAAGAGCAGATCGAAACCAGCCGACCGGCCAGGGCCTAAGGGGGACATCATGACGAGCAAAATAAAGGGCCGCGCTGGCTGCAACCAGGCGACCCCGAGCACAACTGACTTGAGGAACCAGTATATCAGCGGCACCGCCGCTGAAACTGGGAAATCACTCGCGACCGTTCAGGCCCAAACCGACCTTCGGCAATGCTTCGGATCTGAAGGCGTTTTCGATTTCCTCGAAGCGATCCGGTTGGCAGGCCTGGAGCCGCCTCCTGCCCTAGAGCCGGGACGAATCCAACGATTCCCGGGCATGGGCAAGCGTTCCGGGAACCGAGCCGGCTGGTGCATTCTGTTCGAGGATAGACAGGCTGGCTGCTTCGGCGATTGGTCTTCCGGAATCGAAGGGACGTGGCGCGCCGACCGTGCTCGGCCTTTCTCGCCGAAAAAACGAGCAGCGTTGGCAAAAAGGGCGCGGGAAGCCCGGCGAACAGCGATTCAAGCTCGGCGGACCCGTCAGCTGGAGGCCGCCGACCGAGCTGCCAGGATCTGGCGATCGGCTGTTCCGGCTTCCGCCGGCCACTCTTATCTCCTGCAAAAGAGGGTCCGCCCCTATGGTGCAAGAGCCCACGGAGCTGCGCTCTGCCTGCCGGTAACCGATTTTTACGGGAATCTACACAGCCTGCAATTCATTTCGGCCACAGGGGGCAAGAGGCTGCTCTCTGGCGGTCGCAAAGCCGGCTGCTTCATTCCTGTGTCGAAAGGGTCTTCCGAGCTGGAGCGGGCGATCATCTGCGAAGGCTGGGCCACCGGCTGCACCCTGGCCGAAGACGACCGGGACGCCCTGGTGCTGGCCGCCATCGACGCGGGAAATTTACACGACGTGGCAGTCGCTGCCCGCCACCGTTGGCACTCTGCCGAATTGGTGATTGCCGGCGACGATGACCGGATGACGCCGGGCAATCCGGGCGCCACAAAGGCACAGCAGGCCGCGATCGCGGCTGATGCCCTGCTGGCCCTGCCCATGTGGCCGGATGGCGCTCCTGAACACCTGAGCGACTTCAATGATCTGGCGCTGTGGCTGGCGGGAGGTGGCGCATGAGTGCCGATCTGCTGAAAGCCGCGGCGCCGCCCCCGGAAGACTGGCCGGAACTGGTTCCCCTGGATGCACCCAATCTGCCCAAACTAGACCTGGCGCATCTGCC
>DATFJP010000247.1:0-2213 GCA_035269105.1 Desulfuromonadales bacterium
AGGGTCAGCTACGATACATTCCGCTACCAGGCCAAGAAATACAACCTGACTTAATATTTATACTTAAAGTGGCATGAATACTGCATGATTCATGCTTTCACTATATGCGTACTCTTTTATAATTTCATTTCAACTAAACTAAACAACTGAATTTAATGTATTTTTTTAATTCCACATCTTCTTAAGGCAAGAATTCCTTTTCTCTAAAGAGCCAATAGTAGTATTGGTATTTAACCGGAATTTACCACCCGATAGTTTAAATAAAAGGTAGACAACCATGGATTTCCTCAAAGACCTCTGGGGCTTTCTCAAAGTCCGCAAAAAGTTCTGGCTGCTGCCGATCATCCTGGTGCTGGTTCTGTTCGGTGCCCTGATCGTTCTAACGAGCGGATCAGCCATTGCACCATTCATTTACGCGGTATTCTAAACAGGGGACCATGTCATGCCGGAAGCCATCCTGGGCATTTCCGCCTTCTACCACGACAGCGCCGCCGCCCTGATCGTCGACGGCGAGATCGTTGCCGCCGCCCATGAAGAACGCTTTACCCGCAAGAAGCAGGATTCCTCCTTTCCGCGGCACGCGGTGGCCTACGTGCTGGACGAGGCCGGCATGCAACTGGCGGACATCACGGCCGTTGCTTTCTACGACAAGCCCTACCTCAAGTTCGAACGCCTGCTCGAAACCTACCACGCCTTCGCGCCGCGCGGCCTGAAGAGCTTCCTGTCGGCCATCCCGGTCTGGATCAAGGAGAAGCTGTTCATGCGCCAGATGCTGCGCGAGGAGTTCGACAAACTGGGCTTCGTCAATCCGAAGCTGCTGTTCCCCGAGCACCATCTCTCCCACGCCGCCAGCGCCTTCTACCCGGCACCCTTCGACGAGGCGGCAATTCTCACCCTCGACGGGGTCGGCGAGTGGGCCACCTGCACCATCGGCCGCGGCGATGCCAACGGCATCGAGATCCTGCGCGAACTGGACTTTCCGCATTCCCTTGGTCTGCTCTATTCGGCCTTCACCTACTACTGCGGCTTCAAGGTCAACAGCGGCGAGTACAAGCTGATGGGGCTGGCACCCTACGGCATTGCCGACTCGGAGCAGGTGGAACGCTGGAAACAGCTGATCCTCGAAGGACTGGTCGACCTGCGCGAAGACGGCTCCTTCCTGCTCAACATGGACTACTTCGACTACGCCACCGGCCTGACCATGTGCAACGACGCCGCCTGGGAGAAGCTGTTCGGCATTCCGCGGCGGCAGGCCGAGGGCGAACCGGACCAGGCGACCATGAACCTGGCTCTGGCCATCCAGGAAGTGACCGAAGAGATCGTTTTGCACCTGGCCAGGACCGCCAGGGAGATGACCGGCTTGAATTACCTGGTGATGGCCGGCGGCGTGGCGCTCAACTGCGTGGCCAACGGCAAGCTGCTGCGTTCCGGGCTGTTCGAGGATCTCTGGGTGCAGCCGGCCAGCGGCGATGCCGGCGGCGCCCTGGGCGCGGCCCTGGCCGGCTGGCACATCCACCTCGGTAAACCGAAACGGACTGTCAGCCCCGACCTGATGCAGGGCGCCCTGCTCGGCCCGGAATACTGCGCCAAGGACATCCTCAAGGTGGCCCGCCGCTATCAGGCACCCCATACCGAGTACGATGATTTCGCCGATCTCTGCCAGGAGGTCGCCGGACTGCTCGAAGACGGCCAGGTGGTCGGCTGGTTCCAGGGCCGCATGGAATACGGTCCGCGCGCGCTGGGCAACCGCAGCATCCTCGGCGACGCCCGCCACGCCGAAATGCAGAAGAAACTGAATTTGAAGATCAAGTACCGCGAAGGTTTCCGGCCTTTCGCGCCGTCGGTGCTCGAGGAATGCATCGACGAATTCTTCGAACTGGACCGCCCCACCCCCTACATGCTGTTGGTGGCGCCGGTCCGCGAGGAGCGCCGCAACCCCCTGCCCGAGGGTTATCACGACCGGCCTCTTTACGAGCGTCTCTACCACCTGCGCTCCGACGTGCCGGCCATCACCCACATCGACTACTCGGCCCGCATCCAGTCGGTCAATCGGGAGGTCAATCCGCGCTACTGGCAGCTGATCGATGCCTTCCGGCAGCGCACCGGCTTCGGCGTGATCGTCAACACCAGCTTCAACGTGCGCGGCGAACCGATCGTCTGTACCCCGGACGACGCCTACCGCTGCTTCATGGGCACCGAGATGGACTACCTGG
>DATFJP010000248.1:0-19588 GCA_035269105.1 Desulfuromonadales bacterium
CGATGCCGAACACCGTCACTGTCTTGGCCGCGAAACGCTCGGTAATGAACGCAAGCATCTCTCTGACGAAAGGGTAGGGTAGAGCCGCTTCCGGGAAAACCAGAAAATGCAGTTTGGCCAGGTTTTTCTCGCCGGCGGCAACCAGTTCCAGAATCGATCGAATCTGCCGCCATTTCGCCTCGGGGTCGGTCAGCTTGCAGGCATGCTCAACCTGGCCGAGGCGGTTGGGGATCTGGCAGATCATGCAGTGCAGGTGGTGCCCCAGCGGGAATTCCAGCCGAATTTTTTTTTCAACGATCTCGAACATGATGTTTCGCTGTCAGGGGCCAGTGGGCTCGCCGGTCGCCAGGGCCCGCTCGACCAATTCATCGTCCGGCTGTCCCAAATCCTTGAGATGATCGGGGAAAACCTGGGCGAGGACATGGCGGGTGCCCGGGGTCATGGCATAGGCGGCCAGGTCCGGAGCTGCGACCCAGCAGGCTTCGGTGACTTCTGCGCCGTTGGGGCGCAGGTCGAAGGTCGTGGGGTGGACCCGGTAATACAGAATGACGTAGTGAGCGTTGCCGTCGCCGATACCGATGTGTTCATAGACGTCCAGCAGGCCTTCGATGCGGACCTCGATGCCGACCTCTTCCCGGACTTCCCGGTGCAGGGCGGCCAGGATGGTCTCGCCATGATCGATCTTGCCGCCCGGCATGACCCACTGTCCGCAGAACGGATCGATGCAGCGCCGGGTCAGCAGGACCCGCTGCCGCGCATCGATCACGCAGGCGACGACCGCTGTCATGATGTGCTGCTTTTTGACGTCCATGTAAAACCCGGAACGCGGAACGGGGGACGAGGGAGGCAATTTTGACCGTCCTCGTTCCGCGTCACTCGTCCCGTTATTTTCGGGTTTGCCGCTGCAGGGCGGCGATGCGCAGGCGCAGGGCGTTGAGCTTGATGAAGCCCTCGGCGTCCGCCTGGTTGTAGACCTCGTCCGCTTCGAAGGTGGCGAAATCGACATTGAACAGGCTGTCGTTCTCGGACTGACGGCCGACCACGCGACAGTGGCCTTTGTAAAGCTTGATGCGGGCCACGCCATTGACCGTCTGCTGGGTCTGGTCGATCAGGGCCTGCAGGGCCAGGCGTTCCGGCGCAAACCAGAAGCCGTTGTAGATCATGGTCGCATAACGCGAGACCATGGAGTCGCGCAGGTGCATGACCTCGCGGTCCATGGTGATCGATTCCACCGCGCGGTGCGCTTCTTCGAGGATGGTGCCGCCGGGCGTCTCGTAAACGCCGCGGCTCTTCATGCCGACGAAGCGGTTCTCCATCAGGTCGACCCGGCCGATGCCGTGCCTGCCGCCCAGTTCGTTCAGCCTGGCCAGCAGGTCGGCGGGCGACAAACGTTCGCCGTTGACGGCCACCGCGTCACCCTGCTCGAAGGCGATCTCGACGAATTCCGGCTGGTCGGGGGCGTCCTCGGGACGCACCGTCAGCACGTACATCTCTTCCGGTGCTTCGGCCCAGGGGTCCTCCAGGACGTCGCCTTCGAAGGAAATATGCAGCAGGTTGCGGTCCGAGCTCCAGGGAAATTTCTTGCTGGTCGGCACCGGGATATCGTGCTTGCGGGCGTATTCCTCCAGGGCCTTGCGGCTGTTCAGGTCCCATTCCCGCCATGGGGCGATCACGGTGACGGCGGGATCGAAATGGTAATAGGCCAATTCAAAACGGACCTGGTCGTTGCCCTTGCCGGTGGCGCCGTGCGACACGGCATCGGCGCCTTCCCGTGCGGCAATCTCCATCTGGGCCTTGGCGATCAGCGGCCTTGCGATGGAGGTGCCGAGGAAATAGCGGCCTTCATAGATGGCGTTGGCGCGAAACATGGGAAACACGAAATCGCGCACGAATTCTTCCCGCAGGTCCTCGATATAGCAAGAGACGGCACCGGTGTTTTTGGCTTTCTCCGGAATATGATCCAGCTCTTCGCCCTGGCCGAGGTCGGCGGCAAAGGCGACGACTTCGCAGTGGTATTCTTCAATCAGCCATTTCAGGATAATCGACGTGTCCAGACCGCCGGAATAGGCCAGGACCGCTTTTTTGACGGAACCTTGTTTCGACATATGAGTTGCTCCTTATTTTTGGATGACAGGGCGCGGGGCCTGCCCAGCGGGCGCGTTTCTCGTTCCGCGTTCCGCGTCACTGAAGTTTGATGACATAAGTGTCGGCAATCTTATCATGCAGTCCCTGTTTTTGGGAATCAAAGGCCACCATCAAATAGCCGATGCAGAGCAGGATGCCGGACAGGAACTTGCCGATCACCTCGCGCAGAAACGCCCGTCCGTAGGTGATCTGCGTGCCGTCGGTGCGCACCACCTTGACCCGGGTTATCATTTTGCCCGGCGTCTGGCCGCAATAGCCGATAAAGAAAATCCCGTAAGCCAGGCTGATGGTGACACCGAGCAGTCCGGAAAGGACCGACAGGGCCGTCTGGGTCTCACCGGGCCCGCCGACGAACAGACCGGTTACCAGACCGAAGGCCAGTCCCAACAGGAATTGCACCAAGCCGACTATGGCGCCGTCGAAAAAATAGGCGACGAACCGGATCCAGAAGCCGGCCTTGGGCCGTTCGGCCATTGCCGGCTCCTGGTCGAATGACGCGGTTTGAACAAGGTCCTGCCGGGAAAGCGCCGGCTCCCTTCGGTTCTCCGGAATCTGCTGAATTTCATTGGCCCTCGGCGCGGCAGCAGGTTGTTCCTTCGCGGCTTGACCTTCGAAGCGGAAGGATGCCGCGCAGCTCGGACAGGTCACCCGGACCGGGCGGTCGGGAATCCGATGCGGATCGGTCTGCCGGGAAAAGCCGCAGTGGGGACAGGTGATTTCCATCAAGCCTCCAGTCATTTCATCCAGCCGGAGCGGAACTCTCCGCCGGGCCGCATGGTGGCCCCAAAAATCACTGCATCAGGGTGGCCATAATCGCTTTCTGAACATGCAGACGGTTTTCCGCCTCGTCGAAGATCACCGAATTGGGACCTTCGATGACTTCATCGGTGATCTCTTCGTCGCGATGGGCCGGCAGACAGTGCAGGACAATGCAGTCATCGGCGGCGGCCGCCACGGTTTCCCGGTTGATCTGGAAGCCGGCGAAAGCCCGTCGGCGCTTCTCCTGCTCCTGCTCCTGGCCCATGCTGGCCCAGACGTCGGTATTGAGCACCGTGGCGCCGCTGGCGGCCTCCAGGGGATCGTCGGTATAGAGAATCTCCGCTCCGGCGTCGGCGGCGCGCTGGCGCACGGCTGCATCCGGTTCATAGCCGGCGGGGGTCGCTACCCGCAGCTTGAAGCCAAAGGCAGTCGCCGCATTGATCCAGCTGTTGGCCATGTTGTTGCCGTCGCCGATCCAGCAGAAAATCTGGTTCTCATAGCCGCCTTTGTGTTCGACCACCGTGAACAGGTCGGCCATCAATTGACAGGGATGGTAGAGGTCGGTCAGGCCATTGATGACGGGAATGCTGCTGTAGCGCGCCAGGTCCTCGACGACCTGCTGGGAGAAGGTCCGGATCATCAGGCCGTCGACGTAGCGCGACATGACACGGGCGGTATCCCGGACCGGTTCGCCGCGACCAATCTGCGTCGTTGCCGAGGAGAGGAACAGGGCATGGCCGCCCAGTTGGTACATACCGACTTCGAAGGACACGCGGGTGCGGGTCGAACTCTTCTCGAACAGCATGCCAAGGGTTTTGCCGGCCAGCAGGGCGTGGGGCTCGCCCTGTTTCTGCTGTCGCTTGAGGTCCCGGGTCAGGGCAAAGATGCGGTCGAGCCCGGAGCGCGACCAGTCGCTGAGCTTCAGAAAATCCATTTTCATCGAGTCTCTCCTTCAGACGTTTTCACATCAGAGCGGCAGCTGGCTGGTCCGACGGGTTTTTCTGCAAACGCCGGACCGCAGCATCGAAGTAATTCTCGTCCAGTTCCATGCCGAGAAAGCGCCGGTCGAGCATCCGGGCGGCAACTCCGGTCGAGCCGACGCCCATAAAGGGGTCGAACACCAGGTCTCCCGGGTTGCTGGCGATGCCGATCAGGTGTTTGAGCAGCCCTACCGGCTTCTGGGTCGGATGTTTCGGCTCCCGGAGGCGTTCCGGCGACATGCAGATCGGGCTTTCGTAGAAATTGTGCATGGCGTTCTGCCGGCCGAAGTTCCAGGTGTGTTGGCGGTTCCACATACAGACAATCAGCTCGCAACTGTTCAGAAAACCCTGCTTGCGGATTTTCGGTACGGGATTGGTCTTGTGCCAGACAAAGAACTGGAAGGTGTCGAAAACCGGGTCGAAGACCTCATGCCAGCGGCCCAGCAGGTTGTAGGAGCAGAAGGCGAACAGATTGCCGCTCGGTTTCAGAATGCGCAGGAACTGATCGCGGACGTCACCCGGGTCGAAGTGACGGTCCCATTCCGCCAGGTCATTGTTGATTTCCCCGCGCCAGTTGAACCGCATATTGCCAGTGGAATACTGGCTCAAATTATAAGGCGGGTCGGTGAACAGCAGGTCCACGGACCGATCCGGCAGCTGCTGCAGCAGCTCGTTGCAATCGCCCTTGAGCAGGGTCAGTTCGGCATCGATGAGAGCGTTCAATGGACCCTGGACTCCGGCTGGCCGGCCAGAACGCCGTCGAGAATGGCGATGGCCTCGTCGATCTCCGCCCGGGACACGATCAGCGGCGGTACGAAGCGCAGTACCTTGCCCATGGTGCAATTGATCAACAGGCCTTTTTGCAGGCACTGCTTGACGATTTCGGCGCCCTCGATGGTCAGCTCCATACCCAGGATCAGCCCGCGGCCGCGAACTTCCCTGGCGAAATCATATCTGCCGCAAAGATCTTCCAGCCGACCTCGCAGGTAGTCTCCCATGCGCATGCAGCGATTGAGCAGGTCGTCTTCGACCAGGGTCCGCATGGCCGCCAGCGCGGCACTGCAGGTCAGCGGGTTGCCGCCGAAGGTTGAGCCATGCGTACCGGGTCCGAGGGCAGCGGCGAAATGCTGCCGGGCCAGCATGGCACCGATCGGCGGCCCGCCGGCCAAAGCCTTGGCCAGCGTCATGACATCGGGCTCGACATCTTCCTGCTGATATGCCCAGAGCGAGCCGGTCCGGCCACAGCCGACCTGGACCTCGTCGAAGACCAGCAGCAGATCGTGGCTCTTGCAGAGATCCCGGACCGCGCGCAGATAGCCGGCCGGCGGCAGATTGACGCCGCCCTCCCCCTGGACCGGTTCCAGCAGGACAGCGCAGGTGTTGGTCGTGATCGCACTGCGCAGGGCTTCGATATCGCCGAAGGGGACGTGGCGGAACCCCGGCAGCATCGGCGTGAAGCCGTCCCGGACCTTCTCCTGGCCGGTCGCACTGATGGTGCCGATGGTCCGGCCATGAAAAGAGGCGACGGCGGTAATCACCTCGAAACGATTTTCCCCGTGCCGCTCGCGGCTGTATTTGCGCACCAGTTTGATGGCCGCTTCATTGGCTTCGGCTCCCGAGTTGCAGAAGAAAACCCGGTCGGCAAAGGAGTGTTCACAGAGCCATTCGGCCAGTTCGATCTGCTGGGGAATCTGATAGAAGTTCGAACAATGCAGCAGACGGCCGGCCTGTTCCCTGAGAGCGGCCACGATCCTGGGATGGCAGTGACCCAGATTGTTGACGGCGACGCCGGCCAAAAAATCCAGGTAGCTTGTGCCTTCAACGTCCCACAGGCGGCAGCCTTCACCGCGCACAGCGACCAGCGGGTAGCGGCCGTAGGTTTTCATGACGCTCTGTTCGGCCCGATCAATCCAGCTTTGGGTGAGACTCATGGTTCGGTGTCCTCAGGGGTGAGCGGTCAGCGGTGCGAGGTGAAGGTCTGTTTTTCACCGATCACTGATCACCGATCACCGATCACGGATTTCAATTGAATTTGGCGACCGCGGTGCCGATCCCCTGATCCGTAAAGATCTCGAGCAGACAGGCATGCTCGACCCGGCCGTCGATGATATGCGTTTTTCTGACCCCTTCGGCGATGGCATCCAGGCAGCAGGTGACCTTGGGAATCATGCCGCCGGCGATGGTCCCGTCATCGATCAGACCCTGGACTGCGGTGATGTCGATGGTGTTGAGCAGCTTGCCGGCTTTGTCCTTGACGCCTTCGATGTCGGTCAGGAGGATCAGCTTTTCGGCCTGCAGGGCGCCGGCTACCCTGCCGGCCACCAGGTCGGCGTTGATGTTGTAGGTCAGGCCCTGCTCGTCGACGCCGATCGGCGCGATCACCGGAATGAAGTGCGCTTCATCGAGGGAGGTGATGATCGCCGGGTTGACGGCCGCAACCTCGCCGACCATGCCGATATCGATGATTTCCGGGGTCAGGGTATCCGGATTGACGGCCTTCATTTCCATTTTGCGGGCGGTGATCAGGCTGCCGTCCTTGCCGGTGAGGCCGACGGCCCGGCCGCCATGCTGGTTGAGGTTGGCGACGATCTCCTTGTTGACCTTGCCGCCCAGCACCATTTCGACCACGTCCATGGTCCGCGCGTCGGTTACCCGCATGCCCTGCACGAAGCTGGTTTCAATACCCATGGCTTGCAGAACCTTGCCGATCTGCGGTCCGCCACCGTGGACAATGACGGGATTCAGGCCGATGTACTTCATCAGAGTGACGTCCTTGGCGAAGGACTTCTTGAGATGGTCTTCGACCATCGCGTTGCCGCCGTATTTGATGACGATGGTCTTGCCGTAGAAGTTGCGGATCCAGGGCAGGGCCTCGACCAGGATATGGGCTTTCTGTATCAGTTCCTGCATACGGTCATCGCTTCCTTTACAAAATATAGCGCGCCAGGTCGACGTTCGCGGCGATGCCGGCCAGGCGGTCGCGAACGAAGGCAGCGTCGACGTCCAGTTTCTTTTCCGAACGCTCCGGCGCATCGAAGGAGAGGTCTTCGAGCAGGGTCTCCATGATCGTATGCAGGCGGCGCGCACCGATGTTTTCCGTCTGATCGTTGACCTGCGCGGCGGTGCGGGCGATCTCGCGGATGGCGTCGTCGCCGAACTGAAGTCGAATGCCCTCGGTCGCCATCAGCGCTTCGTACTGGCGGATCAGGGCGTTTTTCGGTTCGGTCAGGATGCGGACGAAGTCGGCTTCCTCGAGATTTTCCAGTTCCACCCGGATCGGAAACCGGCCCTGCAGCTCCGGGATCAAATCGGACGGCTTGGCGATATGAAAGGCACCGGCGGCGATGAACAGGATGTGGTCGGTCCGGACCGGTCCGTATTTGGTATTGACCGTACTGCCTTCGACGATCGGCAAAATGTCGCGCTGCACGCCTTCCCGCGAGATTTCCGGCCCCTGACCGCCCTCGCGGCTGGCAATCTTGTCGATCTCGTCGATGAAGATAATGCCGGCCTGCTCGGTGCGTTCGCGGGCGAGTGCCTGGACCTTATCCATGTCCACCAGCTTCTCGGCCTCAATGTCAATCAGCATCTCCCGGGCCTCGGCGACCTTCATACGCCGGCGTTTGGTCTTCTTCGGAAACAGGTTGCCGAACATTTCCTTCATGTTGAAACCCATTTCCTCGCTGCCCTGCGGCCCGAACACCTGCATGCTCGGCATCTGGGTGTCCTCGATCTCGAGTTCGACCTGGCGGTCGTCGAGTTCGCCCATGCGCAGCAGACGCCGCAGCTTGTCGCGGGTTCCGCCTTCGCTTTTGGCTTCGGCGGACGAGTCCTTATCAGCCGATTGGGGGAGAAGCAGATCGAGCAGCCGTTCTTCAGCCAGGTCCTCGGCCTTGCGGCGCTGTTTGCGGGCTTCTTCTTCCTTGACCAGCAGGATGGCCAGTTCAACCAGGTCGCGGACCATGCTTTCCACGTCCCGCCCCACATAGCCGACCTCGGTAAACTTGCTGGCCTCGACCTTGATGAACGGAGCCTCGGCCAACCGGGCCAGCCGCCGGGCGATTTCCGTCTTGCCGACCCCGGTCGGACCGATCATGATAATGTTCTTCGGCGCAATCTCCTCGCGCAGGTCGGGGCTGACCTGCTGGCGCCGCCAGCGATTGCGCAGAGCGACGGCGACGGCCCGCTTGGCCTTTTGCTGGCCGACGATGTAGCGGTCGAGTTCAGAGACGATCTCCCGAGGGGTAAAATTGGTCAATCCAGTTTCTCCACGCTGATTTGGTTGTTGGTGTAGACACAGATGTCGGCGGCAATCGACAGGGCGGCCCGGGCGACCTCGGCGGCCGGCAGATCGGTGTTTTCGAGCAGGGCCCTGGCGGCGGCCTGCGCATAAGGTCCGCCGGAGCCGATGGCGGCAATGCCCGATTCCGGCTCGATGACGTCGCCGGCGCCGGAGAGGATCAGGGTGGCCTCCCGGTCGGCGACGATCAGCAGCGCTTCGAGCCGGCGCAGGATGCGATCGGTGCGCCAGTCCTTGGCCAGTTCGACGGCCGCACGCGCCAGGTTGCCGCGGTGCTCCTGGAGCTTGCCTTCGAATTTTTCGAACAAAGTGAAGGCGTCGGCGGTGCTGCCGGCAAAGCCGGCCAGAACCCGGCCATCGTACATCTGCCGGAGCTTGCAGGCCGAATGTTTCATGATGGTGTTGCCGAGCGTGACCTGGCCGTCGCCGGCCATGGCCACCTGCTCGCCGCGCCGGACACAGGCGATGGTTGTTCCCTTGAACATGCCGGACTCCATGTAAGACACCTGCCTGACCAATGCCCGGTCGGCAAATGCCGCAAAGGTAAAACAGAATTTATACCATAAGCTTTACGACAAACAAAGGGAAATGCCCTGATCTCGGGCGCGGCGGAAGACGGGCTAGCCCTCAGGAAGAGGGGCCTGCCGGGCGGGGGAGACTGATCGTGACCGCGGTTCCCCGGCCGGGGCTGCTTTCGATGATCAGCTTGCCATCATGGTCGTGGACGAATTTGCGGGCATAAAAAAGCCCCAGGCCGAAGCCACGAACCTGCCCGGTATGCGCAGGATCGACCTGATAGAATTTTTCAAAAACTTTAGGCAGTTCCTTTTCGGCGATGCCCGGACCGGTGTCGCTGACGGTCAGTGAGACGCTCTCTGCCTCGACCTTGCCCGCCAAACGGACCCGGCCGCCTGCCGGCGTGAACTTGATGGCGTTGTCCAGCAGGGCGCCCAGCACAAAGCGCATGCGCTGTTTGTCGATTGCCAGGATGGGCCAGTCCTCCGGGAGGTCGTTGCAAAGCATGAGCGTTTTCTGTTTGGCGGCGTCCCGTTTGGAGGTTAGCAGCGAGCTGGCCAGGGCCTTGAGGTCAAGCTCGCCCAGCTCCAGCTTTTCCTCGCGCAGGATGACGTCGCTGTAAACCAGCAGGTCCTGAATCAGCTGGGCAAGGTACCGGGATTCTTCCTGCATGGCCCCGAGGACCTTGGCGAAGTCCTCGTCCCGGGGATCGACGGCACCGCTCGCCAGGTTCTGGATAAACAGGGAAAGGGAGGTGGTCGGAGTGCGCAGCTTGTGGGAGACCAGGCCGAGAAAGTCGGCCTTGAGCCGGTCCAGTTGGCGGAGCTGAACCAACTCCTGCCGCAGGCGCTTGCGCTCCAGGGCTTTGGCCACAGTTGCCTTCAGCTGTGCCAGATTGAGCGGCTTGTGGATGAAATCATCCGCCTTGGCCTTGAGCGCGCGCAGGATAACGTCCTTTTCACCGAACCCGGTCATGATGATGACCAGTTGATCCGGGTCGTTTTCCTTGATTTTTTCCAACAATTCCAGGCCATTCATGACCGGCATCATGACGTCGGTCAGCACCAGATCGACCCGCTGCTTTTCGATCAGTTCCAAGGCGTCCCGGCCATCCCTGGCCTGCAGAAAGCGATAGTTTTTCAGGGCCCGGGCGCAAAGGTCGAGGATCGCCTCTTCATCGTCGACGACCAGGATGACCGGCGCTGCATGCTCCTGAACCAGCTGCGGCTGACCGAGCATTTCAATCCGCACGGCGCTTTCCTTTCCGGTCTTCAGCTTTACAGGGCATCGGCAATCAGGGAGCCCGCTTTGGCCAGGGCAGCGCCGACTTTTTCGGCATCCGGCCCGCCGGCCTGGGCGAGGTCGGGTCGACCGCCGCCGCGGCCGCCGACTTCCGTCGCCAGAGCGGCCACCAGCTTGCCGGCATGCAGCCGGTCGGTCAGGTCCCGGGTGACCGCAACCAGCAGGTTGGCCTTGCCCTCGTGGGCGCAGCCGATGGCGACCACACCGCTGCCGAGCTTGTCGCGCAGCTTGTCGGCCATCTCCCGCAGACCCTTGGCATCGGTCGCCTCAACTTCGGCGGCCAGCAGTTTGACGTCCCCGATCTCCCGGGTCCGGTTCAGGATATCATCGGCTTGCCCGGCCTTGAGCCGGCTTTCCAGGGTGGAAACTTCCCGTTCAAGCTCCCTCTGCTTCTCGAGCAGTTTCAACAGTCGGTTTTCCAGCTGACCGCGGTCGCTCTTGATGGCTGCCGCCATGCGCGCCAGGGCCTCATCCTGATTCTGGAACAGCTCCAGGGCCTTGTCGCCGGTGACCGCTTCGATGCGGCGGACGCCAGCGGCGATTCCGGTTTCATGGACGATCTTGAACAGCCCGATATCGCCGGTGGCGGAGGCATGCGTGCCGCCGCAGAGTTCCATGCTGAACTCGCCCAGGTTGACCACCCGGACCCGTTCGCCATATTTCTCGCCGAACAGGGCGGTCGCCCCACTGGCGAGGGCCTGTTCATGTTCCATCTCCTCGGCGCCGACGGCCACATTCTCCCGGATGCGCCGGTTGACTTCGGTTTCGATCCGATGCAGCTGCTTCGGCGTGATGGCAGAAAAATGATTGAAATCGAAGCGCAGTCGGTCAGGTGAGACCAGTGAGCCGGCCTGCTTGACATGGCCGCCGAGAATATCGGCCAGAACGGCATGCAGGATATGCGTGGCGGTGTGGTTAAGGGCCGTGGCCTGTCGGGCTTCATCATCGACGCGGAGATCCACGTTTTGGCCGTTGGCCAAAACACCCTCGTCGATTTTGCCGATGTGCACGGTCAGATCGGCCAGGGGTTTGCGAGTTTCGGTCACCGTCATCCGTCCGCCGGTCCAGGTGATTTCACCCTGGTCGCCGACCTGACCGCCGGATTCTCCGTAAAAAGGCGTGGCGGCGGTAACGACACCGACTGTCTCACCGGCTTTGGCCTGGCTTGCCCGCTCACCGTCATGGACGATGGCCACAACCTGCGAGGTTTCCACCAACTGGTCGTAGCCGCGAAATTCGGAGCGGAGGCCCTGTTCGGCCAGTCTGCGATAGATGGTTTCGATGGCTTCTTCCCCCGAACCCTTCCAGTGATCGCGGGCTTTCCGGCGCTGCTCCGCCATGCACTCCTCGAAACCGGCTTCGTCGATCGTGAAACCCTCTTTCTCCACGATGTCGGCGGTCAGGTCGATCGGAAAGCCGTAGGTATCGTAAAGCTTGAACAGAACGTTTCCGGGAATTTCGGTTTTTTGCGCCGCTTTGAGTCGATCGACTTCCTCGTTGAGGATGCGCAGGCCGTTGTCCAGGGTCGTCATGAACCGTTCTTCCTCGTTCTTGACGATGGTGGCGACGAAATCCTTGCGGCCGGCTTCTTCCGGATAGGCCTCGGCCATGGACTGGAGGACGAAAACCGCGGTCCGATAGAGGACCGGCTCGGCAAACCCCAGCATGCGGGCGTGGCGCATAGCCCGTCGCATGATCCGGCGCAACACGTAGCCCCGGCCCTCGTTGCCGGGCAGGACGCCATCGGCGATCAGGTAGGCCGCGGCCCGGCTGTGATCGGCAATGACGCGCATGGAAACGTCCTGGTCCTCATCTTCACCATAAGGTTTGCCGGCGAGTTCTTCAATGGCGTTGATGATGCCGCGCAGCAGGTCGGTGTCGTAATTTGAGGTCACACCCTGCATCACGGTCGTGATCCGTTCCAGCCCCATGCCGGTATCGACCGAAGGTTTGGGCAGGGGCGTCATGGTGCCGTCGCTGCTGCGATCGAACTGCATGAAGACGTTGTTCCAGATCTCCATGTAGCGGTCGCAGTCGCAGCCGACCGCGCACTCCGGGCGGCCGCAGCCGACTTCGGGACCATTGTCCCAGAAAATTTCCGAGCAGGGACCGCAAGGACCGGTATCGCCCATCGACCAGAAATTGTCTTCCTCGAAACGGAAAATCCGCTCCTGGGGAATGCCCTCCTGTTCATGCCAGATATCGGCGGCCTCGTCGTCGTCGGTATAGACTGAGATATACAGTCGGTCCGGGTCGAGGCCGAGGTCGCTGGTCAAAAACTCCCAGGCGTAGGCAATGGCTTCCTGCTTGAAATAGTCACCGAAGGAGAAATTGCCGAGCATTTCGAAAAAAGTGTGGTGACGCGCCGTTCGGCCTACATTTTCCAGGTCGTTGTGCTTGCCGCCGGCCCGGACGCATTTCTGGGATGAGGCAGCGCGGACATAGGCCCTTTTCTCCTGGCCGAGGAAGCAATCCTTGAACTGGTTCATGCCCGCGTTGGTGAACAGCAGGGTCGGGTCGTTATGGGGAACCAGCGATGATGAAGGCACCACGGTATGGTCGCGGTCCTGGAAAAACTTCAGAAAGCGTGCACGTAATTGGTTGCCGGTCAACATAATCGGGCCATTTATCCTTTCTCGGTCAATTTTTCAAATATGCAGTTCAGGGGAAACCCTTTTCTTTGCAGGAAGTGGACCACCCGCCGGCGCTCCCGCTCGGAAGCCCCGGCATAGTCGAAGTCCGGAAACCGCCGTTCCAGGATCCGGGCGAGAACGTCCGTGTCGCTGTGTTCCCGGCGAGCCTGTTCGAGCGCCGCTTCGGCCGTTGCTTCATCGATGCCCTTATGGCGGAGGTCGGCCAGGATACGAGGACCGACAGCCCGGCCCTCGCGCATCATTCCGCGCGCGCGCTGGGCGGCATAGCGGGCATCATCGAGATAGCCGCAGTCGAGGCAGCGACCGACAACCTCCCGGACCCGGTCCCGGTCCACTCCTTTTTCCTGCAGGCGCCGGCTCAATTCGGCAACACTGTAGTCGCGCCGACCAAGCATTCTCAGAGCCACCAGCCAGGGCTCGCCGGCGGGCGCCGGCTTATTGCTCTTTGTCCTCATCCTCGCCTGCAAAGGCATCCCAGCTCAGGTCCGAAGTGGACGATATGCCGGACACCTTCAACTTGAAGTCGTCCGGATTGGTCGCCTGGCGCAGGGCCTCCTCGTAGGTGATCAGTTTGTTCTTGAGAAGGGCCATCAGCGACTGGTCAAAGGTCTGCATGCCGTAGGATTCATAACCCTTTTGGATGGCATCCGGCAGAGACTTGGTCTGATCCTTGTCGTCGATCATCTGGCGGACCCGGGCAGTCGACACCAGCACCTCGACAGCGGGAACGCGCCCCTTGCCGTCGGCCCGCGGCACCAGCCGCATGGAGATGACTCCCTTGAGGACTGCGGCGAGCTGGATGCGGATCTGGCGCTGCTGGAAGGGTGGAAAGACCGAGATGATGCGGTTGACCGTTTCCGTGGCATCGACCGTATGCAGGGTCGACAGCACGACATGGCCGGTTTCCGCCGCCATCAGGGCGGTTTCGATGGTTTCGTAATCGCGCATCTCGCCGACCAGAATCACGTCAGGGTCCTGGCGCAGGGCGCTTTTCAGGGCGACCTGGAAGCCCTCGGTGTCGGAACCGATCTCGCGTTGGTTGATAATGCTCTTCTTGTCCCGGTGCAGAAACTCGATCGGGTCCTCGATGGTCACGATATGGGTCTTGCGGTTGGCATTGACATAGTCGAGCATGGCAGCCAGAGTGGTCGATTTGCCGGAGCCGGTCGCGCCGGTCACCAGGATCAGGCCGCGGCCGGCCATGCCGAGTTTCTTGACGACCGGCGGCAGCAGCAGGTCGTCGACGCTTTTGATGTCGAAGGGGATAGCCCTGAAAACCATGGATATCGAGCCGCGCTGCGAAAAGATGTTGACGCGGAATCGCCCCAGACCGGGGACGCCGTACGCCAGGTCCACCTCACGGGTTTTTTCGAACCGCTCCCGCTGCAGATCGTTCATGATCTGCTGGGAAATCTGCTCGGTCCTCTCCGGTGAGATGCGCGGTGCTTTCGGCAGCGGCCGCAAGGTACCGTCGATACGGTAGATCGGCGGCAGGCCGGCCTTGAGATGAATGTCCGACGCGCTTGACTTCAGGCCCACCGAGAGGATTTCGTTGAGTTCCATGGTCGCTTAGTCTCCTGCGACGGGAGCAGCGTCCGTCACTTTCAGGCCGTAATGCGTCTTGACCTTGCGTTCGATATCCTGGGCAATGTCCGGATTTTCCGTCAAAAATGTCTTGACGTTCTCCCGGCCCTGACCGATGCGGTCGTCGCCGTAGGAGAACCATGAGCCGCTTTTTTCGATAACCCCGCATTCGACCCCCAGGTCGAGCAGGTCCCCTTCATGGGAAATGCCCTGGCCGTACATGATGTCGAACTCGGTTTCCTTGAAGGGCGGAGCCACCTTGTTCTTGACCACCTTGACCCGGGTCCGGTTGCCGGTCGTATCCTGACCCTGCTTGAGGGCGCCGATCCGGCGAATATCCATGCGGACCGAGGCATAGAACTTGAGGGCGTTGCCGCCGGTAGTGGTCTCCGGGTTGCCGAACATGACGCCGATCTTCATGCGGATCTGGTTGATGAAGATCACGCTGCAACGAGACTTGCTGATGGTCGCGGTCAGTTTGCGCAGGGCCTGGGACATGAGCCGGGCCTGCAGGCCCATGTGAGAGTCGCCCATTTCGCCTTCGATCTCGGCGCGCGGCACCAGGGCGGCCACCGAATCCACCACCAGAACGTCGACAGCGCCGCTGCGGACCAGGACTTCGGCAATTTCCAGGGCCTGTTCGCCCGTGTCGGGCTGGGAAATCAACAGGTCGTCCGTGTTGACGCCCAGCTTGCGGGCGTAGTGGACGTCGAGGGCGTGCTCGGCGTCGATGAAGGCGGCAATGCCGCCGGCTTTCTGGGCTTCCGACACCACATGCAGGGCCAGGGTGGTCTTGCCCGAGGATTCCGGGCCGTAAATTTCGATGATCCGTCCGCGGGGAATGCCGCCGACGCCGAGGGCGATGTCGAGGCTCAGGGCGCCGGTCGAAATGGTCTGGACTTCGGGCAGGACCGCATCTTCGCCGAGGCGCATGATGCTGCCCTTGCCGAACTGTTTCTCGATCTGGCCCATGGCCAGTTCAATGGCCCGATTCTTGTTTTCATCTGACATCGCAGTTGTTCTCCTTGTTTTAAAAAAACCGCCTTCCGGCAGCCAGCCGTATCCGGCTGGACAGAGGCGGACGGTTCTCAGTTTGGTTGCATGCTGCCAATAATTCGAAACGCAAATATTGTCCTCGGCCGCCGGATCGTGACCGTTGGTCAAGATCAAGGATGAGCCGATCCGTTTCCCCTGCCGGTTGTCGGTCCGTCAGCCGCCCAGTCGGGCCGAAAACAGAGGGATGTGCTCTGCGTGCCCTGGCCCCAGACGGCTTTCGTAGAGCACCAGGGAGGCGACCGGGCAGATGCCGACCCGGCTGTCTTCGTCGTACTCTGCAAACAGCTTGTCGAGCCTTTTCGCACCCTGCCGGAAGCGGCCGATGGTCAGATGCGGCGAAAACGGCTTGTCGGCGGCGGGCAGGCCGATGTTCTCCAGCTCCTGTTGCCAGCTGGCATGCAGGTCCTTGAGAGGTTTTGCCGGGGAAAGGCCCAGCCAGACGACTCTCGGCCGCCTGCTGCTCGGGAAGGCCCCGAGCCCACCGATTTCAACCTGGAATGGCTCGGTTTGAAGCCCTACGGATAGCATAGAAGACTTGATCTTTTCAAGATTTTCCTCGGCCAGCCCGCCGAAGAAATGCAGAGTGAGATGCAGGGTGTCGGGATGAGCCCAGCGCAGATTCCCGGCCAGGGGAACCAGTTGCTTCTGCAGCCTGGCAACGGCCAGACGCACCTCATCGGGAACGGGTATGGCCAGGAAGGCCCGCGCAATGGTCATGACGAGGCTGCCGATGAGTGTTCTGCCCGGTCGAGAGCAAGGCGCCGCAGCCAGTCCAGGGCGGTGCAGGCGGTGCGCATCCTGACCTGATGGCGGTCTCCGGGGAAGCAGAAGCGTTCGACCTTTTCTCCGGTCGGCGAGACCATCGCCAGATAAACCGTGCCGACCGGCTTGTCCGGAGTTCCACCGGAAGGGCCGGCGATGCCGGTCACGGCCAGGCCGATGTCGGTTGCTGCCGCCGACCGGATGCCCTGTGCCATTGCCGTGGCGCATTCGGCGCTGACCGCGCCCGGCCCTTCGAGGATTCCGGTGGAGACCCCGAGCCAGTCCCGTTTGGCGCTGTTGGCATAAGTCACGGCACCGCGTTCCAGGACGGCGGAGGAACCGGGTTGATCGGTGATCTGCTGGGCGATCATGCCGCCGGTACAGGATTCGGCCAGAGCCAGAGTCAACTTGGTGGTCGTCAGAAGTTTGACCGTGGTTGCCGCCAGGGTCTCATCGTCGATGCCGACAATGAAATCCCCCAGGGCCTGGCGGGCGGCCAGTTCCGCCCGGTCGACCTGGCGTTCGGCACCTGCTCCTTCCGCTTTCAGCTTGACCCGGACCAGAGGCATATCCACGGCGAAGCTCACGGCCACGTCCTCCGGCAGGTTGCCGCTGGCCAGTCGGGCCTCGACGTCCGGTTCCGCAAGCCCGTAGACGGTTAAAACCCTGCCGGCCCGAGGCACCGGCTGCGGTTGTTGCTCGTGCAGGAAAGGCAGAACGTATTCCTTAAGCATTGGCCTCATTTCCGCGGGGACCCCGGGGAAAAAAAACAGGGTCGCTCCGCTGCCGGATGCAATCCGGAAACCCGGCGCGGTGCCCCGCCGATTGGCAAGCACCCGGCTTTTGGCCGGCAGCATGGCCTGCTTCTCGTTGCGCGGATGCATGTCGCGGCCCCAGGCAGCGAATCTCTCCCTTATCTGCTGCAAAGCGTCCTGGTGCAATGTCGCAGGGCGATCGAAGGCTCGCGCCGCAGCCCGCGCTGTGCGGTCGTCTTCGGTCGGGCCCAGCCCCCCGGTGACAAGCACCAGGTCGTGGTTCCGGGCCAGGCGTTGCAGGGCCGCGACGATGTCTTCCCCGTCGTCGCCGACGGTGACCGCTTCCCGGGTCCGATAGCCTTGTTCGGCCAGCATCCCGGCAACGGTTGCCGTGTTGGTGTCGGCCAGTTCACCGTTGAGCAGTTCGTCGCCGATTGTCAGGATGGCGATTTTCATGGTCTAGTCCAGATTAAAAAGAGCCAGGGTCAAACGCAGGGCGATGGCCGCGTAGATGCCGGCCAGCACATCATCGAAGACCACGCCGAAGCCGTTTTTCATGCTCCGGTCCACCCAGCGTACCGGGGGCGGTTTGAGAATATCGAAAAACCGGAACCAAAGAAAGCCGAGCAAGGCACTGGCGGCGCTGAATGGCAGGAACGCCACGGTCGCCAGGTAGCCGGCCAGTTCATCGATCACAATCCGCCCGTCGTCGGCCGTGCCGTAGATGCGGCCGGCCCCATCGGCGGCCCAGACCGCAATGCCGAACAGGGCCAGCCAGGTCACCAGGTAGATCGCTGGCGACAAAGATGCCATCAGGTAAAAGGCCGGGATACCGGCGAGGGTGCCGACCGTTCCCGAGACCACCGGCGAATAGCCGAGACCGGCATTGCTGGCCAGCAGCAGGATCCAGAAACGCATGTCACTCCTCCCGGCCGAAGTGGCGGCGCGCCGCTTCGGTGACGAGCAGGTAGACATCGGCGAGGGGACGACCGCTCGCTTTGGCCAGGGCCAGGCAGCTGGCGTGTTCCGGCGCCGTGCGCAGCAGTTCACTGCCTTCGTAGATCAGCTTGATCTGGGCTTCGCCGAGGGCGGTGGTCACGGTACCGACCTCGCGGCGCAGTTTGTAGCGCAGCGTGTCGGCACAGCGGACGCCGGTGGTGGTGCTTCCCCGCAGCAGACGCCGGACCAGGAACTCTTTGCGAGCCGGCGGTGCGACCACGGTGAGACGGATGCCGGGCCGGTTCTTTTTCATCTGCAGAGGTGAAAAACCGACATCCCAGGCGCCGTCGGCAAGCAGTTCATCGAGCAGGCTGCCGAGCAGTTCCGGGGACATGTCGTCGATATGGCTTTCCAGGACAACGGCCGTGTCCTGCAGCATGCCTGCCGTCGCTTCGTCGTGGCCGAGCAGGCCGCGCAGCAGGTTGGGGCGATCTTCGAGTTGCCAGCCGCCGACGCCGTAACCGATGCGCTCCAAATTCATCGGCGGCAGCTCGCCGAATTCGGCGAGCGCCCTGGCGATGGCCGCGCCGGTGGGGGTGACCAGTTCCCGGCTGCTGCCTGCAGTCCGGATCGGGCAACCGCGCAAGATCTCAAGGGTGGCCGGTGCCGGCAGGGGGATGCTGCCGTGTGCCCCCCGGGTCAGGCCGCAGGACAGGGGCAGGGGGGAACAAACCACCCGGGTCGGGTTCAGCCGCAGCAGGCCGGTCGCGGTGCCGACGATGTCGACGATCGCATCGACGGCACCGACCTCGTGAAAATGGACGTCTTCGAGAGGAACCTGGTGCACGTGGGACTCGGCCTCGCCCAGCAGGCGAAAGGTGCGTCGGGCCAGATCCCGGCTCACCGCAGGCAGCTCGCATTCGGCCAGCATCCGGTCGATGTCGGCCCAGGTACGCGAGGGCTGGCTGTCTTCACAGAGGACCCGGACCCGGGTGCCGCCGATGCCGTGACGCTGCTCCGCTTCGGCCTGCAGCCGATAGCCGGCGACCGGCAGCTGAGCCAGGTCCTGCTCCAGAACCTCGAGAGGGACGCCCAGGTCGACCAGCAGGCCGAGCATCATGTCGCCGGAAATACCGGAGAAAGCATCGAGGTAGAGAATCGTCATCAATCGGTCGTCCTGTTGATGCGAGTTGCCGCGAAGGCGGCACCGAAGCCGTTGTCAATGTTGACCACGGTTACCCCGCCGGCACAGGAATTGAGCATGCCGAGCAGGGCGGCAACGCCTTCGAATGCCGCTCCATAGCCGACCGAAGTCGGTACCGCGATCACCGGCACCGGCACCAGGCCGCCGACCACCGAGGGCAACGCACCTTCCATGCCGGCGACGACAATAATCACCGCAGCCTCGCGCAGCCGGTCCGCATGGGCCAGCAGTCGATGAATGCCGGCGACGCCGACGTCTACCAGTTCTTCGACCCGGTTGCTGAACATGCGGGCACAGATCGCCGCTTCGCGGGCGACCGGCAGGTCGGAGGTCCCGGCGCAGACGACCAGGACCTTGCCGCGGCCGAGGTCCTGCAGGGGTGCCTGAACCAGGGTGAAGGTCCGGCTGACCGGGTCGTAGGCGGCCTCGGGGTGGGCGTCCTGCAGAACGCCCGCTTTCTCGTGGTCGAGCCGGGTGACCAGGAGGTTGCCGCCATGCTCGGCCATGCGGGCGACAATGGTCGTTAATTGTTCGGCGCTCTTGGCCTCGCCGAGAACCACTTCCGGGATGCCCTGCCGCAGGCTCCGGTGGTGGTCGATCATGGCGATGCCGACATCTTCGAAGGGCAAACG
>DATFJP010000249.1:0-3179 GCA_035269105.1 Desulfuromonadales bacterium
GAACAACGGCGGGATGGCCACAAGCAGGTCGCCAGCCTCATCGGCGATGGCAAACACTCCCACCGCCGCACCGTCCGCCCAGGTAAACACAACTTCGGCGAGGCTGTCTGGGGAAACCCCGGTCTGCCCCACGTTGAGGAATTGTCCGGGGAAAGCCCGTGCGGTGGAAAGAGTCAACACTTCGACGCCCGACTGGCAAGCCTGATCCACGCCGTTGCAGTCCTGGTCAATGCCGTCATTGCAAGTTTCGTAGGCGCCGGGATAGATCGTGCTCAGACTGTCATTGCAGTCGCCCTGGATTTCCGACCAACCGTCGCCGTCGTTGTCGGCATTGTAAACAGCATCATGTTTCCACAGGGAGGCCAGTAGTTCAGAGTCGTTCATCACGTCCGAAAGCGTTACGGGATTGACGAAGACATAGTCGAGCACGTGCTCGGCATTGTAGCGAGTGACGGGGTCACCGCTGACCAGGTTAAGCAAGGCGTCGATCGCGGTCTCGAAAGCATCTTCCGGATGGATCGACAATTTGTTGGCGTAGGCTAAAGCCACTTCGTGCTTGTTGATCAGCAGCGAGCGGTCTTCGGGACCGCTGGTCTCCGCATAAGCGCCGAGCAGCACCCGCGCAATGAACTTGCCACGCTCGGTCAGGCTGGTTTCGCCGTTGCCGGTCTCGGCAATATCCGATTCCTGCAGTGAGGCCCAGTCGAAGGTCGACCAATCGACAGCCTGCGGATCGCCGCCGTTCAGGATATAGGTCCAGTAGTACCAACCGGCCAGGTCCGGAGCGCGATCGAAGCAGTTCCGGTAGACGGTCGCCACGAAATCCTTGTTGCTGCCATCCTTGGGAAAAAGTGCTTGTGCTTCTTGGCTGTAGGCAAAATTGATGATGATTTCATCGAAGGTCTGCTGGCCGGTAAGCAGCTGCTGCTGCCAGTATTCCAGACCAATCACATCGGGAGCCCGGCCGAAGTAGGCCAGGTAAACATCGGTCAGTTTGAACAGCTGTCTCTGTACCTCGCCGGAGAGCATGGCGTCGATGGGCAGAGTGGTCAAATAATCCACCCCGAACCGCACCGATTCGACGTTTTCGATGGTCAGGGTGTGGGCGAAGAATTTGGCGCTGTTGCGGTTGGTGGTGATTGCAGTGAACTGATAAACATCCGGGAAGAGCGGCAGCTGCAGGATATCACTGCCGGGGCCACCATCAATATCATAGCTGTTCAGGCCGATGGCAATCGTATCATCATCGGCACCGCGGATAAGTGAAATAGGGGGGTCTGCAGCCTGGACAGGCAGCGGGATGAAGAGTACGGTCGTGAGCAGCATGAGGAGAAACCGGGGAAACCCGGCGAGCATGGGGTGGCGCATAGGGAACCTCCTGGCGTTTAAATACAAAGAAACGCGAGAACTTGAGGCCTTAAAAAAACGCTATCCGGCGCATGGCCGAACAGCGGGCGAAAAATCAGCCTGAGCTTTCCCCCCGAACCTGTTTCTCATGATTTCCCCTGCAAAAAATTTTCCTTCGGGCAGGAAGCTCTTTCCGCCCCTTACGGCTGCATGATGTAAATATAATCGGTCAACAGGGAGCAGCCCATAGTTTTGCCGCCACGAATCTTCAGCAGACGATCTTCGGAGGACGCATAGGGCACAGTGACTTCGGCGGTTCTTTTGTCCATACCGGTGTCGTTGCCGAAGGCATCACCCACATCAGAGTAGTAGGTGTAAGTCAGATAACCCGTCTGTGGGTCAACACTGAACCCCTCCTTGTTGAAGATGGCTGTCGAAAGGATGGTGTTAAAGTCGCCTTCGTGGGTCACGCTCAACGTAAGACTTTCTCCCGGCGTCAGAATATTGGGCGGTATAAGGTGAGTTCCCGAGCCGGAATCAGACCATTCCAGGGCGGCACAGCCAGGGGCGTTGGTCGAATGGATTGAATATGACCAACTGCCTTCCGCATAGGCATAACTGCTTTCGGAACAGGGGTCGGGCTCAGTGCATCCGTCGCTGACGATCGAGATCTTCTCGGTCAGCAGCCATTTGCCGGAGAGATTGTTGGTAGTTTTGACATAAGTAAACGACACGACATCCGAATTCTGCCCGCCCGGATCGACGGCGTAGGCGGAGATGGTGGCGGTGTCCGTCAGGGTGATCGGCCCTGCGTAGGTCCTCCAGGGACCGTCGCCCACCTGGTACTGAATGGTGTAGCCGTCTGCCTGGCTCAGGCTGACACCGACACTGCCGACGAATTCCTGGGCCGTGGGCGACGCGGTGGGCGGCGCGACCTTGTCGACACAGACGCCGTCGACCAGGACCTGGTTGGCTGAGCACCTATAGTAAACAAAGCTGGTATAGCCCGACGCGTAGTCACTGTTTTCGACGGTAACCTTGGCCCGGGCATGGATGGTCGCCGAGTCCGTCAGGAGAATCGGCCCGCTGTAGCGCTGTTCGCTGCCGCTGCCGATGCTATAGAAAATGGGGACGTTTTCGGTCTGGCTCAAGCTGACCTGCAGGGTTTCAGCGAAATCGGTGCCATCGTCGGGCTGGGCATGCACGGCTTTCGGCACCACCGCAATCCGCCATGCGTTGCTCAAGGTGCCGTCGTCCAGTTCAACGTCGATCCAGGTCGGCCCGTGCGGCAGACTGTCCGGCACCGTGACTTCCAGGGTGCTGTCCGTGGCATAAGTCACATTCCCCTGGTGTTCCACATCCTCGTTGTCGGTGAAATAGACATGGTTCTCGGCCATCAGCGGCGCGAATCCGGAGCCGTAGATGGTCAGCTCCTCTCCCCGCGTCACCGGATCTTTGGACACCCCGGTGATCTGCAGGTCGGAAAGCAGCTCGATCTGGTAGTAAGGGGAAAGATCCCACTGGTCGGCGGGCAGCCGCACATCTTCGATTACGCTGTCCGACAGGTAGGGGTCGACGAAGGCATGCCGCAGTTGGAAATAGATCGGACCGACGATCTCGCTGCCGCTGTTGACCCAGTCGAAAGGCAGATCGAACCAGATGGAATCCGCACCGGCCGAATGGATATCCTCGCCTTCCACGTAGTCGTTGCGCAGACTTCCTTCCGTGTCATAGGCCTGCAGGAACACCGTCGGCTCATGAGTGGCCCCCTCGAAACCGAAGGCGTTCAAGCCCTGGCCGAACAAGGTGACTCGGCGGTTGTCGTCGATGGT
>DATFJP010000250.1:0-2548 GCA_035269105.1 Desulfuromonadales bacterium
CCGCCTGGAAGCGCGGGTGCATATCGTGACCGGCGCGGTGGCCAGCGCCCAGAACATCATCAAGAGCTGCAACAAGGCAGGGGTGGATGTCGGCGACATCGTTCTCGAGCAGCTGGGTTCCGCCGAGGCAGTACTGACCGCCGATGAAAAAGACCTCGGCGTCGCTCTGATCGATATCGGCGGCGGCACAACCGACGTGGCAATCTTCGTCGACGGTGCGATCAAGCACACCGCCGTGCTTTCCCTGGGCGGCAACCACCTGACCAATGACATTGCCGTCGGTCTGAGAACGCCGACCGGCGAAGCCGAAAAAATCAAACAGGCCTCAGGCTGCTGTCTGGTGTCCAAGGTCGGCAAGGACGAAACCATC
This sequence comes from Desulfuromonadales bacterium, assembly GCA_035269105.1. Taxonomy (GTDB): domain Bacteria; phylum Desulfobacterota; class Desulfuromonadia; order Desulfuromonadales; family BM103; genus JAQYVZ01. The sequence continues at coordinate 371 of DATFJP010000250.1, forward strand.
GAGGTACCCTCGGTCGGCGGCCGTGAGCCCCGGGTCCTGTCGCGACAGCTGCTTGCCGAGATCCTCGAGCCGCGGGTGGAGGAAATATTCACCCTCGTCAATCGCGAAATCGTCAAGAGCGGCTTCGAGGACCTGATTGCCTCCGGGATCGTTCTGACCGGCGGTTCGGCGATCCTGCCCGGCATGCCGGAACTGGCTGAGCAGGTGTTCGATCTTCCGGTCCGCAGAGGCGTCCCGCAGGGCATCGGCGGCCTGACCGACGTCGTCAATTCACCGGTTTATGCCACAGGCGTCGGCTTGGTAAAGTACGGCAGCCGCAACCTGCAGACCAAAAATTTCAGCATCGGCCAGGAAAACCTCTTCGAGCGAGTGACACGACGCATGAAGGAGTGGTTTGGCGAATTTTTTTAAAACGGATAGGAGCTTCACACATATTTCAGACGCCGGTATCGCGGAGGTGCCGGCCCAGACAGATGGAGGGAGTCATGACTTTCGAATTTGACGAGCAGTTGGATCAGGGCGCAAAAATCAAGGTTGTCGGAATCGGCGGTGGCGGCGGCAATGCAGTCAACACCATGATTGCGGCGCGGGTCGAAGGGGTTGATTTCATCGTCGCCAATACCGATGCGCAGGCCCTGCGCTTCAACCTGGCCCCGATGCGGATTCAGCTGGGGACCAAGCTGACCAAGGGACTGGGCGCGGGCGCCAATCCCGAGGTCGGACGTGAGGCGGCGAGAGAGGACCATGCCCGGCTGGTGGAACTGCTGCAGGGGGCCGACATGGTGTTCATCGCCGCAGGACTGGGCGGAGGCACGGGAACCGGCGCCGCGCCGGTGATTGCCGAGGTCGCCCGGGAGGTCGGCGCGCTGACGGTCGCCGTGGTGACCAAGCCCTTCGGTTTCGAAGGCAAGCAGCGGATGGGCAAGGCGGAAGACGGCGTCGAGGAACTCAAGAAGGTGGTTGATTCTCTGATCCTGATTCCGAACGACCGGCTGAGCGGCCTCGCCGGCAAGAAGATGGGCATCCTGGATGCCTTCAAGCCGGCCGATGATGTGCTGCGCCAGGCGGTTCAGGGGATTTCCGACCTGATCACGACCCACGGCATGATCAACGTCGACTTCGCCGATGTGCAGGCCGCCATGAGCGAACGGGGCATGGCCATGATGGGCATCGGTCTCGCGGAAGGCGAGAACCGGGCGACCGAGGCGGCCCGCCAGGCGATCAGCAGTCCGCTGCTGGAGGATATCGACATCTCCGGAGCTAAAGGCGTGCTGGTCAACATCAGCGGTTCCTCGAGCATGACCATGGACGACTATCAGGAAGTGGCCAATATCATCCATGAAAAAGTTCACGAGGATGCCAATATCTTTATCGGGCTGGTGATCAACGAGGAACTGGAAGATAAAATCCAGGTGACGGCGATTGCTACAGGCTTCGGCTCCTCATTCGAGAAGGGCCGTCGACCGGCCGAGGACCTGACCAAGGCGGCAGCCATCGGCGGCAGCCGCACCGATCTGGATGTACCGACCATCATCCGCAACCGGCAGCAGGAAAAACCGCGTTCCATGCGGGTCGGTTTGTCGATCGGCGAGGAGGAAGACCAGTACGATATCCCGACCTTTTTGCGCAAGCGCGTCGACTAGCTGTTTTTCCGGAGGGGATTGCTGTCCTCCGGGTTCTTGATGGCAGATTGCAATTGTCTGTGGTGCGTGCAGGCGTGTGTCCACGTGCCGGTTCTCCGCCCGGTGTTCAGACGTGTGCCGCCAAAGTCTGCACAGCCCTGTCTTGACTCCCATCATGCAATGGGCCGCCTGAACGGCGGCCCTCTTTTTTTGCCGGAAATGGCTCAATAATCCGGACACGCCTTGGCAGGATTGTCCAGGCCTTGACCGGATGGAGAGTGATACTTGGACTATCCATGGGGCCCGATTTCTTGTTAAAGTGTTATTCTGAAATATACAGCAGCCATTGGTGAACTCTTCCCATAACGTTTCTTTTCAGGAGTCGACGATGAAAATTACCCGCCTTGATGAATGCGAAGCCGTCGCCGTGCAGATGGAAGGAGCGCTGGGCGCTGCCAAGCAGGTGCCGCTCGGGCAGGCTGACGGCGCTCCGAATTTTTCGGTCCGGGTGTTCACCCTGCAGGCCGGCGGGCATACTCCCCACCATGTCCATGAA
>DATFJP010000251.1:0-2442 GCA_035269105.1 Desulfuromonadales bacterium
GAGCGCTTCCGGCAGCAGGGCGAACAAGCGGCTGCCCTCGGCGGGGTCGCCGACGAGCGGCATCGGGCCCTGGTCGACCGCTATCGGCCACTGATTGCGGAACTGACCGGCCTGCTGGACAACCTGATGGATCGCGACATCGCCACGCCGGCCGATCTCGAGCGGGCCCTGGAACTGATCGGCACGATCCTGAGTCCGGTGCGGCCGGCCCTGCACGGCACGCTTCCTTACCAGAGCCTGCCACCCCTGGACGATCCACCGACCACGGTCCCGCAGATCCAGCCCGCCTACCGCCTGGCCGGGGCCGGGACCGCAGCGGCCGACCTGGCCGGTGCCCCGGAAGCGCCCCTGAACGAACGGATTGCCGAACAGGCGCGGCGGATTGCCGCCGAGAGCGGCAAGCTCAGCTGGGATCCGGTCGATCTTTTCGAATGGGTCAAGAACAACATTGCCACCGAGTGGTACTGGGGCGCCATGAAAGGCGCCGAAGAGACCCTGCGCCAGGGCAGCGGCAACGATGCCGACCAGGCGGCGCTGCTGGTGGCGCTCCTGCGTGTCGCCGGCTATCCGGCCAGGTATGTGCGCGGTGTGATCGCCTTCCCCGGCGGCGTCGACGGCCTGCGCGGCCAGATCGGCATCCAGGACCCGGCCGGCATCCTGGCTTTCCTCCGCAAGGCCGGCATCCCCTGCCGGCCGGTCATGGACGGTGCCGCCATCGTCAACATCGAATTCGAACATGTGTGGGTCGAGACCCGGGTTCCCTACGCCAATTACCGCGGCTCGCTCGGCGATGCGAGCGGTCCTCTCTGGCTGCCGCTCGATCCCAGCATCAAGGTGGCCGGCTACCACACCAGCGGCAGCATCGATCTTTTCAGCCAACCCGACAACCCCTTGCCGGAGCTGGTCGCGTCCTACCTGGCCGACGAGCGCAGCGAAACCCCGCTGGAGATGCTGCAGGCCCGGCTCGAGACCTGGCTCGCCGACAAGTTCCCGGGTTACGGCTACCCTGACCTGCTGAATCGCCGCCAGCCGGTCACGCGGCGGTTGCACATCCTGCCGGCAACCCTGCCATACAGGGAGGTTGCGGTCACCGGCGAATACGCGAACCTGCCCGCAGAGCTGGTGCAGAGTGTGACGATCCGTCTGGCCTGGCCGGAGCCGGTCCTGGAACTGACGCTGCCCCTGCATCAGGCAGCCAATCGATCACTGGTCGTCGGCTTCGAACCCGAGAGCGTCGCCGATCACGAAATTATCAATCTTTACGGAGGCCTGGATAACACGCCAGCCCACCTGGTGCGGCTGCGGCCGGTCCTGGAGATCGACGGCCAACGCCATGCCGTCGCTCCTGCCGGCTTAGCGGTCGGCGAAGGCTTCGAACTGGCCGTGACCCTGCAGGGGCCGACCCGCAGCCGGACGGTGACCAACCAGGTCAGAACCGGCTACCCGCTGGTCCTCGGCCTGGTTGCGCAGCAGGTGGTGATGCCGCCCGAGCCGGGCGAGCCGGAAATGGCCGCCGCTCATCTGCACCGTGCAGCCCTCGCCTACAGCGACGCATGGAACCGGGCCGAGCAGGAATTCGCCGACCTGCTCGACCTGGCCCTTGCCCGGCCGCTGCCCAGCCTGGTCACCCTCGGCGGATCGCTGCAGGTGGCTGCCCTGCTCGACATCCCCCTGCAGGTCGACCTGTCGGGTCTCTTCATCGACGCCGATCTGCGCGCGGCGGCCACGGCCGTCCGCCCCGACGTGGCCGACGCGCGGGAGCGGCTTTTCATGCAGTTATCGGCCCTGCACGGTTCAGTTCTCGAGCACCGCGTGTTCGAAGACCGCTTCGACCTGCCGGCCGTTTCCACGGCGAAACTGTTCGGCCTGGCCGCATCGGCGCAGGTGCCGGTCCTGACCATCGACGCCGACAACCAGGCGGAACTGCTGCCGGCCCTGGATCTGGCGCCGCAGATCGCCGCGGATATCCTCGATGCGGCGAACCGGGGCTGGACGGTTCGTATCCCGCAGCAGCCGCTCGGCCTGCGGGACTGGCAGGGAAGCGGCTACGTCAAAGAGGACCCGGGAACCGGTGCAGCCGGCTACATGCTTTCGGGAGGGATCGCCGGCGGCGCCACGGTCAGCCGCGTCGAGGCCTGGCACGACCTGCTGCAGTTCCTGTTTCGGCACCCGTTCAGTCTGCCGCCCAATGCCGATCCGGACTCGGCCATGACGATTCGCAAGATTGCCGCCACCGACTGGCAGGTCGGCACCGCCGGTGCGGCTTTCGGCGAACCCCTGACCGTCTATGTCCGTGACGCCGAGGGCATACCGGTGCGAGGCGCCTCGGTGGTGTTCACCGTTCTGGAAGGCGGCGGCCTGCTGCGGACCGAGGCAGAAGAGCCGGTCACAGGCACCACCCTGAGCGTATCGAGCGACTGGCGCGGTCTGGCCCGCGTCACG
>DATFJP010000252.1:0-2419 GCA_035269105.1 Desulfuromonadales bacterium
TCCGATTCTTCGGCCCATATTTCAGCTCCTTTTTGCCCCATAGCTACGGCTATGCGCCTGCAAACGAACTGAAATCTGTTCTCGAAGCCTCGAATTTTCGCTTCAGTTCGTATAGCCCGACAGCCTCCTAGGAAACTGGCCGGACGATGCTGTCCGGGACCGGTTCGGGAAAGAGGATTAATACGAAGGCCGGTTGCCGTTGTCGGCCGCAGCGGGATATAGTGTTTCAAAGAGTCAAAATCCCCGGTCTTATTAGGGCAGAGGCATGACGTTTCGAAAATTATCAGGCCACCCCGAGGAAGCAGCGGTCAGCGAAATCGCCCACCGGGCATACCGGGTGATTGCCGGCCGCTTCCCGATTTGCGCCGCCAGCGACGAATTCTATTTTTTCCCCCAGGTGGTGGACGAACAGCGCAATTGGTCCTTCTGGGACGACTTCTCGGCCGACAGCATCGAAAAGGTGGCCCATGACCTGCGCCTGCTGGAGCATGAACTCGAGAAATCGAGGGCCGGCCCTCTCGGCCGGGACGCCCGGATTGATGCCGACCTAGTGAGGTCCGTGCTGCAAACTCTGCGGGAACAACTGGTCGATGTGGCGCCGCACCGCAGCCAGCCGACCTTTCATCTGACGGTGGTTGCCGCCGGGCTGGCTGAAGCCCTGGCTGCCGAGCCCCCAGCCTGGACCGCCCGGCTTGCCGGGCTGCCGCCATTCCTGAAACGGGCCGCGAGCTGCCTGGACCGGGTGCCGCGGCTGTTTTTGCGGTCCGGACGGGAGATGTTGACCGATCTGCTGGCCTGGACCGACCAGCTGCAGCGTTCCGGACGGGAGACCGGTGCATTACGCCCCGCTCTTGCAACCTTCGGAGCCGCGCTGGACAAAATTTCCGGGACGGATGACTACCGGATGTCGGAAGGTCTTCTGGCGAGGCTGGTTGATAGCCATATGGCCTGTGGATTGACGATCGAACAGGCGACCGCGGACCTGACCCTCGAATTTCATGACATGCAGAACGTGCTGGAGAGCGAAGCCTCCCGGCTGGCGGCCGGGTTGGACTGGCGGGAGGTGGAGCGCAGGCTGCCCTTCTGTACGGCACCGGAGGGCAGTCTTCTGAAGCTCTACGCGCTGGAACTGGAAAGGCTGGAAAGGCACTGCCGGGAGCATGGGCTGGTGCCGGAAAACCTGGTGAGAAGCCAGAATCTGCAGCTGAAAAACGTGCCTGCCCAACTCGAAGCGATTCGCGCCTCCGATGCTTACAGTGCGACCCCGGGTTATCCGCCGCAAGGAGGTACTTTTTATGTCCTGTCCTGTCGGGCGCAGGGGCCGGAGGGCAAGATCGGCCGGTCGCTGGAATACCGGATGACCGCGATTCATGAAGCCTGGCCCGGTCATCATCTGCTTGATCAGGCCCGTTGGAGCCTGAATCGCGAGGTCCGCCGGCCGATCGAGCATCCGCTTTTCTACGAAGGCTGGGCCTGCCTGGCTGAAGAACTGATGGCCCGCACCGGTTATCTGGACGGCCCCTGGGATCGTTTTCTATTGGCCAGGCGTCGTATCGCGCGGGCCGCCCGCGGCCTGGTCGACCTCGGCCTGCAGGTTGGCTCCATGACCCTGGAGCAGGCCATCGAACTGTTGGTTCGGGCAGGCTATCGACCCGGGGAGGCCAGGCGGGTCATCCCCAAGTATCTCCTCCGGCCGGGCTACCAGCTATGCTACACTATCGGCCTGCGCCAGGGCCTGCAGCTGCTCGAAGCGCATGACCGCCAGGAGATCGGACCTTTGGTCAGGAAGGTTTTGGCGCATGGCGAAGTCGGTTTTGAACGCTTGGCAAAGATTCTTGCCGACGAGACTGGTCGATAAGAGCATTACCGAACCGGCCGGCGAACAATGCCGCAGCTGCCGGCAACCGGTTTTCCCGGAAAGGGGGCACAGTGGAGAGGTTTTGGGGATATCATTCGGAATGGAACCTCGGCAGTCCCGGTGGTTGGGATTACCAGCGGATCACCCAGGTCATCGGCAAGGCGGTCTGGACCAGGGTCAACCAGATCCGGCCTACCGGCATCGAGCTTGATTTCGACCATCCGCTGCTTCACCCCATCGACGGTTTTGTGCAGATGCTGGTCGCTTGGCATCGACGCCTTTCCGGCAACAATCCCGGTCTGATTGCGGTGATTGCCGAGGAAGAGACGCTGCAGGATGTGACTGAAAACATCAATCTGGCCCTGCGCCTGAATGCCATTGACGGTTTGCAGGGCGCCCTGCTGGCGCCGCACCAGCTCACGGTTAAAGATGGTGTGGTCTGTTTCCGGGAACAGCCGGTCTCCGTCGCCTTCGTCGATTTCAATACCGACGTGCTGCTCCGGCTGCATCGCAAGCATAACCTGGCCGGATTGCTGCAGCTGGTGCGCGAAGGGCGGGTGG
>DATFJP010000253.1:0-15945 GCA_035269105.1 Desulfuromonadales bacterium
GTCCGCAGCCGCTTGATCTGTATGTTTTTGTCAGGCTTGGCGGCGCTGTTCTCCAGCGACAGCTGGATACCGAAGATGATATGCACCACGAAAACGAACAGCATGACCAGTCGGAATATCCAGACCACCGGCCCCAGGCTGTGCAGTTTCTGTGCATAAGCGTTGAGTGCATCAGGTCCGATAAATATCGAACTGTTGCCGAGCAGATGCACGCAGATGAAAGCGATCAACACGATGCCGGTCAAGGCCATGATGATCTTTCTGCCCACAGAACTCTGAATCACTGACATAGTTTCGATCCCTTGCGATGAAATGTGATTAAATAACTGAAACCGGATTTTCACGACCGGCGAGGCAGCCGCGAAGGTGGCCGTTTCCGGCCTTGGATTCTCCCGCTTTCAGATTGGCGGCCCTCTCCAACTGGTTGGAATGACATCCATAATTTGCCCCATTGCGGATCACATCGAATAGATTCCGGTCAAGCTCCTGTCAGGACGGATATGGCATATTTTTTTGCATACAGTATACAAAACATCCGTATACTAAACATCGTTATGAAAAAAATAAAGGAAAATCTGAAAAAGAACCTGCCTGATCGTTGTTTTCAGGCAGGACAGGCCACTATTGCAACCCAAGATGAGAGAGAACCTTACGCAGCGCCTGCCCGCGATGGCTGATGCGGTTCTTGGTTTCGAGCGATAATTCGGCCATTGTCCGCTCCTGCCCTTCGACCAGGAACAGGGGGTCATAGCCGAAGCCGCCCTGCCCACGCGGACTGTGCAGAATGCTGCCGGCGACCCGCCCTTCAAACAATCGAGTCGGCTCGCCGGGCCGGCACAGCGCCATGACGCAGATAAAGGCCGCCTGGCGTCCTTGTGCCGGGACCCCTGCCAACTCTGCGAGCAGCTTGCGGTTGTTGTCCCGATCCTCGGCACCCGGGCCGGCAAACCGGGCCGAATGAACGCCCGGACGCCCGTTCAGGGCGTCGACGACCAGACCGGAGTCATCGGCGAGACAGGGCATTCCTGTCAGTTCAGCAATGGTTTCAGCTTTCTTGCGGGCATTTTCGGCAAAAGTCGCACCGTCTTCGACCACCTCGGGCAGCTCCGGCAGATCGCTCAGACCGCGCACCTTTATGCCTGCGTCCTCCAGCAATCGCTGCATTTCCGCGAGCTTGCCTGAATTGCGGGTGGCGAGGACCAGCGCCTTCATGGCTTCTCCAGAGCACTTTGCTGCAGATCCGTCAGGTGCCGGCACCCCCGCTGGGCCAGGCGCTGCATCGCTGCGAGGTCCTCGGCCTGGAAAGGTTCCTGCTCAGCGGTTCCCTGAACTTCGACAAACCGGCCATCGCCGGTCATCACGAAATTCATGTCGACCGCAGCCTGGGAATCTTCCTGGTAATCGAGATCAAGGAGGGCATGTCCGGCAAGGATGCCGACACTGATGGCTGCCACACTGCCCTTGAGTGGAGAAGCAGTCAACTGACCTGTGTCCAGCAAACCGGCCACCGCATCGGCAAGGGCGACCCAGCTGCCGGTAATGGCAGCCGTGCGGGTCCCGCCGTCGGCCTGCAGCACATCGCAGTCGACTTGCAGGGTTCTTTCTCCCAAAGCATGCAGATCGGTGACGGCCCGCAACGCCCGACCGATCAGTCGCTGGATTTCCTGGGTACGCCCCCCCTGCTTGCCGCGGACCGCTTCCCGCACGGACCGGGTTTGGGTGGCTCGCGGCAGCATGGCGTATTCTGCCGTCACCCACCCCTGGCCGGTCCCCCGCAGAAATGGCGGTACACCCTCCTCGACCGAAACATTGCAGAGAACACGGGTGGCGCCGAAGCCAACCAGGACCGATCCCTCGGCATAGCGTGTGTAATGGCGTTCAAAGCGGATTTCCCGCAGCTGATCATGGGTGCGATCATCGCTGCGGATCGGGAGAGGCAAAGTCATTGGCAGCATCCTTGCTATCCTGGTAATAGGCCTGCAGGCCATCAAAAAGGGCCCTGGCAAGATCCTGTTGACGGGTCGGATTTTTGAGCATGGCCAGCCCGTCCCGGTTGGACATGTATCCCATTTCCACCAGGACCCTGGGCAGATCGCCCCGTCCCAGTGGCAACAGGGGGCGTTCCGCAACCCCCATGACGGTGAAACCGCCTGCAGCAAGTGCTTCCTCGAGCCTTTCGGCAAGCATGCGGCTGGCACTGCCCCCGGCGGGAGTTTCCGGCAGGTCACGAACCGTCTCGGCCTGAACGAAGAGCATCACTCCGTGCGCCTCGGGGGAGAAAAAATTCTGGGCATGCAGGGACAGCAGCACATCCGCCTCGGCAGCAGCCACCGCCTGCAGGCGCTGCCCGCCGTCGACAGCATAATCGCCGTCCCGCGTCATCAGTACGGGGGCTTCCTGGTTCATCTTCAACAGGCGTTCGATGCGTTCGGCGACAGCCAGGGTGATGGTCTTCTCTTTGCTGCCATCCGAAGCGATGACCCCGGTGTCGGTCCCGCCATGGGCGGGATCGAGCGCCACGGTCCATTGACTTCGATCATCGGTTCGCGGCTGTTTCCGCAACAGGAAAGCAAACAGCCGGTCCAAAGGGTCTTCCGGTGCCTCCGGGGCGGTCGGATTGTGGTTTCGGTACTGAAGCGGCTGGTCCAGCAGGGGAGCGAGTTGCCCCAGGATAAATTCCTCGGAGACACGCAATTTGCTGTCGATAAAGCGGGGGCGGTGAGCAATGGGTACGAAATTTTCACCGAGCTTGAGAAACTGGCTGCCCGGAGAAATCACCGCCAGGCCATGAGCGGTCCTGATCCGGAAAACATGCGCGACCGAATCCCAGTCTCCCCGCATTTGCAGTGCTTTGAGAACATCCTCGATGGCGACGAAAGAGGTTCCTTCGCGCTGATATACGTCCTCGATGACCAGCAGCTCGTCGCCTACCCGGCCGATTTCAACGATCGCCTCAGCCGGGCCGGGGGCCCCCATCAGGCAGGCAAGCAAGAGTAAAATCAAAGATTTCCGGAATTGCATGGCGACCGATTTATACTCCAGTTCCGGTGACCTGTCAACGCCAGGGAACAAGGTGCAATGCCCTTATTCATCAATCAGCGGCTGCGGACTAGGCACACTGCGTTCCAGGGCATCGAAAAGCCTCTCGACCAGATGGTTTTCCATATCCGTCTGTCCGGCTTTATCTGCTGGCATCGGTCGTATCTGCCCCCCGGCCGTCATGCCGTGACCGCCGGCTGTGCCGAGCCCTTCGGTCATGGTCCGGATCAGAACGCCGGCCCTGAGTTCCGGCGAACTGGTCCTTAGCGAAAGCACACCCTCCTCGCGGTAACGGCCGATGCCGAGGACCAGGTTCACGCCTTCGGCCCGCATCAGGAAATCGGCAATTTCAGCAACAATCTCCGGATGATCGACCTCATAAAGGTTGAACACCAGCAGGTCATCATAGATCCGCGCATTTTTAAGACCGCTGTCGAAGTAGCTGAAATAGGCCCGCGGCGATTTGGGGTGGGTGATCTCGTAAAGTATCCGGTTGTTGCTCAACGGCAACAGCTGCAGGTAGGCCTCGCGGTCGGCCCGTGTCCAGTCCCGCCCGAGGCTCTGGGTTTCCGACTTGATGGCATAGAACAGGAGTGTGGCCAGTTTGGTCGCGATTTTCACTTGCTGGGCAACCAGGTATTCGAACATGATGCTGGCCGCTGCACCGTAATCCGGCCTGACATCCACCCAGCGACAGGCTTCGGTTTCACCGCGCAAGCCGTGATGGTCAATAACCAGATCGACCCTGCCTCCGGATGGAATGGCATTGTTGCCGGTCCCCGGCTGGCAATCCACCAGACAGATGGACTTGTAATCCTCCAGACGGACTTCCCGGATCGGTACCGTCGGAATTTCCAGACGCTTGACCATTTCCTTGTTTTCCCCGCGACCGACTCCGCCGCCAAAAGCAATGGTTGCCTCCTGGCCGGTCTTGATCAGAAACAGGTGCCGCAAGGCGTAGGAGGATGCCAGGGCATCCGGGTCCGGATGATCGTGGGTCACGATCAGGATGGGACCTTTGCCGCGGATCCATTCAATCAATTCCGAAGAAAAGGTCTCCGAGTGGCTCAAATGAGGTTTCATGGCCTCTCCAGTTTCTCAAGCGCCAGCTCGAGGGCAGCGCGGGGCGTTTCTGCCGACAGAGTGCCGATGACATCCGGCCCCCCGGGGAGGACCACCACCGGTTTTCCCAGCTTGAGGCTAATGGCAATTTCCGAAAGGGTCCCGTACTCACCCTCGATGGCGATCAGGGCATCGGCGGTATGGGCGAGGATGACGTTGCGTGCATGCCCCATATTGGTCGGTACGCTGATGGTGACATAGGGATTGGCCCGGCTCCGGTCCGGGCCGGGCAGCAGGCCGAGGACCTCCCCGCCTCTTTCTGCGCAGCCCCGGCTGGCAGCCTCCATGACGCCGCCCAGCCCGCCGCAGACCAGTACGGCTCCGCAGCCGGCAATCTCCGCACCCACCTCACGCGCCAGCGCCAAAGCCTGCTCACTTGCCCGGGAAGCGCCGATAACGCCGAGTATGATTCTCCGTGATTGCACCATGTGCCTCGACCCAGGGGTGTTCGGAAGGCGCCCCCTTCAAACCGAAGTGCCGTCCCAAAGTCCCGGCATCAGCAACGCGCCTCATCATAGCTGAATCAGTACCCGACTTCAAATATTGCCTGCGAAGCAGATGTCATTTGTATTTCCCGCCGGGCATAAGCGCATCGGTGCGGAAAAATGGCGGTCAGCCGGCAGCCGTGAGTTTTGGCGGCATGCCGTTTTCAGAAGTTGCCTCTTGTGGAAGCTCTGCCGATCATTTCAGCGGTGAGCCGGAAATTTTTTCGATATACGTTAGAATAGAGACTGAAACGTTTATTTCAACATCAGGGAGGCCAAAGATGACCCCAGCAGCACCTGGTACCGACACCGTCAGCCACATTCTCAAATACTGCATCGCCGACGAGGACTTTGCCAAAAAGGTTTACCAGCAGGTTATTGCCGAAGGCGGGCGTACTGTTGCCCTGCCTGACGGGGAAGTTCAACTCTCCGAGGCCGAACATCGTGCATTTGCCGAACGGTTCAGTACCGAAGTTGAGCCGACAGTCTGGACATCCAAACGCGCCAAGGACTGGAAAGATTGAAGCACCGGTGCCACGGGGTTGGCCGATGAGGGCACCCCAAGCACCGCCTCCCCTCACCGGCGAGGTTTTGCAAGGGCCCTTTCTCAGACACCCTGCAAGGCGGCAGGGTCCGATGCTGAGTCCGGTTTGGACCGAATCTGCAAGCAGGTCCTGTCCGGGTGAAGTCGTTTATTCGGCGCGCATTTCCATATCAATCAGCAGCTGTTTGAGCTGTTCCAGAGTGGATTCGAGCATCTGGTTGTCGCTGGCCAGGTAAGCGTTTTCCTTTTGGCAGTCGGCCAGGCTTTTTTGCTCCCGGGCAAGGGCCGCCTTCTGCCGGCGCTGCTCGTCGATCAGCTGCATTACGATTTCCGCCCGGCGGCTCCATTCACCTCCGGGATACTCCTGCGGAAGATTTTCCAGAATCCTGGTATCACCGGTCTGTCCATACTGGTCCAGCCCCTGGGCAAACAGTTGCTTTTCAGCCGGAATCGGCAGATTGAATATCGGCGCACCGCAGCCTGCCAACACAAAAAGCAGGAAGACAATGGATCCGGTACGGATTGCTGCGGTCATCATAACATTTGCTTTCTGCGATCAATGAGGTAATTGCTGCCTTTGAGCTTTTTCAAATGCTCCTTCATCGTTGCACAATTCCGGCTGACGGTCAAAAGGGTGGGCTTTTCGAGATTTTCAGAAAGTGTTACGGCGATGGAGATGGTCAGTAACGGAAAGGAGCGTTTGATGCCATAGCGGTCGGTGGCTGTCACAAAACCTTTTTCCAGGTCCGCGGCCTCGTAGAGTTCAGGGACCAGTTTTTCGAAGCCGCTGACGATGGCCCCGGCCAGTTCTTCGGCACAATCGGGTGCGCTCAGGACGACATAGTCATCACCGCCGATATGGCCGACCAGATCATCGGCACATCCATGTTCCGCCACCACATCTCTCAGCATGCCGCCGACCCGGTTGATGGCATCGCTGCCGGCCTTGTAGCCGTAATGGTCGCTGTAGGCCTTGAAATTGTCCAGATCGATATACAAGTGGGCAAAGGGTTGCCCGCTGCTGATGCGCTGTTCCAGTTCGCGGTCAATGGCCAGGTTGCCAGGCAGGCGTGTCAATGGATTGGCATCAAGGTGCAATTGTTCGAGTTCGGCCAATTTCCGGGCCATCGAGGAAAAGTCCAGCGCCAATTGTCCGAATTCATCCCGGCTGTCAATTTCGATCCGTCCTTCGTAGCGACCGGAAGCGATTTCCCGGGTCGCCGCCTGCAGGGTCCGTATGGAGCGGTGCAGGCTGACAACCACCATGAGCACGACCGGAGCAGCCAGCAGAATGCCAGACAGACTGATAGTCAAAGCCCATTGATAGGCCTTGCCGCTCTGCCGGGTGATTTGACTCAAGGCCTGGTCAAGGAAGGTCTGATGCTCGGCGCGCAGATCAGCCAGGTATTCCAGAAGCTGGGTCCGCAGCGGAGCGGCAGATGATTGCGCCAGAGCCGCAGCCTGTTCCCACTCCTGATCGGCATAGGCCCTGGCAATAAGTTCGGCCTGGGCCGTATACTCGACCACTCTGAGGGGCAGGTTCGTGAAATGCTCGGGCAGCCTGATTTCCGCAGTGTCGGTCAGAATGCGCTCCAACTCGGCATTGCGCCGCTCGAACAAGCTCAGCAACTGGGGGTCCTGCAGGATCATGATCTGCTGCTCAAGGTTTTCCTGGGCGAGCAGGTTCTGGCGGATATCACGCAACAGATTGAAGGCCCGGAATTGGACGCCGACCAGTTGTTCGGTCCGCTGATTGTGTTCATGCAGGCTGTGCAGTGCATAGCCGACCGCCAGCAGGCTGCAAAAGGTGATCACCAGGTAACCGAACACAACCTTCCCGGTGATCGAAAAATGTCTCATCAAGGCCGCCTTCTGAAGAATGGACCAGCTGCAGTTTCTGAAGCTCTTAAGATAACATGTCTTTTAGAAACAAGAACAGTTCCTATAGTGGTCCTATAGTGGTCTTACTCTTACGGATGGAGCAGCCGAAGCCAGCATGGTTTGTTTAGATTTTCTGCCTGATGGGTTCAGACTTTGTTATTCCGGATATGATCGAGACTCCACGGGCCGCCGCCGGCCATCGCCAGGTAAAGAAAAACGAAGCAGTAAAAGACCGCCAGTTCGCCACCGTTCAAGATCGGCCAGAAACCTTTCGGTGCATGAGCCATAAAGTAGGCCACAGCCATCTGACCGCAGAGCAGGAATGCTGTCGGTCGGGTAAAAAGGCCGAGCAGAATCAGCAGTCCGCCGAAAAATTCCAGGGTTCCGGCCAACCCCATCAGCGAGAATAATTCCACCGGACTTTTGGCCGCATCGGCCGGCCAGCCAAACAGCTTCTGGGCCCCATGCTGCATGAACAGGAATGCGGTTACTGCACGCATGACGCTCAAAATACGGGGTGCCTGGCTTGCACAAAATGATTCGAGGTTTTTCATAGCTGATCCTTTCTGCGCTCGCAAACGCCTCCCGCCGTCAATCTCCCACATCGAAAGACTTCCGATTCTCCTTCTGCCTGGCACTTCACTGTGCCGCCCGACGTGCCTCGCCCAGCCAGTTCTTCCAGGTTTGCCGGTTTGCTTCAATCCACGATTCAGCGTGCCGGTTGATGTCCTCGGCCGATTTTTCGCCTGCATGCATTTTCGCGTTCTGGGCGTTGATGTCCGCCAGCGGCAGGCTGAAGACTTCGAAAAATCTGCGGATCGCCGGGTTCTCATCGAGAAACTGCCGGTTGCCGACGATGCGGATATCCGCCACGACAAAGCCGAGTTTGATCGGATCGCTGACGGCGCCGTCGATGCCGGACATGGTCATCCGGTCCTCGGCTTCCATTTCCACCGGTCGCGCCCTGATTTCGGGGACATTGATCCACATCACGTCCTCGCCAGGTTTGAACTTGGCAATGGTCCAATTGGGCGCCCAGGTATAGAAAAACACCGGTTCGCCGCTTTTGTAACGGGCCAGCGCATCGGCCATGCTTGCTGTGTATCCGGCCTTGATCGGATTGATGTGTTCATTCAGTTCATAGACATCGAGATGGTGGCTGATCGTATTTTCGCAGCCCCAGCCGGGCGGGCAGGCAACCAGGTCGGCCCTGCCGTCGCCGTCCTGGTCAAAGGCCTGCTTCACCTCCGGACGTTTGAAGTCATCGAGGGACAGAATGCCGAATCTTTCAACTTCCTTTTTGGACACGAGATAGCCTTGCAGCCCCCCTGCTTTGGAAACATAGCCGACAATTTCACCCCGCTCGTAAAAGTTTTTCGGCATCTGTTCGTTATGCATCGGAAACCAGCCGTTGGTCCAGTAATCGACGTCGCCCAGATAAACCGCCTGGTAAAAAAGAGGATTCTGCAGTTCAACCGGGTTTTTGACCGTGTAGCCGAGCACCTCAAGACCCTTGCGCACCAAAACTTCCTGAAAGTATCCCGTATTCCATGTGGCCCTGGCCGGGGTGACCTCCACACCGGCGCCGGGGCGATGGACCGCTGCGGCAACCTGCCACGGCGAGGCCATCAGAAACAAAAACAGAGCGACCGTCAAATTCGTTTTCATGGGTGATTCTCCTCTCGGCACTTGACACTGGACGGAAGAAAGGGTTCAAAAAAACACAGGCACCGGTTTCCCTCAGAAACAGGCGCCTGTGTTTGCTTTGGACGGTCCCGCCAGGTGCTTTCCCTTTCTCTTTTGTTGATGGAAGGAAGTCGTCGTAAAGAGGAATTTGCCATGAAATGCCCCTCATTCACCCTTCTGGCACGCCAGGCCGTATTATGCGACTGGCAGGGCTATCCGCCGGCCATGATCTGCTGCAGGTATTCCCGGCAATACCATTCGGAGGTTGCCTGGTAGATATCCAGAGGGGTCATGCTGCCGTGAATACATCGCAGTCAGGGCCTCTTTGTTTAGATGATAGCGCAGGGTATAAGGCTGTCAAGACAGGGTCCACCTCGACCCGGGGAGATCGGGGACGAAGCGGACTCACAGTTTTTCCGCATACTTTTTCAACAAAAGGCTGTTGGTCACTACCGAAACGCTGGAGAAAGCCATAGCCAATCCGGCAAACTCGGGTTTGAGAACGACACCGAACACCGGGTAAAGAACGCCAGCCGCCACGGGAATGCCAAGGATATTATAGAAAAAGGCCCAGAACAAATTCTGCTTTATCTTGGCCAGGGTCTTCCGACCGAGCCGGATGGCGCGCTCGACATCGCCGAAATCCGCTTTGACCAGAACGATGTCGCCGGTTTCTTTGGCGACATCCGTGCCGCTGCCCAAGGCAAATCCGATATCTGCCTGGGCCAGCGCCGGCGCGTCGTTGATCCCGTCGCCCACCATGCCGACCAGATTGCCCTGTTGCTGATAGCGACGGACGATCGCCTGTTTGTCTCCAGGCAGAATTTCGGCTTCAACCTCATCGATACCGAGTTCGTCGGCCACGGCGCGGGCAGCGTCGTATCGATCCCCAGTCAGCATGACCGTCGTCATCCCCCTTTTCTGCAGCGCTTCGACGGTCTGCCGGGCATTGCTCCTGACTGTATCGGCCAGGGCCAGGATGCCGGCAGCTTTGCCGTCCACCGCCACATAGACGAGGGTCTTGCCCATTTTCGACCAGATCTCGCTTTGTTCATCGAAGGCTGCGACCATTATGCCGCGTTTGTCCATCAGACGCCGGTTGCCGACGACAACCAGAGATCCATCAATCCGGCAGATCAAGCCACACCCGCCCATTTCTTCGACGTCACTGACTTCGCCGCAGACCAGCCCGGCACTTTCCGCCTTGCGGACGACCGCCCGAGCCAAAGGATGATTGCTTGCCGCCTCCGCCGCTGCAGCCCACCGTAATACGTCCTGCTCTGAAAAGGGATCGGCAGACACCAGAGCGGTGACCGAGAACTCGCCCCTGGTCAGGGTTCCGGTCTTGTCCAGCAGAAGCATGTCAAGACGGGCAGCGTTCTCCAGGACCGAAGCCCGCTTGAAGAGGATTCCCGCCGAAAGTCCGACGGCGCTGCCGACCATGATGGCGGTCGGTGTCGCCAGGCCGAGAGCGCAGGGGCAGGCAATCACCAGCACCGCGATGCCCAGTTTGAAGGCGAACAGAAATCCGGCGCCGAGTGGACCATACCAGACCAGGAAGGTCAAAACGGACAGCAGAACGACGGCAGGCACAAACCACGCTGAGACCTGGTCCGCCAGGCGCTGGATCGGGGCCTTGTCGCCCTGTGCCTGCTCCACCATGCGAACGATCTGGGCCAGGACTGTCGCGCTGCCGACCCGTTCGGCCTCGATCACCAGCCGTCCCGACGCATTGACCGTCGCCCCGGTGACAGTGTCCCCGGGCTGTTTGTCCACCGGCTGCGGCTCGCCGCTGATCATGGCTTCGTCGACCGCTGCCGATCCCGCAATGACCCTGCCGTCGACCGGGATCCGCTCTCCCGGACGGACGACCACCTGATCGCCGACCTTGACGCGACCGGCTTCGATCAGAATCTCTTCGCCATCGACCAGCAGGCGGGCCTGATCGGCCTGCATCCTGAGCAGACTTTTCAGCGCCTGGCTTGCCCGACCCTTGGCCCGAGCCTCGAGCCATTTGCCGAAACGGATAAAGGTAATCAGCATGGCACTGGTTTCAAAGAACACTTCGCCGGCAATTCCGCCTATTTCAAACAGGACCAGCACCGAATAGCCGTAAGCAGCGGTAATCCCCAAAGCGACCAGAACATCCATATTGGCAGCACCGTTTTTGAGGGATTTCCAGGCACTCCGGTAGAAGGTCAAACCGGCACTGAACTGGACCAGGGTGGACAAAACAAAAAGCAGATAAATTGTGTTCCTGCCGAAAGGCTGCAGCCACATCAGCGGCATGATCGGCAGTGACAGCAGGGCAGCGGCCAGCAACCAGAAAAGTTGGCGCCGACCTTCATCATCATCTCGGGGAATGGTCTCATCCGAGCTGGCTCGATAGCCGAGGTCGTTGACCCTGGCAACCAGACTTTCCGGCCCGGTTTGGGCTGGATCATAGCGGACCGAGGCGCTTTCGGCGGCGAAGTTGACCTGCGCCGCGATCACTCCAGCCTGCCTGGCGAGTCCTTTTTCAATGGTCGCAGCGCAATTGGCACAGGTCATCCCCGCCAGGCGCAGAGTCACTGTTTCAGCCTGTCCTTGCCGCTGCTCTGTGTTGACCGGCGTCTCCGACTCGACCGCCGCATCAGGATGCAGCCGGTACCCAGCCTGTTGCACGGCTTGTTCGATCCCGGATCGGCTGAGCTTTCGACCATCATATTGCAGGCTTACCGCGCGCGCTTCCAGGGAAACCCGCACCGCCCTGACTCCGGCCAAGGCTTCGAGAGCGGCGGACAGTTTGGCCACGCACTTCTGGCAGGACATGCCGTAGACCGGAAGCGTGAGGGTTTTCTCGTCAAGGTGCATCATGTCCTTCTCACAAAGGCCATCGGCCTGGCCAGCAGCCATTCAAGAATTACCATACCACGATCCAATAGTTTCCAGGCAACCCTCGGTACGACCTTGCCCCGTCTGACCGAGGGAGACCTGCCCTGCGGCGCGCAATTGACTTCGTGGTTTCCCCTCTCTATAGTGAGTTCCTATGAAGACACTGTTCCTTGCCGATGCCCACCTGGACGACCCGCAAGATCGCAACTATCAAGCCCTGCTGGACTTCCTCGAAGAACAGCTGGACCAGGTTGGCACGCTGGTTCTCCTTGGCGATATCTTCGAATTCTGGGTCGGCTACCAGCATGCCGTCTTCGCCAACTATGTCCCTCTTCTCAACATGCTGGCCAGATACCGCAAGCGGGGTATCACGATTTATTACGTGGAAGGCAACCACGATTTTCACGTGGGTCCTTATTTCAGGAATCGTTTGCTTGCCAGGGTACTCCCCGACGGCGGCAATCTTCAGCTTGACGATCGCCATGTATTTATTGCCCACGGCGACCTGGCTAATCCGGCCGACCGCGGCTATCGGCTGCTGCGCAAGATATTACGCAGTTGGCCAATGCGGCAGGCGCTGCGCATTGCGCCCCCTGATCTGACCTGGCAAGTCGCAGCGAGGGCCAGTCGCCAGAGTAAACGGATCCGAAAACGAAAAAACCGGCAATGGCCGGCTCGCGAGTTGCTGCTGAATTATGCCCGCGACATGCAGCAGCAGGGCTATGATGTGGTCGTGACCGGCCACTTTCATCAACCCTTTCATGTCAAGGAAGAAGACTTCGAACTGGTCGCTCTGGGGGACTGGATCAGCCAGTTTTCCTATGCCGTCGCCGAAAACGGCCGCTTCGAATTGAAAACCTATCAGCCGTCCTCTTTGACCTGATTTGCAGCTCCCTCTTCTTCTATTTGCCGGACCAGGTCGCGCAGAGTCATTCCGTCAAGGGCATCCCTTCCTGAGGCCGCCAGCCTGCCCGCCAAACCGGCCACCGCTGCTTTTTCATCGCTGTCGAAATGTTGGTCGATATGCGCATCGCGATGGCTGTAGGTCTGCAGGAAGTCATGAATTCGAATGGCCTCCAGGGCGCAGCCGGACTGGTAGGCACTCGCTTCGTTTTCACCGGATATCTTGGCGACGTAACCCTGTTTGCGCAAAGTCTCCAGGACATCCCGCAGCAATCGCGGTCGAATCGCCAGTCCGACAGCGATCTTCTCCTGCTCCAGGGCCGGTTCGCCCCGGTAAAAACGGCGCCCGAGAAACACCAGGATCGTCAGGGCGACCAGTTCCCGGTTGACAAACTCGCGGGCCTGCCCGCGGATCTCCTGGCGGATACTGGCCAGATTCTGGGTGGCATAGGTAAACTCCAGACCGAACAGGACAATCGCCCAGGACAGGTAAATCCAGACCATGAAGACCGGCAGCGCGGCCATGGTCCCGTAAATGGCATTGTAGCGCGCAACACCGACCTGCAGCTCGAGATAAAGCCACTGGCCCAACTGCCAGAGCGTGCCTCCGCAGATGCCGCCGAGCAGGGCGGCCCGCGGATTGACCTTGGTATTGGGCATGAACAGGTAAAGACCGGCGAAAACCAGCCACATCACCATGAACGGCAGGATCTTGAAAAGAAGCAGGACGATTTCACCCACATAGGCTCTTTCCATAAGACCCTGGACCAGGGTCTGGCTTTTCAGGGTCGATGTCATGGAAATCGCCACCACCACGAATATCGGTCCGATGGTGACCACCGAAAAGTAATCTGTAAAGCGCCGCAGCAGGGGCCGCGTTTCATCGACGCCCCAAACCTTGTTGAAACTTTTTTCGATATTCGACAGCAGCGTCAGCACCGTCATGACCAGAAACACCAGCCCGAAGGTACCGAGGCTGGCGACGTTGGTGTTATTGATGTAGGTGATGATCAGGGTGACCACGTCCCCCGAACCCGCCGCGAGCTTTTCCAGCAACAGCGACTGCAAAGTGTTCTGCACGCCCAGTCCCTTCAGGACGGAAAACATCAGGGCCAGAAGCGGAACGATGGATAGTAGGGTGGTAAACGTCAGGGCGGAGGCCCTGAGAATGCAGCGGTCGGTAAAGAAGCCGCGGAAAACGACCGTCCAGAGCTGCCCTTGCTGCAGGAGAAACTTGCGCCACCACCGCAGGTCGCTGAGATCGGCAGACCAAAGATCCTCGACAAAAAAATTCCGCAGTCGCCCCAGCAGGGAATTCACGGCGTCGCCTCCGAAAAAAATAGTCGTTTTAATGAGTTTACCGTAAACAGAGGAATCCGGCAATCCGCCGAGGTCGCTCCGACGGCCTTCAGGGAGTCTCTTCGACCTCAACCCGTTCGATGTTCAAACCAGAGCGCTCCAGCTCTTCGTCGAAAACGTCGGCGCGACCGACCAGAACAATCTTTTGCCGGTCAGGGAGCAGGTAACGTCGGGCAACCCGCTGAACGTCGGCCGGGGTCACTGCGGCAATGCGGTCCCGATAACGCTGCAGGTAGTCTTGCGGATAGTCGAACAGATCGAGGCGCATCTGCTGGCTGACCACGGCATGGCTGTCATCGAAGCCGAAGACAAAGGAGTTGACCAGGCTGTCCCGGGCAATGCGCAATTCCTCGTCGCTGACCCGGTTTTCCCGCAAATCCCGCATGATCTCGTGGATCAGGGCAAGAACCCTGGAGGCCTCCTGATTGCGGGTTTCGGTTGCCGCTATGAAGGGGCCGGGAAGTCTCCGCCCAATCTGGAAATAGGAATACACCGAGTAGGCCAGACCGCGGTCGGAGCGGATTTCCTGCATCAGGCGCGAGTTGAAGCCACCGCCGCCGAGGATGAAATTCATGACGCGAACCGCGTATTGATCGGGGTTGTCCTTGGTCAGGCCGATGTCGCCGATGCGGATGGTTGCCTGGGCCAGATCCTTGTCGACCACCTGGACGGCCCCGCCTCCACTTTCCGGAACCGGCGGCAGGGGTTGATCGTCCAGCGGCCCGACCGGCCAGTCACCGAAAGCGGCCGCGAGCTGCTGCAGCAACTGATCCCGGTCGAAATCGCCGGAGACTGCCAGCAGCAGATTGTTCGGCCGGAAATGGCGGGCGTGGAACTGCTGCAGATGGCTGCGCCGGATCCGTTCCAGACTGTCGGTGGTCGGGCTAACCCCTAAAGGATGTCCGGGATAGAGGCTCGCCAGCAATAGCCGCTGGGCGACTGCACCCGGCAGATCGTTCTGCCGGCGCACATTTTCAATCGCCTTGAGCCTGGCCAGTTCAAGACTTGTCGAAGAAAAACCGGGAGACCGTAAAAGGTCGGCGACGATTTGCAGTCCCTCCACAAAGTCCTCGGCACGAATCGAAAGGTCCAGCTGGCTCGAGTACGTGCCCATGCTGGCATTCAGGTCGGCGGCCAATTGGTCCAGCCGGGACTCCAGACGGCTGGGCGAAATATCCGCCGTTCCCCCGGTTCGCCAGGCCTCTGCATAGATTTCCGCAAACCCGGCAAGCCGGGTCGGAACGCCGATTGAACCGGAGCCGACCAGGGCCGTCAACTGGACCAGGGGGAGCTCATCATCTTGTTTGAGGTAGAGGCGGATGCCATTGGCCAGTTCCAGCCTGTCGACTTCCGGAAGCTGGAATTCAAGTTCGGGATAGCTTAACTGCTCGGGATGCTTCGGCAGCGATGGCGCACAAGCTGCGAGCGAAATAAGCAAAGAAAACACACCGCAGCCTGCACAGAATTTTCGGAGAACTGCCTTCATATCAGAAACTCTCCTTTTCCAGGTAGACCACGGTCCGGTTTTGGGGCATGAAGTAGGTCTGCGCGGCATTCATCAGATCCTGCGCCGTCAGTGTCTCAATTTCATCCTGGTATGAAGTCAGATAGCGCCAGTTTCCGGCCAGCGACTGGTAGGAGGTCAACAATCGCGCCAGTCCGGAATTCCCCTTGAGATAGCGGAGTTGGTCGGTGAGCAGGCGATTGCGGGCTTTAGTGAGCTCAACTTCTGTCACCGGTGCGGTCTTGAGCTTTTCCAGTTCGCGATAGATGGCGGCTTCGACCTCGGCCGGCGTATGCGGGTGGCGCGGCACGGCCTCGATCACGAACAGGTTCGGATATCGGGAGCCCGGTGCGCCATAGACCGATACCGAGGTGGCCAGCTGCTGTTCTTCGACCAGAGCCCGGTAAAGACGGGAGGTTCTGCCCTGCCCAAGCACCTGGTCCAGCAGGTCGAATACATAATCGTCTTTGTGGGGCAACGTCGGCTTGTGAAAGGCGATCGCCAGACGCGGTTCGGCCTCGAAATTCACTGTCACCCGCTTCTCCCCG
>DATFJP010000254.1:0-12644 GCA_035269105.1 Desulfuromonadales bacterium
TCCTGTTTTTCCTGCTCGCCTCAGATTTTTTCATTCAACACCGGCTGAGACTCAGCCGGGAGGTGCGGCATGCTTGAAATCCTGCTGGATGCGACCGTCCGGGCCGGCACACCCATCCTGTTCGCGACCCTGGGGGCGATCCTCAATGAACGCGCCGGCATCATCAATCTCGGCATCGAAGGGCTGATGCTGATCGGCGCTTTGGCCGGTTTTGCCGGCACCCATGCCAGCGGATCGCTGCTGGTTGGCGTCCTGGCCGCCTTCACCGCCGCCCTGGCGGCCGGCAGCGTTCACGCTTTGATCACCGTCCAGCTGCGCGGCAACCAGATCGTCAGTGGCCTGGCCCTGACCATGTTCGGCACCGGCGTCACCGCCCTCTTCGGGCGCGGTCTGATCGGTGAAACCATCGTCGGCTTCGAGCGCCTGGCCATCCCGGGGCTGGCCGGCCTGCCGGGCATCGGCAAAGCCTTCTTCAATCAGGACCTGCTGGTTTACACCAGCTTCCTGCTGGTCGTCGGTTTGGCCTTTTTCTTCTATCGCACCCGCTGGGGCCTGGCCCTGCGCACCGTCGGCGAAAATCCCGCCGCGGCCGACACCTGCGGGGTACAAGTGCAGCTGACACGCTTCCTGGCGGTCGCGGTCGGCTCCGGCATTGTCGGTATCGGCGGGGCCTATCTCAGTCTGGCAATCACCCCGATGTGGATCGAGAACATGTCCGCCGGCCGCGGCTGGATTGCCGTGGCCCTGGTCATCTTCGCCTCCTGGTCGAGTTACCGGGCGCTGGCCGGAGCCTACCTGTTCGGCGGCATCACGGCCATGCAGCTGCGCTTCCAGGCCATGGGGACCACGGTCAGTGCCCACATCCTGCAGATGCTGCCCTATTTTTTCACCATTCTGGTCCTGGTAATTTCCACCATCCGTCTGCAGAAAGGGGCCGCCCAGCAGCCCGGCAGCCTTGGCCAGCCCTATGATCGCGAGGACCGCAAATGACTCCCATGGCCGCAGAACTTCTGGAACGGATCCGACGGCAAGGCGCTGTCGACGGCAAGATTATCAAAGTGGATCATTTCCTCAACCACATGGTCGATCCGCAGCTGATCGACCGGCTGGGCCGGGAACTCGCCGAGCGCTTCGCCGGGCAGCCGGTGGACAAGGTGATCACCGCCGAAAGCAGCGGCATCAGCATCGCCATGGCAGTGGCCCGGCATCTTGGGGTTCCGTTTGTCTACGCCAAGAAGAAACGACCGCTGACCATGGGCGCTTTTTTCGCCGCGTCCAGCTACTCCTTCACCAAGGAGGAATCGACCACTTTGTTCGTGTCCAGGGAGGTGATCGCAGCCCATGAGCGTCTGCTGTTGGTCGACGACTTTTATGCGGTCGGCTCAACCTGCAAGGCGATCGAGCAGATCATCGAGCAGGCAAAGGCCAGTCTGGTCGGCATAGCGGCGATCATCAACAAATCGGAGCGGCGCGATATCGAAGCCATTTTGACCCTCGACGACCTGGCCCCCCTGCAAAGCTGAAAAGGCGCCGCAGAAGGCCGGCTCCTTCTGGCCGCAGGCAACTTTTCCCCCTTAACCGACGGAATCAGATCATGTCGCACACCAGCCTGCTGTTTATCCTCATGGCGCTTTTGGCCGGCATCTCCGTGCCGACCCAGGCCGGCATCAACGCCCAACTCGGCCTCTGGACCCGCTCGCCGACCATCGCCGCCGCCGTTTCCTTTGCGGTCGGCACCCTGGCTCTGATCGTTTATATTTTCTTGATGCGGATCCCTTTGCCGAGCCTGGCAGCCGCCGTCAGCCACCCCTGGTGGATCTGGATCGGCGGCGTGCTGGGTGCGTTTTTCGTCACCGCCACCATCATTCTCGTCCCGAAACTTGGCGCCGCCACCATGGTGGCGACCATTTTGGCAGGTCAGATGTTCGCCTCGCTGATCTTCGATCATTTCGCCTTGCTGGGCTACCCGCTGCACCCGATCAGCCTCGGCCGCATCGGCGGAGTCCTGCTGCTGTGCGTCGGCATCTGGATGATCAAGTATTTCTGACGTGAGAAGATCCGATTTTCAAGATCCCCCTTAAACAATCTCATTTCCTCACTGCTGTTCTTTGCCCGCCTGCTGGGCAAAACGGGAGGCCGCCTCAGTCATTTCCCGCAGACGGCGGTCGACGCAACCGTTGACCGAATCGGCGGGCCAGCGGCCATCCGCGTCCCGCTCGCCGGCCGGCACGCCAGTGAGAATTTCGATTCCCTGATCGACCGTCTCCACGCTCCAGACATGGAAGCTGCCTGCATGGACGGCTTCGATGACTTCGGTTTTCAGCATCAGATTGCGCCGGTTGGCTGCGGGTATGATGACGCCTTGTTCGCCGGTCAGCCCTTTGCCCTTGCAGACGGCGAAAAATCCCTCGATTTTCTTACTGACCCCGCCGATCGGCTGGACCCGGCCATGCTGGTTGACGGAACCGGTTACGGCAATGCCCTGCCTGATTGGCAGATCGGCAAGACTGGACAGCAGCCCGTAGAGTTCCGTGGTCGAGGCACTGTCGCCTTCGACACCGGCATAGGACTGTTCGAAACAGATCGATGCGGACAGGGCCAGCGGCCTCTCCCGGGCATAACGCTCGCCGAAGAAACCGTTGAGAATCATTACGCCCTTGTCGTGGATCGGCCCGGACAGCCTGGTTTCCCGTTCAATGTTGACCAGGCCCTGCTTGCCGATGAAGGTTCTCGCCGTGACCCGCACCGGCCGACCGAAACTGTAATCGCCGAGCAGGTAGACGGTCAGGCCGTTGATCTGTCCGGTCACCGATCCCTCTGTGTCGATCAGCAGCGTTCCTTCATCGATCGATTCCTGAATGCGCTCTTCCAGCTTGTTGGAACGGTAAATCCTGGCTTCAAGGGCCAGTTCGACATGCTGGCCGCCGACCCGGTCACGCTCCTCCCGCTCGGCATAGAAGGAGGCTTCCCGAATCAGGTCGGCAATATCGATGAAGCTGGATGAAAAACGGCTCTGGTCTTCAATCAGGCGCGACGAATATTCCACCATGCGCGCCACGGCTTCCGGCTCGAAATGCAACAGCTTTTCCTCGTTGCATTTCGAGCCGATGAACAGGGCGTGCTGCTGGACATTTTCCCAGGTATTCTTCATCATCTGATCAAAATCGACCTTGACCTTGAAGTATTTGCGAAAATCAGGGTCGAGTTGGAACAGCATGTAATAGAAGATCGGCGTGCCGATCAGCACCACCTTGCAATCGAAGGGGATCGGTTGCGGCTTAAGGCTGGCCGTCGCCATCAGCCGGAACTGCTCGGTCATGTCCTCGATCTTCACTTCCCGGTTGCGGATGCAGCGCTTCAGAGCTTCGTAGGTAAACAGGTTAAGCAGCACCTCCCGGCAATCGAGAATCAGGTAGCCGCCGTTGGCACGATGCAGGGCGCCGGCCTTGATCATCTGAAAGCTGGTCACTGCGCTGCCCATCTGGATCACATGCTCGATCCGGCCGAACACATTGAAATAGGTGGGATTGGCTTCGTATACGACCGGCGCTCCCTCGAGTTGGGTGTTGTCAACCAGCAGGTTGACCTGGTAGCGCTGAAAATCAGGGCCTTCCTGCTTGCCGCCAAGCCCGGCGATGGCAAGCTGGGCCTCCTGCTTGGGGCGAAACGCCTCAAGTTGATCGAGAATGTCCTGCTTGCACTGCTCGAAGTGCTTGAGGACGGATTCGAATTCAGCGTATTTCTGTTCGAGGTCTTCGAACAGGTGGCCCATGCTGTAAAAAAGGGTCTCTTTCTCCATAGCGAGGATCTTTTCCCGCATTTCCTCCTCGATCTTACGGATCTCATGCAGCACCTCGTTGATCCGTTCCTGCAGTTTCGCGCCTTTGGCTTCGACCTCGGCCTTGTCCTCATCGGCAAGCTGTTCGTATTCTTCCTGGGAAAGAGGTTTTCCCTTCTTGAGCGGCACCAGGATCAAACCGCTCGCCGTCTGCTGGAGTGTGAAGCCCCTGGCGCCGGCGTCCTCCTCCAACTGTTCAAACAGCTGTTTCTTCTGCTCCTGGTATTTTGCGGTAATCTCCTTTTTACGGTCCTGGTAATCCTTGCTTTCAAAAACCTTGGGCACCTCTTCCGCCAGCCGCTCGACCAGGTGTTCAACGTCCTTCTTGAATTCAAACCCTTTGCCCGCCGGCAGCCGGATGGCAGTGGCTCCGGTATCATCTTCGAAATTATGAAGGTAACACCAGTCATCCGGGACCGGCATGTCACCGGCCCGGGACTTGAGAATTTTTTTGATGGTCGAGGAACGGCCGCTGCCCGGATGGCCGAGAATAAACAGGTTAAAGCCGCTGTTCTTGATGCCGAGTCCGAAGTCGATCGCCGTCAGCGCCCGGTCCTGGCCAATGGTGCCCTCCAGCGGCGGCAGTTCGGCGGTTGTCTCGAATTCAAACTGATTCGGATCGCAAATCCAGCGCAGGTCAGCCGGCTTGAGCCGTAAATCGTCCAAAATCTTCTCCTTGTTGGTTGCGGCAATAATAGGGGATCGGGTACCGCATCATGCATCCTTCTTTCAGGGTAACATTCCGGAACGACTTCGCAATCCCCACTGACGTTGACCACTGACCGGAAACCGCTGTAGTATGCCCTGCTCCTTCATGAATTCATCGGCTGTTTTTCGGCCGGATGCCATTTTTCGCCCCTCGTCTCAGGAGTTTTTCGTGGCCGAAATCTTGCCGATCGTCCTTGCTTCAGCTTCCCCCCGGCGCCGCGAAATGCTGGCCCGTGTCGGGCTGCAGTTCCAGGTCATAACCAGCAACGTCGAAGAATCCGTTCTGCCGGAGGAAACGCCGGAAGCGCATGTCACTCGTCTCAGCAGAGCGAAAGCCATGGAGGTGGCCGGCCGCAGTGATGTCTTCGGTCGCTGGTTCATCGGCAGCGACACAGTCGTGGTCAGAGATGAGGTGATCCTCGGCAAACCCGCTGACGGCGCTGAAGCCGCCGTCATGCTGAGCAGCCTGTCGGGGCGGGCCCACCGGGTCATTTCCGGTCTCGCCCTGCATGATCGCGAAACCGGGAAAACCCTCAGCAGTGCTGTGACCACGCGGGTCTGGTTCAAGCAGTTGACAGAAGCCGAAATCGGGGAGTACATTGCTACCGGTGAGCCGTTCGACAAAGCTGGCGCTTACGCGATCCAGGGCATCGGCGCCTTCATGGTGCCGAGGATCGAAGGCAGCTATACCAATGTCGTCGGCCTGCCCCTCTGTGAAACGGTTGCGATGCTCGAGCAAGTGGGAGCCTGGCGGCCGCTTTCCGGAATAACGCCCCCTGCCTGAAACCCTGCGGAGCCGGAGCTGAACAAGACCATGAACATCGCTGCCAACCTCGCCAAAATACGGGAGCAGATGACCGCAACCTGCCGGCAGTGCGACCGGGACCCCGATGCGGTGCGCCTGGTCGCGATTGCCAAAACCAAGCCCGTGGAACTGATTGAAGAGGCTCTGGCTGCCGGACAGACTCTAATCGGCGAAAGTTATGTCCAGGAACTCGTGGAAAAAACCGACCGTCTCGGCCAGCGCGCCGAATGGCACTTCGTCGGCCACCTGCAGAGCAACAAAGCCAAGTATCTGGTCGACCGGGTCACCCTGATTCACTCAGTCGACCGCCTTTCCCTGGCCAAGGAGATCAGCAAGCAATGGCGCAAGGCCGACCGCACGGCGGAGGTCCTGATCCAGGTCAATCTTGGTGATGAGCAAAGCAAGTCCGGCGCCGCCCCGGAAAAAACCGAAGGCCTGGTCCGCGCCGTGGCTGCCCTGGGCAACATCAAAATCCGCGGTCTGATGACCCTCCCCCCCTATTGCCCCGATGCAGAAGACGTCCGTCCCTATTTCCGCCAGCTGCGCCAGTTGGCCAACCAGCTCGCTGCCTGCCGGCTGCCCAACGTCGTCATGCAGGAGTTGTCAATGGGCATGACCCATGATTTCCGGGTCGCCATCGAAGAAGGCGCGACCCTGATCCGCGTCGGCACCGCGATTTTCGGAGAACGTCAGTATCACTCCGACTGATCATTCTGCCGTTTCTTTTTAAGCCCTGTCTTTACTAATGGCATGAACAACTTCGACACATTGCTGTTCGATCTTGATGGCACATTGATCGATTCAACCCGGGACCTGACGACCTCGATCAACCTGCTGCGCAGGGAAAGCGGGCTCTCCCCCCTCGAGCAAACCACGGTAGCGGGTTACATCGGCGACGGGTCCGCACTTCTGGTCCGCCGCTCCCTGCCGCCGGGCCGGTACAGCGAGGCGCACCTGGAACGCTTCCTGGACATCTACAGCAAACACCTGACCGATACCACAGCCCCCTATCCGGGCATATTTTCTCTTCTGGACGCCTGTCTAGGCAAAGCCATGGCGGTGGTCACCAATAAACCTTTGAAGCCAACCCTCATCTTGCTGGATCGGCTGAACCTGCGATGCTACTTCCCGGTAATTATCGGCGGCGACAGCACTTCCGCAAAGAAACCGGCCCCGGACCCGGTTGCTGAAGCGCTGGTAAAGCTGGGCCGCGATGCCCGCAGCGCCATCATGATCGGCGATCATGCCAACGACCTGCTGGCCGGCCGTGCCGCCGGGGTGTCGACCTGCTTCTGCGGCTGGGGCACCGGCGACCATCGTGGTGAAATGCGCGACCTGGAGGCGGCGACCCCGCGTGAATTGCAGGCCTTGTTGCTGGACCCGGCATCCACATGAAGCAGGGGACCGGACTGACATGGCGGACCACGGCTTGGTTCTTCTTTCCGCTGCTGCTCAACGTGCAGTTGATGAGCCTCTCGCATACGATCATCAACGCCGGGCTGGCACGTTTGGAGGATGCCGTCGTTTCTCTGGCCTCCTTTTCGGTGGCCATGGTGCTGCATCTGTTCGTCGCTTCGCCTTCCTACCAGAATCATACAGTGACCATCGCCATGGTCCGCGGCCGGCAGTCCTTCCGAGCGACCTTCCTGTTCATTCTGTTGCTGGCCGGCTACGTCTCGCTGATGCTGGCCTTGCTGGCTTTCACCCCGGTCGGCACCCTGGTATTGAACAGGCTGCTGGGGGTGACCCCGGACGTTGCCGAAGGCGCCCGGCAGGTTCTGGGCCTGCTGGTTTTCCTGCCTTTTTTCACCGGACTGCGCGGTCTCTTTCAGGGATTGGTGATTCAGGCTCGCCGGACCAGTTTGGTGTCGCTGGCGACCGGCGTGCGCATCGCCGCCTTGTTCGGTTACCTCTGGCTGGGTCAACAGCTGTTCAGCGGCCCGGAAGTCGCCGCTTTTGCCCTGCTGTTCTGCGTGATCACCGAAACCCTGGTGATGGGGCTGTTCGCGTGGCGGGTTCACCTGCCGGCTGAAGAAGACGACCGTCGATCATTCGGCGAAATTTTCCGGTTTGCGTTTCCGCTGGCCTACTCGTCCGGTCTGCAGCAGACCATTCCCCTGCTGATCAATGCCATTATCAGCCGTCTGCCGGACGGCACCCTGGCTTTGGCCGCCTTCGGGGTCATCCGCGGTTTCCTGTTCCTGCTGGCCGGGCCGATGCGCAACCTCCAGCAGGCCTATCTGACCCTGATCCGGCAGGTGTCTGACACTCAGGTGCTGCTGCGCTTCTACCGCCACCTCAGTCTGGCCATGGCGGTAATCATGCTGGCCGTTGCCGGACCCCTCAATCAGCTGATTCTCGGCAGGGCCATGGGGCTGGATGCTGAAATGCGTCAGTATATTATCTGGCCCCTGGCCATTTGTGCACTGTTCCCGGTGCTTTACGGCGGTGTCAACCTGCTGCGGGGCTGGTTCGCCGGACTCCACCAGACCCACCTGCTGGGGCGATCGACCTTCTACAAGGCTCTGTTCCTGTTGCTCTGCTGGCCCCTGGTTGTCATGCCCGGCTGGTCGTTTCCCGGAATTGCCTTCGGCATCATTCTGCTGCTGGCCGCGGAATTCTGTGAAGCATGCTACCTCTACGTCCAGCGCCGGCGTATGCTCGACCGCCTGGGACTTGTTCCGCTCGGATCCCGGGATGTAGAATGAGCTGTGGAGAGTGATCGGTGATCGGTGATCGGTGATCGGTGATCGGTGATCGGTGATCGGTGATCGGTGATCGGTGAAACGAGTATAATCATTTATGGAAAGTCAACCACAGAAACATCCCTGTCCGGATTGCCGCCAGTGCCAGTGGTGCTCCGAGGATCGCTGCCGGCTGTGCCTGAAGGCGTCTTCCGGCTGTCGCAAAAAGCTGAGCATGGCCGAGCAGATAGCTCTTTATGAATCGTTAAACCGCAAATCCTGATCTTCGCCTTGGCGGCGCAGGAAATTGTCCTTGGCAATCCCCAGAAAATCCTTACAATGGGAGAAACTCTTTGCCGTTTGGCGGAAAGCGGGGACAGCTGTCGATGATCAAAGAAGTTTTCATTCGATTTCTCGACGGTACGAAAGCTGCCGGGTTTCTACCTGAGCCATTCGACCCGGACAGCGAAACCTTCACGATTCGCGACCTGCAACAAAAAATACAGCAATTTTCTTTGGTCGACGTCAGCTACATAAAGTTTCTCGGTTCCCCCGAGCTGCCCGGGTCGTTTGGCGATGACGAAATTTTCGAGGATCTGCAGACCCTCAAAGGCGAAGAATTTCATGTCCGGCTGAAAAAAAACACTTTGCACCGCTTTGGCTTCTTTGCCCACCCCACTGATTCCCACTGCGATTATTTCACCATTTTCTTCACCGTAAAGGGCCTGAAGCGCAGGCAGAAGGACAAGCCGATCGGTGAATTCCTGAAACGCATGGGTTTTGTTACTTCCGCAGACGTCGACCAGGCGCTCGAGGACCAGAAAAAGCTGCGTAGCCGTCGGCTGGGGGAAATCATCTCCGATCGTAACCGGGTTCCCCAGGAGCATGTCGACCAAGTCATACGCTCGGCCCGAACCGGCAGTAAACACAGCAATATCCGGGTCGGCGACATTCTAATCGAAGCCGGCCTGGTGACCAAGCAACAGGTTGATGAGGCGCTGAAGGAACAGGAAAAGGGCAAGCGCAAACGCATCGGCCAGATTCTGATCGACAAGGGATTGATCACCGAGCACCAGTTGCTGACCGCTCTGGCTCGCAAGTTCGGCCTGCGCATTGTTGATCTGGAGAAAACCCCGCCCGACCCGGAAGCGATCAAAAGCCTGCCTCGCGAAACCATCGAAAAGATGCAGGTTCTGCCGGTCGAAACCGGTCCGGGTCGTCTAGTGGTCGCGACCTCGACTCCCACCGATCCCACGATCAGCGAAAATCTTCGCTTCGCCACCGAGCGACACATTGAAATGGTTGTCGCCAGCGCGGCGCAGATCTCCGATTATCTCAACCGTTATTTCGAGGTCATGGAGGATTCCGTTGAGGAACTGATCGGCGAACTCGACGGCGAGGATGTGGTCCTCGAAGAAAGCCGGGAGATTGAGACGGTCACCGAGTCCGACTCGAAAGTCATCAATCTGGTCAACAAAGTCCTGATCGATGGGTTCCGGCGCGGGGCTTCCGATATACACTTTGAACCGGGCCTGGGCCCGCAGCCCCTGAGAATCCGCTATCGCAAGGACGGGGTCTGCTTCACCGTCCACCAGATCGCTCCGGCCTACAAGGCAGCCATCGTCTCCCGAATCAAAATCATCGCCAAACTCGATATCGCCGAGCGACGGCGCCCGCAGTCGGGGAAGATCCTGCTCAAGCGCAATCATGAGCGGATCGAATACCGGGTGGAGATCATGCCGACCATCGGTGGTCAGGAAGATGCGGTGCTGCGCATTCTGAATGCCGCCCATATCTTTCCGCTTGACAAGCTCGGCTTTTCCGACCGCAACCTTGTCGATTTCCGGACCCTGCTCAGCAGGCCTTACGGGATGATTCTCTGCGTCGGCCCCACCGGTTCGGGGAAAACCACCACCCTGCATTCCGGCCTGGCCGAAATCAACGGCCCCGACCGCAAGATATGGACCGCCGAGGATCCGGTGGAGATCACCCAGAACGGCCTGCGCCAGGTCCAGATCAACGCCAAGATCGGTCTGACCTTCGAGCAGGCCCTGCGTTCGTTCCTGCGCGCTGATCCCGACGTGATCATGATCGGTGAAATGCGCGACACAGCCACCGCCAAGACAGCCATCGGCGCGGCCCTGACCGGTCATCTGGTGTTCAGTACCCTGCACACCAACAACGCCCCGGAAACCGTCACCCGCTTGCTCGAGATGGGCCTGGACCCCTATAATTTCTCCGATTCCATGCTTGGCATCGTGGCTCAGCGACTCGTCCTGCGCCTGTGCAGCCATTGCAGGACCGCCTATACACCGAGCCGGCCTGAGTATGATGAACTGGTCACGGCTTATGGTCCCGAATTGTTCGAGCAGGATGGACTGCCGGCTTATTCCGAAGAACTGCAGCTCATGAAAGCCACGGGCTGCGCCGAATGCCAGGGGCTGGGTTACAGCGGCCGCCTGGCCGTTCAGGAGTTGCTGATGAACTCGGCGGGCATCCGCAAAGCCATCAAGCAGAATCTCTCCGTGGATGACCTCAGGGGCCTGGCGATCGAGGGAGGCATGCGCACCCTGCGCATGGATGGTATCCAGAAGATTTTCGCCGGCCTTACCGATTTCAGTCAGTTGAACCGGGTGGTGGTCTGAGCCTTTGACTTTAGTAACTTCTCTGCAGGCCAGATGTCAAAACCTAGCAGTCAACCTTGCAGATCTAAAATTCATTTTTAACAGCCTGTTAAACCTCTTCCAGAGTCTCGCCGAGTCGAATCCGGTTGCGCAGCGCCAGCAGCCGGTTGTCCAATGCCTCCAGGGTGGCCAGATTTTTGCGTTCCGCTCTGCTCGAGACAATGACTTTGGCGATGCCGCCGTTCTGGACCACCAGGCGCCGGTCGCCCATCAAAGCCAGGATCGGATCGTGGGTGGCCATCAGCACGATCTTCTCTTCCCGGACCAGCAGTTCCAGCGCTTTTTTGCGGTCGATGCCGGCATTCTCGATTTCGTCGATCAAAACGATCGGCGACTTGCTGAGAATGGCCATGTCGGCAATCATCAGCGCCCGGGACTGGCCGCCGCTCAGTGAAGTGACCGGGGTGTCGGGCAAAAAAGTTTCACCGGCCAGTTGATTGGCGCGCTCGAGAATCAACGCCACTTTCTGCTCCGGCTCGTCGACCAGGCGACTTTCGGCATGCATGGTGACGAATTCCTCGGCGGAAAGATCCATAACGAAGTTCATGTTCTGCGACAGCTGGGCTACCAGTTTGTACTCGGTGGAAAACCGCCACTTGCCGTCCGGGACCTCATCGTTGATCAGGATCCGCCGGCCGGTCGGAGTATCGCCCTGGGCGACCCATTCGATATCGGCCAGCAGCCGGCTCTTGCCGGAACCGGTGGGCCCGACGATGCAGGTCACCTCGCCCGGCCGCAGCGTCAGTTCCAGATCTTCGCCACGTCCGGACTTGTCGCGCCCGCCTAGAATGGTCAGACTCTGCACACGCTCCATCGGGTCGGCCAGGGCCAGCATACCGTCAATGAATTCCCGCAGGCCGTCGCGCAGCTGTTCGGCGTCGACGCCGAGGTCTTCGAGAGTGTCCGGATCGAGATCGTCAAGGTAAGCCTGCAGGGTCCGCTCTACCGGAGTGACCTGCAGGCCGAAGGACGTCAGGAAATCCTCGATATAGGGGTGTTGGGCCAGCAACTCCCGCATTGAGGTCTGCAACAGATCATCATAATTCATGCTGGATTCCTCATTCCATGTCCATTTTTCGGACGTTGCCGGTCTGGTACTCTTCACCGATGCGGGTCTCTCCCAGACAGTAGGAGCAGAGGGCCGCCGGCATGGAGAAGCGCAGCTTCCGGCCCTTGAGGGTTTCGATGTCCGAAGCCTTTTCGAAGAGGCTGGTCAGTTCAAAGGCACCCTGCCCCGTGATGCCGTTGACGTGCATGATGACCGCACCCGGATTGACCTGTTTGACCCGCGAAGCGAACACCTCACGCTCCGCCTGGGAGACAATGTCACCCTTGGTGATCACAACAATGTCCGCCGATTTCAGCATCGGCCCGATTTTGCGGGGGGTATTGGTGCCGCTCAGGTTGTCGATGACGCAGATCGCAGTGATCTCCTGGATATGCGGCGAACAGCGATTGCACAACCCGGCGCTTTCGCTGATCAGGTATTCGCAGTCGTTCTCGTGTCCCCAGGTCACGCAGGCTTCGATATTGCTGACGAAATAGTGGTCGGGACACAGTGCGCCCGACAAGCCCTTTTTCACCAGCACGCCTTTCTTGGCATAGCGCTGGTCGTCCTCGGTCAGCAGACAGTCGAATTTGACCACTCCGATACGCTTCTGGCGGGCCTGCAAAGCCTCGATGACGCGCAGGATGACCGATGTCTTGCCCGAGGAGGGCGGTCCGGAAACCGTCAGGAATCGCATGTTTTTTCTCCTTGGAGGCAATTGGATAGCCCGACAGCTATGCCGTAGCGTGCATCGCCGTCTCGAACCGTTGGTTGGTCTGACGGATCAGCGCGCCGATGTCGTGTCGATAGATATAGTCCCAGCCGATCCACTTCCAGGGATGGTCGAAATTCAGCCGGTTGTCCACCTCCGGATGCA
>DATFJP010000255.1:0-41009 GCA_035269105.1 Desulfuromonadales bacterium
GTTTTTTTAGGCTGCCTGCCCAGGGCGAGGTTTGTTGACCACCGGCGATTGAACATAACCGGACAGACCACGGGCAGGCTCTCAAGCAGGTTGCTCGTGGTTTTTTCGTTTTGGGAGAGTAGACGAACAAGGCCGCCGGGACAATCTGCGGCCTTCCGCAGTTTTGGAGACAGCCAGCACTCTCCCGAAAGGACAGATTCCATGATCATCGTCATGAAGAAGGGGGCCAGCCGCAGCGAACTGGCCGAAGTCAAGAAGCGGATTCAGGAACTCGGCTACAAGCCGCATGTCATCCACGGCGAGACCCGCAACGTGATCGGCGCGGTCGGCGACGAGCGCGGCAAGGGGGTGCTGCAGTCGATCGAATCGATGCCCGGCGTCGAGAACGTGGTGCCGATCCTCAAACCCTACAAGCTGGCCAGCCGCGAGGTCAAGCCGGAGCCGTCAGTGGTCGAGATCGCCCCGGGACTGACCGTCGGCGGCGACCGCCTGATCGTCATGGCCGGGCCCTGTTCCGTGGAGAGTGAAGAACAGATCCTGGAGACCGCCCATGTGGTCAAAGCGGCCGGCGCCAGTGTGCTGCGCGGCGGCGCCTTCAAGCCGCGCACCAGTCCCTATTCCTTCCAGGGCATGGAGGAAGAGGGCCTGAAACTGCTGGCCCAGGCCCGCGCGGAGACCGGGCTGCCGATCGTCACCGAGGTGGTCAACCCGCGCGACGTCGAGCTGGTGGCCAAGTACGCCGACATCATGCAGGTGGGCGCCCGCAACGTGCAGAACTTCGCCCTGCTCAAGATGCTGGGTCAGCTCGACAAGCCGATCCTGCTCAAGCGCGGCATGGCGACCACCATCCAGGAATACCTGATGAGCGCCGAGTACATTCTCGCCGAGGGCAACCGGCGGGTGATCCTCTGCGAGCGCGGCATCCGGACCTTCGAGACGGCGACCCGCAACACCCTCGACATCTCGGCGATCCCGGTGCTGCGCCAGCAGACTCATCTGCCGATTCTGATCGATCCCTCGCACGCCACCGGCCACGCCGCGCTGGTGCCGAGCATGTGCTACGCGTCGGTGGCGGCCGGCTGTGACGGCCTGATCGTCGAGGTGCATCCCCATCCGGAAAATGCCGCCAGCGACGGCCCGCAGTCCCTGCGGCCGGCGGATTTCACGGCGATGATGGCGAAGCTGCGGGAATTCGCGGCGGTGGTCGGTAGAACGATTTGATGGAAACTTTTAACGCAGAGGCGCAAAGACGCAGAGAAAAATGAATCAGGGAAAAGAATCCTTACAATTTCTTTTATGGCAAACTGGCAAAAACAAAAAAATTATTAAAATTAGAACAGGTTCTTTGTTTTTCCATCTCTGCGTCTCAGCGTCTCTGCGTTAAAGAAAAGGAAGATTCATGTTTTTAATCCCCCTAAACCAGTTGGAAAGTGTGGAACTCGTGGTGCATGCCCTGCGCATGGCCGGCGGGCAGGCCGACTGCACGACCTGTCCGGCCCGCAAGGTCTGCATGAAGCAGTGCCTGAGCGTGGCCGACGGCATTGCGCAGATGATGGAAACCGGCGCCCTGCCGCGGCTGGATGGCCAGGAGCAGCCGTCTTCCCCGGAGCCCTCCGCGGAAACCGAGAGCCCGGAACTGGGCGGGCATCTGCGGCGGATCAAATAGATTCTCTTTATTCCTCGTCCAAAAATTCAGGGTGAAACGCGCATGACCATCGATCTCAGCCAACTGGCATTGCAGGTGCCGCAAATTCTGGTGCCGAACCCCCGGGTCGACCTCCACCGCTGGGCGGTGATCGCCTGCGACCAATACACCTCGGAACCGGCCTACTGGCAGGAGGTTGACCGCCTGGTCGGCGACCATCCTTCGACCCTGCGCCTGGTGTTCCCGGAGGTCTACCTCGAGGCGGATGAAGACGAGACCGCGGCCCGCATCGCGGCGATCAATCGCACTATGCAGCAGTATCTCGCCGACGGCACTCTGCGGCCGCTCGAGCCCGGTTTCGTGCTGGTCGATCGCAAAACGGCCCATGCCCCCTCGCGCAAGGGCCTGGTGGTGGCGCTCGACCTCGAGGCATACGACTACCGGCCTGGTGCCGACACCCTGATCCGCGCCACGGAAGGCACCATCGTCGACCGCCTGCCGCCGCGCATCCGGGTGCGCGAGAATGCCTCCATCGAACTGCCCCATATCATGGTGCTGATCGACGACCCGGAGCATACGGTGATCGAACCCCTGTTCGACCGGGACCTGCCACCGCTCTACGATTTCGAGCTGATGCTGGGCGGCGGCCATCTGCGCGGCTGGCATGTGGCCGGCGGGGAGCTGATCGGTCAGGTGGCCGAGCGACTGGCGGCGCTGGCCGCCCCTGAGCGGTTCCGGCAGCGCTATGCCGAGACCGCGGGCAGCCCGATGCTCTATGCCATGGGTGACGGCAACCACAGCTTCGCCACCGCCAAAGCGATCTGGGAGACGCTCAAGGCCGAAGCCGAGGATCCGACGGCTCTTATGCAGCACCCGGCCCGTTACGCGCTGGTCGAACTGGTCAACCTGCATGATCCGGGACTCGAGTTCGAGGCCATTCACCGAGCGGTGTTCGACGTCGACGTCGACGCCATGGCGGCCGCCGCCCAGGATTTTTTTGCCGCGGCCGGGACACCCTGCCAATGGCGCTGGCTGCCGGATGCCCGGGCCGTCGAAGCGGAGCGCACCGCCGCCCCGGCCGTCGTCCATGCAATCCCTTTCGTGGCGGGTGACCGCCATGGCCTGCTGACAGTGGCTGAACCGGCCTACACGCTGGTGGTCGCCACCCTGCAGGCCTTCCTCGACGATTTCCTGCCAACCCAGCCGGCAGCGCGCATCGACTACATTCACGGCGACGCCGCGGTCATCCGGCTGGGCAGCAAACCGCAAGCGATCGGCTTCAGCCTGCCGGCCATCTCCAAGCACGACCTTTTCCGCACGATCGTCAAGGATGGCGCCCTGCCGCGCAAGACCTTCTCCATGGGCGAGGCGGATGAAAAGCGCTTCTACCTCGAGGCCCGGCGAATCACCCCTTGAGCATTGACAACCCCGCGGAAAAGGTGTAAAAAACAGCTTCACGGCAGGGCCGACGATTCATCGGTTCCGGCCGGCTGAAAGCCGCTGATCGCCGCCTGCTGCGTGCGGTGCGGCTTTTTTTGTTGGACCCGGTCATTTCGCCCTCGACCACGGTCGAGGCCAATTCATGGTGACCTGCAGGTTTGGCCCGGACCTTTCTCGTCTGCCCCCGGCCAACGCTGCCGGCCGCAAGGAGCAAACCATGTTCAAGATCCGCACCTACAACAAGATTTCCGTGAAAGGCCTCGAGCGCTTTTCCCGTGACAAATACGAGATTGCCAGCGAAATCGGCCACCCGGACGCCTTTATGCTGCGCAGCCACGTTCTGGCACCCGACGATATCGAAGCCAGCGTGCAGGCCATCGGCCGAGCCGGGGCCGGGGTCAATAATATCCCGGTCGACAACTGCACCGAGCGGGGCATCGTGGTCTTCAACGCGCCCGGCGCCAACGCCAACGCGGTCAAGGAACTGGCCCTGGCGGCCATGCTGCTGTCGACCCGGGACCTGCTCGGCGCCATCGCGTTCATCAAACAGCAAGCGCCCGGCAAAAATCCCGAGGAGTTGCACAAGCTGGTCGAAGGCGGCAAGAAGACTTATGGCGGTAATGAACTTAAGGGCAAGACCCTGGGCGTGGTCGGCCTGGGCGCCATCGGTTCGCAGGTCGCGGAAACCGGCCTGCTGCTCGGCATGAACGTCATCGGCTACGATCCCGCCCTGTCGGTGGAAGCTGCCTGGCGCCTGTCCCGGGACGTGCAGCGCATGGAGAACATGCAGTCCCTGCTGGCGAAAGCGGACATCGTCACCCTGCATCTGCCGGTGCTGGAAGCGACCCGCAACCTGATCAACAAGGAACTGGTCGATAGCTTCAAGCCAGGCGCTACGCTGATCAACCTGTCCCGGGAAAAAGTGGTCGATACCGATGCCGTCCTGCTCGGTCTCGACAATGGCCGGATCGGCAAGTACATCACCGATTTCCCGGTGGCCGAAATGATCGGCCGCGACGATGTGATCTCGATCCCCCATCTCGGCGCGAGCACTGAGGAGGCCGAAGAAAACTGCGCGATCATGGTCGCCGACCAGCTGATCGATTTTCTGGAAAACGGCAATATCCGCAACGCGGTCAATTTCCCCACCATCGCCCTGGAGCGGGTCGGCGGCTACCGGCTGGCGTTTTCCAACCGCAATGTGCCCAAGATGCTCAACCAGGTGCTCACGGTACTGGCCGAGAAAGATATCAACGTCATCGATATGATCAACCGCAGCCGTGACGAGGTGGCCTACAACATCATTGACATCGAGACCGAACCGACCGCCGAACTGGTCGCCGCACTGGAACAGATCGACGGCGTCATCAAGGTCCGTACCTTATAAAAACAGCTGTAAGCTTTAAGCGGTAAGGTGCAAGAATTATAATCATAACAGCCAGTCTTCCAGGAGAAGCATATGTCCAAGCAGGTATACAACTTCGGGGCCGGGCCGGCCATGCTGCCCGTGCCGGTCATGGAACAGATCCGCGATGAATTTCTTGATTTCCAGGGCATGGGCGTCTCCATCATCGAGATCAGCCACCGCGCCAAGCAGTTCGAAAAGGTTCTGCTCGATGCCCAGGAACGGTTCCGCCAGCTGACCGGTCTGCCGGACAATTACAAGATCCTGTTCGTGCACGGCGGGGCGCGCATGCAGTTCGCGGCCCTGCCGCTCAACCTGGCCAACCGCTCGGCCGGCAGAAAATGCCTGTATGTCGAGACCGGCAATTTCGCCAAGCTGGCCAACAAGGACGCCAAGCCGTTCGGCGACATCCAGGTGATCGCCAGCAGCGCCGACACCAATTACGACCGGATTCCGCAGATTACTCCGGCCATGGTCGACCAGGATGCGGCCTACCTGCATATCACCAGCAACAACACCATCTACGGCTCCCGCTATCAGAGCTTCCCGGAGACCGGCAAGGTGCCGCTGATTGCCGACCAGACCTCGGAAATTCTGTCGCGGCAGATCGATTACAGCCGGTTCGGCTGCGTCTACGCCGGCCTGCAGAAGAATCTCGGCCCGTCCGGCACGGCGCTCGTCGTGATTCGTGAAGACCTGCTCGGCCATGCCGCGGCGGAGATCCCGACTCTGTTGAACTATGAAACCTGCGCCAAGGACAACTCGCTGACCAACACCGCCAACACCTTCGCCATCTACGTCACCGGCTTGGTTCTCAAGTGGCTGCAGGAGTTGGGTGGTCTGGCCGCGATCGAGAAAGTCAACGAGCAGAAAGCCCGGACCCTTTACGACCTGATCGACGGCACCGACTACTATCGGGGCGTCATCCAGCCCGAGTTCCGCGGCACCATGAACGTCAGTTTCAACCTGCCCAGTGGCGAGCTGGAAGCCAAATTCCTGCAGGAAGCCGGTGAACAGGGACTCTATGCTCTCAAAGGTCACCGCAGCGTCGGCGGCATCCGGGCGTCGATCTACAACGCCATGCCGATGGCCGGGGTCGACGCCCTCGCTGACTTCATGCGTGACTTCGAGGCCAAAAACGGCTGATCAAAACCATCGGATTGCCTCTCGGGGACACCTCCCAAAAAGAGGTGTCCCCTTTGCTTTTCGCCCAATGGCCGGCTTTTGAAATGAATTCGATGCACGCTGCGAAGACGAGAACCTTGACCCTGGAAGGCGAACCGCAATGGCAAGCCTTCGACGCGCCGGCTCTGGTCGGCAGCTCCCTGCGCTTTGTCTCGGGCGACCGGACCGGCCGCCGGTTCAGGGCCCGTTATTTCCTGGATCCCGACCGGCACCTGGTGGCGCGCTTCTGGTTCGGGCCGGAAACCGAGGGACCGCCCGGCCATGCCCACGGCGGCAGTGCCGCCGCAGTCCTCGACGAGGTGCTCGGCCTGGCCGCCTGGGCGGCCGGGCATGCCATCGTGGTCGGCAACCTGAATGTCAGCTTCCGCAGTATGCTGCCGCTGGAGACGGTGGTCCAGGTCGAAAGCCGGGTGATCTCGGTGGAGGGGCGGAAGGTGCTGGTCGAGGGCAAGATCTGCGGACCGGAAAATGTCGTCTATGCCACGGCCGAATGTCTCTGCATCAAGCTGCGGCCGGAAGCGGTCCCCCCGGAACACCGGGCGACCCTCAAAGGGCTGGCTGGCAAATGACCTGTTCCCCGCTATGCTTGATGAGCGAGGAGTCCCATCAGGGGACCGACCGTTGAAACAATGTCATTGAACCAAGGACGGAACCATCATGAAAGTGATCGTCACCGATGAAATCTCTGAAAAAGGCCTGGAACTGCTGCAGAAGGACCCCCGTGTCCAGCTCGATGTGAGACTCGGCCTGTCCCGGCAGGAGCTGCAGGGTATGATCGGCGAATATGACGCCATCATTACCCGCTCCGGAACCCAGGTCGACGCGGAACTGCTGTCCCACGCCAGCCGTTTGCAAATGATCGCGCGGGCCGGCGTCGGCATCGACAATGTCGATGTGCCGGCGGCCAGTGAACGGGGCATTATCGTTGTCAATGCGCCATTCGGCAACACCAATTCGGCCGCCGAGCATACCATGGCTCTGCTGCTCTCCCTGTGCCGCAACGTGCCGGATGCCAATGCCAGCCTCAAGGCGGGCAAGTGGCAGCGAGCGCCCTATACCGGCCATGAGCTCCGGCATAAGACGCTCGGCATCATCGGCCTCGGCAAGGTTGGCGGCCGGGTCGCCCTGCGCGCCCGGGCCTTTGAAATGGAGGTGGTTGTCTACGACCCCTATATCAGCGAGAAGCGCGCCGCCGATTTCGCCACCCGGCTGGTAGATCTCGAGGAGCTGGTCAAAACCGCCGATGTGATCAGCGTGCATACCCCGCTCAACGACGAAACCCGCGACCTGATGAGCAGGGAACATTTTGATCGGATGAAGGAAGGGGTGTTGATCGTCAACTGCGCCCGCGGCGGCATCATCAATGAGCAGGCGATGCTCGACGCTCTCGACAGCGGCCGAGTGGCCGGCGCTGCCTTTGACGTCTGGAGCGAAGAGCCACCGACCGAGCCGGTGATCAGAAAGCTGATTGCCCATCCGCGGATGATCGTCACCCCCCATCTGGGGGCCAACACCTTCGAGGCGCAGACCAATGTGGCGGTCGATGTCGGCAAGGAAATCCTCAACCTGCTGGACGACCGGCCGGTCGAAAACGCCGTCAACATACCCCGCTTCGACCCGGACCTGGTGGCTCAGATGCGGCCGTTCATGGACCTGGCGGGGATTCTCGGCGATTTCATCACCCAGCTGGCCCCGGAAAACCCCGGCAAAATCTCCTTTCATTACAACGGCAAGATCGCCGCCTACGATTGCATGCCGATTACGGTGGCCGGCCTGGCGGCTCTGCTCAACCGCTGTACCGAGGAAGACGTCAATATGGTGAACGCCAACCTGGTGGCCGAGCGGCGCGGTCTGGTGGTCGAGCAGAGCCGGTCTTCGGAGATCGAATCCTTTTCCAACCTGATCACCCTGACCCTGTCCACGCCGGCCGGGCAGCGCTCGATCGCCGGCACCCTGTTCGAGGGGACTCCGAAAGTCGTGCGGATGCGCGATTTCACCATGGATTTTACCCCGGAAGAACACATGCTGGTCATGACTTATCCGGACCAGC
Organism: Desulfuromonadales bacterium; assembly: GCA_035269105.1. Taxonomy (GTDB): domain Bacteria; phylum Desulfobacterota; class Desulfuromonadia; order Desulfuromonadales; family BM103; genus JAQYVZ01. Next base: position 7,726 of record DATFJP010000255.1, read on the forward strand.
CCGGCTTGATCGGCAAGATCGGCACCATTCTGGGCGACGCCAACATCAATATCGGCTCGATGAACCTCGGGCGAAGCGCCAAGGGCGGCGAAGCGATGGTCGTGCTGTCGATCGATTCCCCGGCGCCCCAGGCGACCCTGGATGCGGTGGTCGACGCGGTCGGTGCCCGTTTTTTGAAGGCGGTGCACCTGGCATGATGCCCATGCCGGTCCCCGCTTGCAGTCATTCGCCGGCAGAGGGCGGCGGTTATTCACGCCCCGGAATTTTTGCGGGAGCAGGTTCATGTGCCTGATTCTGATCGCCCACCGGGTCCACCCGGATTGGCCGCTGGTGGTGCTGGGCAACCGGGACGAATTCTACGACCGCCCCACGTCTCAGCTTGCTCCCTGGCCGGAAGCAGCGGAGGTTCTGGCCGGTCGCGACCTGCTGGCCGGCGGCACCTGGATGGGAGCCCGCCGCGACGGCCGCTGGGCGGCTGTCACCAATTACCGTGAACCCGATCCTGCCGGTCATGCCACCAGGTCGCGGGGTTGGCTGGTGCGCGACTATTTGCTCGGCGACCGGTCGATTCCGGAATTTCTGCAGGGACTCGACTCCCGGCAAGAGGAGTATGCCGGTTTCAACCTTCTCCTCGGCGACCGGCGCAGCATCTGGCACTGCAGCAACCGGGCCCCGGACCTGCAACAGCTCGAGCCGGGTCTGTACGGGCTGAGCAACGGCCGCTTCGACGCGCCCTGGCCGAAAGTCTGCAAAGGCAAGCAGAAGCTGGCCGGACTGCTGGCTGCCCGGGACTGGACCATCGAGGATGCCTTCACCCTGATGGCCGATCGGGAGCGGGCTCCCCACCAGGAACTGCCGGAAACCGGCGTCCCCGCCGAATGGGAGCATGCCCTGTCGGCCATGTTCATTCTTGCCCCGCGTTACGGGACCCGTTCCACTTCCCTCCTGACTTTGGACGACCAGGGCCGGCGGCTTTTCGCCGAACGGCACTATACCCAGCCACCCGACATCTGGAAAGATGCCCGCTACCGTTGGTGAGTCATTGCCTTGACGAAAAAACACAATAAACCTTAGTATGTTAACACCGGGCAGGGGGTGGGCGTTATGAAACTGAACCAATTGGGCGAATTCGGACTGATCGACCGGATCCGTCAGCAGGCCGGGTCCGGGTCCGGCGTGGTGCGCGGCATCGGTGACGATGCCGCGGTGCTGGAGGTCGGCGCCGGCGAACAATTGCTGACATCCACCGACCTGCTGATTGAAACCTGCCATTTCGATTTCACCTGGACCCGGCCGGAAGACCTGGGGCACAAAGCCATTGCCGTCAACCTGAGCGACATTGCCGCCATGGGCGGCACACCCCGCTACCTTTACCTGGGGCTGGCCTGCCCGGGGGACACCGAGGTCGACCGGATCGAAGGCTTTCTGGCGGGCGCCCTCCGGCAGACGGAAGCTCATGGTGCAACCCTGGTCGGCGGAGATACCTGTCGCAGTCCTGGGCCCTGGGTGATTGCGGTGACCGTTGAGGGCGTGGTGCCGCAAGGTGAAGCCGTCGGCCGCGACGGTGCCCGTCCCGGCGACGTCGTGCTGGTGTCGGGAACCTTGGGCGACAGCGCCCTGGCTTTCACCATGCTGCAGAAAGGGCAGCGGCCGTCCGCCTTCCTGGCCGGCCGGCATCATCGGCCCGAGGCCCGGGTCGAGCTGGGTCGGGCCCTGGCGGCCAGCGGCCGCGTCACCGCGATGATCGACGTCTCGGACGGTCTGGCTGCCGATCTCGGACATATACTGCGGGCGTCCGGAACAGCCGGCCTGCTCGACCTGTCGAGCCTGCCGACATCCGAGGATTTTCGGCAATCTCTGCAGGACAATCCGGGGATGGCCGACCTGGCCCTCAACGGCGGTGAGGATTACGAACTGCTCTTTACCGCGGCCGATTGCGATGTGCCTCTGCTGCGGAAACAGGCGGCCCGGGTCGGTCTGCCGGTGACGGTGGTCGGTGAAATTCGGGTGGGGGCGCCTCATCTCCTGCTGCGGGACGGGCATGGTCGGGAAACCCCCTGCGACCTGCGCGGCTTCGACCATTTTGCGGACAGCACCGAGCCGGCGGACAAAACATGACCAGCTCTTCTCCCTCGACGGGGTCCCCGACGTGGACCGGAGACAGTCTCGGTGATCAGGAACTCCAGGCCCTGCTGGCTCTGCTGGCGGAAAAACGCCAGTTCCGGCTCGACAATTACAAGGATCGCTGCATCCGCCGCCGGATCGCCAAGCGCCTGCGGGCCGCAGGGGTGACCGATCTGCAGGACTATCTGGTTCGTCTGGCAAACGACGATGATGAACTGGATGCTCTGCTGGCGACGCTTTCCATCCATGTCTCGCGGTTTTTCCGCAACCCCGATACCTTCCGGATCATTGAACAGCGGGTGCTGCCGGAACTCTGCCGGCGGGCCTGGGAGGACGGTCGGACCCACCTGCGGTTCTGGAGTGTCGGCTGCGCCGGCGGCGAGGAGCCTTATTCGCTGGCTCTGCTGATCGATGAACTGCGGCCGCAGGGCCTGCAGGTCGACATTCTGGGGACAGATGTCAGTCCCGTCATCCTGAAGGCAGCCCGGCAGGGTCTCTACCGTCGGGAGCGGTTGACCGAGGTGCCGGCAGCCATCCTGGATCAATACTTTTCGGCGGAAGGGGATGCCTTCCGCCTGGAACCGCGGATCCGGGGCATGGTGCGCTTCGAACGACACAATCTCATGGCGGCCGGGCCGTTGCCGGCGGCCGATATGATCCTCTGCCGGAATGTTCTGATCTATTTTTCCCGGAGTGAACAGGCAAGGGTCCTGGCGCAATTCAGTGACGTGCTGCCGGTCGGCGGGGTCCTCGTGCTGGGGCGATCGGAAGCGCTGTCAGGGGATATCCGGCGTTGTTTTTACCCGGAGTTTCCGGTGGAAAGGATATATCGTCGCCAGCAGCGCACCACCTTATCTTGAGGCTGATGCCGGCGGCCGTCAAGGAAGGTGATGCAGGAACTGCCGGCTGTTCCCGATAGTTTTTGGGCCCGGTCCGTGCTATCCTTCTGCCGTCGTCCGACAGAGTTTCCGTGTGGGCATGGTGAAAATCCGGATCCGGAACATGTCATAGCAGGAGTCGAGTGATGCGCGTAGAGATCAGCTACAAATTTATCATGGGTTTTTTGATCGTGATTGCGTCGGTGGTCGTGGTCAATCTGACCGTGCCCTACCTGCCGATTCTGCCCTGGCTGCAGCAGCCTTTGACCATCGGCTTTGCCCTTCTGGTCGGCCTGGTGATCGGGTCGCTTTTTTCGAAGGGGTTTACCCGGAACATCCGCAAATTGACGGAGGCCGGCGACCGGCTGAGTCGCGGCGATCTGTCTCGGGATATTCAGGTCAAAAATCGCCTGAGCGATGAGACCGACGACATCGCCGCCTCAATGAACCAGGTTCAGGCGAGCCTGCGCGAGCTGGTGGGCGAGATCAAAAGCTTCGCCTCCCGGGTTGCGGAAGCCTCTTTGTCTTTGTCGGTGACCGCCCAGCAAATGACCGCCTCCTCCCACGAAGTCGCCGGCACAGTCGACAGCATCAGCAAAGGCGCCGAGACCCAGGCCGAAATGGTCGAAGAATCGAACCGGTTCTTCAAGGAGATGGCCACCGCGATCAACCAGATCGCCGAATCTGCCCAGAAGGTGGCCGAAGCCGCCGAAGCGACGTTCGCCACGGCCCAACGGGGAGTCGAGCTGGCGCAGGGCAGCACTGAAACCATCAGGCAGGTCCTCGCCGGCATGGAGAGCAGCGGCAATCAGATGGTATCCTTCGTTTCACGCGTCCAACAGATCGGCCAGATCGTGGAAGTGATCAACGGCGTGGCTCACAAGACCAACCTGCTGGCCCTGAATGCGACCATCGAAGCGGCCCGGGCCGGAGAATACGGGCGCGGCTTTACCGTGGTTGCCGAAGAGATCCGCAAACTGGCCGACTCGACCACCGAGTCCTCCGGTGAAATCACCAACCTGGTCGAAGGCATTCAGGCGGAGGGTGAACATGTTCAGGGCACCATGGCGCAGATCAGTCGCGAGATGGAAGCGGGTCGCGAGGCTGTCGACCGGACGAATCACGCCTTTGCGGAAATTTCCCGGAACGCCGAAGACACGCGAGGCAAGGCCCATAATATTTCTGAATTGACCCAGCGGCAGATTGCCGGCGCCGAACACATTTCCAGAGCGATCGAGGAGATCGACAAGATCGTTTCCGACAATGCGGCAGCGACTGAGCAGGTTTCTGCCGCCACCCAGCAGCAATGTGCCTCGATGGAAGAAATGAACTTGTCGGCCAAGGAAATGTCCGTCATGTCCGAGGAACTCCTCGCCGTTGTCAAACGGTTCAAGCTGATGCGGACCCCGGAGGTCTGAGGCGGTGGCTTTGACCCTGGTGTTCCAGATCAACGACCGCAACTACGGCCTGGAAATCGATGCCGTGCGGGAAATCATCGAGCAGCCGATACGGTATCCGATCCCGGTCCGGACCCCCCTCATCAATGGCGTCGTCAACCTGCACGGCGATGTTCTGCCGGTGATCGATCTGCCGGCCATGATGAACGCGGCGGCCAGTGAGCGGGACGGTCGTCTGGTCGTTCTGGCGCCTGCTTGCCGCTCTCTGGCCCTGGAAGTGGGCCGGATCGTTCACATTCAGCGGCTGGATCGGGAAGAAGCCATCGAGGTCCCCGACCCGGCGGCATCGGCAGGGGACCCCTTCATCCGGACAGTGATCGAGCGCCAAGAGGGGCCGCCGGTTCATCTGCTGGACCTTGATGTCATTTATGAGCAATTGGAACGCTTGTTTGCAGACCACGGAGGAAGCTATGTCCCTGCGAGTAATGATCGTTGATGACGCCTTGTTCATGCGCAACATGCTCAAGGATATTTTTACCCGCGCGGGGTTCGAGGTTGTCGCCGAATCGGAAGACGGCCAGGCGGCGCTTGAAGATTACCGCCGGGTCCAGCCCGATCTGGTGACCATGGACATCGTCATGCCCAAGCGCAGCGGCATCGAAGCGCTGCGCGACATCATCGGCGAGGACCCCAAGGCCTGCGTGGTCATGGTCAGCGCCCTCGGTCAGGACTCCCTGGTCCTCGAAGCCGTCGAGTCCGGAGCCCGTGATTTTATCGTCAAACCCTTCAAGGAGGACAATGTCCTTGACGTGGTGAGACGGGTGGCCAGCTGAATTCGAACTCATCTTCCGGTACGGCTGTCATGGACATGTCCCAGTACAGAGAGCTCTTCCTCTCGGAAGCTCGGGAACATCTTGACAAGATGAATAAGCTTGCTGTGGCCCTTGAGCAGGAGCCGGACGATCTGGAAATGATCAATGCCCTGTTCCGGGAAGCTCATTCCATCAAGGGCATGGCTGCCACCATGGGGTACGAAGCCACCTCCCGGCTGGCTCATCATCTGGAGGATGCGCTCGACGGCTGCCGCCAGTCCGGGCGTTTGTCGGAGACCCTGGCTGACCGTCTGCTGGAAGGCATTGACCTGCTGGAAACTTTGGTGGAGGATATCAAGGCGGGCAACCCGGAGCAGGATGTCAGTTTTTTTTTAGAGGCTCCGACCGACGAGACGGAAGACGGCGAGTTTGCCGAACTCTCACCCATCCAGGCAGCCGATGAAGAACCTGCCGCTGCTGGAGAAGCGGCTGAAGAGACGCCCGCAGTCAGCCCGGAACCCGAGACCTTCCAGGTCCTGATGACCCTGGCGAAAAACGCCGCCATGCCGGCTGCCCGCGGTCTGCTTCTGCTGCGCGAACTGGAAAACCGGGGCGAGGTCATCGCCTGCGATCCGGACCGGGAAACCATGCAGGCAGGATTCCCGTTGAAACAGCTCAAGGCCTGGTTCAGAACCGCGCAGAAGCGGGATTTCCTGCAGGAGGTACTGCTGGCTTTTCCGGATGTCGAACAGGTCGATTTCATCGACGACCGGCGCCAGGAGGCCGCCCGGTCCGGCGAAGAAGCCGTTCGTACCGTCCGCATCCGCACTGACCTGCTGGATCGTTTCGTCAACCTGGCCGGAGAACTCCTGACCCAGCGCCATGTGTTGCGCGCTTCCTCGGGCAAGCGGGACTGGCCGGGCGTCGATGCTGCTCTCGAGGAAACCGGCCGCTTGGTGGGGGAGCTCCATCATCATGTTTTGCGGACCCGCCTGATGCCCCTGGAAAGCGTGGCCGGCAGGCTGCCCAGAATCGTCCGCGATCTGGGCCGCAAGACCGGCAAGCAGGTGGCTTTTCGACTGATCGGCGGCGAAGTCGGCATCGACCGCGTCATTCTCGACCAGCTGGCCGATCCTCTGGTCCACCTGGTTCGCAACGCGGTCGACCACGGGATTGCCGATAGCGGTGAAGTCATGGTCAGCGCCCGCCGGGAACGGGACATGGTGCTGGTCGAAGTGCGCGACACCGGCACGGGCATGGATCCTGAGGCGTTACGCCAAAAAGCTGTGGAAAAGGGGCTTTTAAGCGCAAGCCAGGCCGCTGAGTTAAGCGACCGGGAAGCATTGCTGCTGATCTGTCGACCGGGGTTTTCCACGGCGGACGAGGTGACAGAGACTTCCGGCCGCGGCGTCGGCATGGACGTGGTCAAGGCGGCCGTGGAAGACCTGGGCGGAACGCTGGATATCCTGTCCGCGCCCCAAGCCGGGACCCGCTTTCTGCTCAGGCTGCCTTTGTCGATCGCCATCATCAAGCTGATCCTGGTCCGCTGCTGCGGCATGCCGCTCGCTTTGCCGGTGACCCGGGTCCAACGGATCATCGAATTGCCCCGGGAGCAGATTCACCAGGAGAGTGAGACCCCCTGGTTTGCACTGGACGAGGAACGGATACCCCTGGTTCCCCTTGCCGAACTGCTGGGCCAAAAGCGGCCGGCAATCGAACCGGTGGCCTGTGTTGTGCTGACCGAATGGCACGGGGTGCAGGTCGGACTGCTGGTCGGCGGCTTCGTCGGCCATCGGGACGCCTTCGTCAAGCCGCTCGGCTTTCCGCTCGACCGGACTGCGGGACTCAGCGGCGCGGCCATCGAGGGCGACGGCTCCGTTCTGTTCATCGTTGACCCGCAGCCGTTGTTGGCCGAGCGTTCGGTTGACTTTCTGCCGCACAAAATGGAGGAAAAGGATGCTCCTTGACCAGATGCCGGACGTGCAGCGGGACGCCCTCAAGGAAGTCAGCAACATTGGCGTCGGCCACGCGGCGACGGCCCTTTCGAAAATGATCGGCCGGCGCATCGAGCTGTTCGTGCCGCGGGTGCTGGTGACGCCGCTAGCCGATGTCCCTGCCTGCCTCGGCGGAGCGGAAACCCTGATGGCCGGAATTTTCCTGCGCATCCTCGGCGATGCGCGCGGCAGCATCATGCTGCTGTTTCCACAGGCCAGCGCCTCACGTCTTTGCGGCATCCTGACGGGATGCGAGCAGGAGCTTCTGGAAAACCAGGTAGCTGTTTCCTCGCTCAAGGAGGTCGGCAACATCCTGGCTTCCGCCTATCTCAATGCCCTCGGCGACTTGATCGGCAAGAAGCTGCTGCCTTCGGTTCCCTGCTTCGCCTATGATATGGCCGGTGCGCTGGTCGATACTCTCTTGGTCGAAGTCGGCCGGAAAAGCGATCTTGCCTTGATGGTGGAAACCGAATTTGGCGGCGAGATCGACAGCGATACCAGTATTCGGGGTCATTTTTTCCTGATTCCCGATCCGGAAACCTATGAAGCATTTTTTTCCGTGGCGACAGGAGACTGAGCTTGCGGGTCGGGATTGCTGAATATCGGACGGCCCGCGGGCCGGCGGTACTCAGGGCCTCCGGACTGGGATCCTGCCTGGCGATTGTCCTCTACGATCCCCGGCGGGCTCTGGGTGGGATGGCGCATACCCTGCTCCCCGGCGGGCGCGGCCAGGACGAGGTGTCGAATCCTGTAAAATTTGCCGACCTGGCGATAGAACTGATGCTCAAGGACCTGGTCGGCATGGGCGCCGAGCGTCAGGCCCTGGTGGCGAAAATGGCCGGCGGGGCGAACATGTTCGCCAGCGATTTTCTCAGTCTGGTCGACGGCATCGGGGTTCGCAGCGCCCATTCCGCCAGGGAGATTTTGTCCCGGCTGCAGATTCCCCTGTTAGGCGAGGACATTGGCGGCAACCGCGGCCGCACAGTGGAGTTCGATCTGGCCACAGGTCATCTGCTGGTTCATTTTGCCCGCGATAAGACCAGACTTTGCCTGTAAGCTGCATGCCTTTACGGGTTGCTCGTAAAATGTAGGGAATCCGCGCATGCGGCAGGAGAAGACCATGAACAGATTTCTGATGCTCATCGTCCTGATTCTTGTATGGGCCCTGCCGCAGGCTGAGGCAGCCCTTCCGGTTCTGGGAGAGGTCGTGGCGGCGGTGCAGACCCCGTTTCGCAGCGATACCCCGGCACCGTTGCGAATTCGCGATTATCGTGCCGATTTCGTCCAGGAATCGCGGATCGTTTCGCTCAACCGCATGCAGCAGGCCTCCGGCAAGGTGGTGGTTGCTTTCGATCGGCAAGAGGCTGAGGATTCTCCGGAAGTTCTCTTTCGCTGGGAATACCTCGAGCCGAGCCGTCAGCTGATCGTCTCCGACGGCACGACGGTCTGGGTTTATGTTCCCGAGAACAATCAGGTCATCCGAACCCTGGCTGCCGATCTGGCCCGGAATCGGGAAAATGATCCGATGACCTTTTTAACCGGATTGTCGCGTCTGACCCGGGATTTCAACGTCCGTTGGGCGGAGCCGAAGCTGACCGAGGAGGGTCATTACCGGCTGGAGCTGCAGCCGCGGCAGGAGTCGGCTCTGGTCGCGCGTCTGCTCATGACCATAGATCAGCAGGCGGTGGCCACCGGCCAGCGCCAGGCACAGGACGCTGCAGCCCAAAGGCCGGTTTTCCCGGTTCTGGCAGCGACCATCATCGACCTCAACGGCAACCGGTCGGACATTCACTTCGAACATATCCGGGTCAATACCGGGACCGATCCGCAGACCTTTGTTTTCCAGGTTCCCGAAGGCGTCGATGTCATGAGCCCCGCCGACGCCGGCCTGAACTTCTAGGAGAACCGCGCCCAAGGAGCGGGCGACCAGACAGCCCTTTTCCCTTTGCCGGTTTTTATGTTATAAATCCTCGATTTATATAAAGGAAATAAACTTTTCCCAGCGCTGTTTCCGCCCATCTGGTCTGTGCCGGTCGGCGGGCGCTCCCGGCGCTGGTCGATCCGGGGCTTTTCCGGAAAGGAATGACGATTGGCGAAACATACTGTGAGCCTGGTCAGTTTGGGATGTCCGAAAAACCTGGTCGATGCCGAGGTCATGCTCGGTCATCTGCCGCCTGACCGCTTTGAAATCATTACCGACGAAAGTCAGGCCGAAATCATTATCGTCAATACCTGTGCTTTTATCCGCGAAGCCAAGGAGGAGTCGGTGGAGACGATTCTGGATGTCGCCGACTACAAACAGAACGGCCGCTGCCGACTGCTGGTGGTCAGCGGCTGCATGCCTCAGCGCTATCGGGTTGAACTGGCCGAGGACCTGCCGGAGGTCGATCTGTTCCTGGGCACCGCCGATGCACCGCGGGTGGTTGAACTGCTGGATGCAAGCCTGAGCAAATTGCCGGCCCGTCACACCATCGGCCTGCCGGACTACCTCTACGATCATGAAACGCCCCGGGTCACATCGTCCCCCTACTACTCAACCTATGTCAAGATCGCCGAGGGATGTGCCAATCACTGTTCCTACTGCGTCATCCCCAGCATTCGGGGGACCCTGCGCTCACGGTCCATCGCTTCGGTGGTCGCCGAAGTCGAACGGTTGGTCGGCGAAGGAACCAAGGAAATCAACCTGATTGCGCAGGACGTGACGGCCTTCGGAGTCGATCGCGACGACGGCGCCACGCTCGAAAAGCTCTTGCGGGAACTGGTCCGTATCAAGGATCTGACCTGGCTGCGGCTGCTCTATGCTTATCCCGACGGCATCAGCGACGACCTGCTTGACCTGATCGCCGGCGAGGACAAGATCTGCAAGTACCTGGATATTCCAATTCAGCATATCGACGACGACCTGCTGACGGCAATGAACCGCCGAATCGATGAAGCCGGCATCCGCAGTCTTTTGGAGCGGATCCGGCGGCGCATGCCCGAAGCCACTTTGCGAACATCCCTGATCGTGGGTTTCCCCGGCGAGACCGATCAACAGTTCCGCAAACTGCTGGCTTTCGTGGAGGAGGGACATTTCGAACGGCTCGGGGTCTTCCGCTATTCCCGCGAGGAGGGAACGGCTGCCGCCCGCCTGGAAAATCAGATTCCGGAACGAACCAAGCAGGCCCGCTGCCGGCGTCTGATGAAGGCCCAGGCCCGGGTGGCTTTCCGCAAGAACCGGGCGATGGTCGGCAGAATCGAGCCGGTGCTGGTCGAGGGCTACAGCGATGAGACCGATCTGCTGCTGGCCGGCCGGGCCGTTTGCCAGGCGCCGGATGTGGATGGCCAGGTTTACATTACGGCCGGGCAGGCCAACGTGGGCGAGATCGTGGCGCTGCGCATCACCGATTCTTCGGAATACGACCTGATCGGTGAAATCGTCGAGTCCTGACCGGGCTCGTCCGTGCGGCCGTAGCGCTCCGACATCCGGGCCTTCGGGCACCTGACTGCCGGTTGAAATTTCCAGGTTCCGACAGAAGAGTGCCATGCAAACTTATTTGCCGCTGCTTCCCTACCTGATCCCGCCGCTGCTCGGAGCGGTCATCGGCTACGTCACCAACCGGATCGCCATCCGCATGCTGTTCAGGCCTCTGCGTCCCTGGCGGGTTGCCGGTGTTCGGATGCCGCTGACACCCGGGATCATTCCGGCCAAGCGCGGCGAACTGGCGGCCCGCATGGGCGAGATGGTCGGCAGCCACCTGCTCACCGGCGATGATGTCCGGCAGGCCCTGGAGCAACCCCGCTTCCGCAAGGAACTCCGGGGGGTGGTCGACGAGAAGCTGGCCGGTTTCATCGATCGGGACCTGGGCTCGCTCGAGAGCCTGGTTCCGAAGGATTTCCGGCAGCGTTTCCGTGACCTGGTCGATCTGCTGCGCTGGAAGCTGGTCGGCATGCTCGGCGACTACCTGCACAGCCAGGGTTTCGAGGACAGCCTGCGCGGCTATCTGCAGAGCACGGGGGACCGTCTGCTGGCCCGGGACCTGGAAAGTTTCCTGACCCCGGAAAACTACCGCGATCTCCGCCAACACCTCGACGAACGCCTGTCGACCCTGCTGGCCTCACCCGAAGTCAAGGAGGCGGTCGCCCGGTTTCTGGACGAGCGGGTCGACCGGTTCCTGCAGAGCGAACGCTGCCTGCGGGAGATTTTGCCGGAAGACCTGATCGAGGTGGTTTTCGATCAGCTGGAGCGGGAAATTCCACCCCTGCTGGAACGTTTCGGCAGCCTGCTGCACGATCCCGTATTCCGGGCCCGGCTGGTCGAGAGGATTCAGAAGGGCATCGCCGCCTTCCTGGATTCCCTGAGCGGTTTGACCGGTTTGCTGTCCGGTTTCATCAATCTCGAGCAGGTTCACCAGAAGATCCCAGGCTTCCTCGACCAGGCCGCCGACGAAATCGCCCAATGGCTGCGGGAGGAACGGACCCAGCAACAGGTAGCGGGCATGCTGCGCGAACGACTGGAGGCCCTGCTCGATCGGCCGCTCAGCAATTTCGTGGAAAAAGTCCCCTATGAAAAAGTAACCGGCATGCGGCGCTTCCTCCGCCGGCGGGTGGTGGCCGCCGTGACCAGCCGGCGGGCGACCGAAATGGCCCTGGGAGTCCTGGACGCCTCAATTCAGAATATCAAGGATCGCTCCTTTCGCAGCCTCCTCGAGCGGGCGCTGCCCGAGGAGGGTATCGAGCGCCTGCAACGGACGGCTGCCGACCGTCTGCTGGAACTTTTGCGCTCACCGGCGACCGAGAAGGCGATTGACCGGGTTGTCGGCGCACAGCTGGAAGAGCGGGTTTACCGCAGAAAGCTCGGCCGCCTGTCGGCGCGTCTGCCGGCGGACATCCGGGAGGAACTCGCCGAGGGCATCTGCCGGCAGCTGGGCGATGTGCTGGGCAGGGAGGTGCCCTCTCTGCTGGAGACGCTCAATGTCTCGCGCATGGTCGAAGAGAAAGTCAATCGACTGGACATTCTCAAGGTTGAAGGGCTGCTGCTTGGCGTCATGCAGGAACAATTCAAGTACATCAACCTGTTCGGCGCCCTGCTCGGTGGCCTGATCGGCTTGTTGAACGCCCTGCTGCTGGTCCTGCTCTAATCATTCTGTTCTTTGTCGAACCTTTGGAGCCATGATGAATTCACGGTTTTTTTCACCCTGGGAACCTCTGCGGCGGGCCTGGCGCGACTGGCGGCAGGCGGACGGCCTGCCGTCAGTCGCGGCCGAACTGCCGCCGCAGGATATGGCCCGGGTCGAAAAGTTTATGGACGAGTGCCTGGAGGCCAGACATGGTGAAGTCTCGGCCCGCCAGCATGCCGCCACACTCGGGGAACTCTACCTGACTCTGAACGATAGCGGCCGCCGCCATTTTCTGGCGATTCTGGTGCATCGCTACCCCATCGAACGGACGCGGGTCCGCCGGGCGGCGGCACTTTTGGCGGCGGATGAAGATGAACAGGCATTTTTCGAGCAGGCCCAAGCCCTGCGCAAAGCGCTGGTGCCGCCCCGCCAGAAGCTGCTCCGGCAATTCAATGCCCTGCCGCAAGGCGTCAAGTTCCTGATCGACATGCGCTCCGACCTGCTGCGCTTTCTGGCGGATGCGCCGGAACTCAAAGACCTCGACGACGATCTGCAGCAGCTGCTGGCCACCTGGTTCGATGTCGGTTTCCTGGAGATGGAGCGAATCACCTGGCAGAGTCCGGCAGCCCTGCTCGAGAAGTTGATGGCCTATGAAGCTGTGCATGCCATCGATTCCTGGCGGGAACTGCACCATCGGCTGGAATCGGATCGCCACTGCTATGCTTTTTTCCATCCGGTCATGCCCGATGAGCCGCTGATCTTCATCGAGGTCGCCCTGGTCAAAGGCTTGGCGCCCAGTATCCAGGTCCTGCTCGACGAGGCGCTTCCCGAAATCGATTTGAAAGAGGCCGATACGGCCATCTTCTATTCGATTTCCAATACCCAGACCGGACTGAAGGGGATCAGTTTCGGACCTTTTTTGATCAAGAGAGTCGTGGATTCCCTGCAGACCAGCCTGCCGAACCTGAAAACGTTTGCCACTTTGTCGCCCATGCCGGGTTTTCGTCGCTGGCTGGAGAACCTGTTGCAGGAGGAGGACGCTGCGAACGATGGGGAGAACCCTCTTGCCGAGGCCCTGGCCAAGGCTGCCGAGCGGCTCGGCGTGGCCCCGACCCTGGCGGCGGTGATCGACGATCCGCGCTGGCCGAACACTCCTGAGATCGCCGATGTCCTGAAGGAACCCCTGCTGGTCCTGGGTGCCCGCTATCTGCACCAGCGCCGCAACCGCGACCTGGCGCCACTCGATCCCGTTGCCCGCTTTCACCTCGGCAACGGTGCGCGCATCGAGCAGATCAACTGGCTGGGCGACACTTCCGCCAAGGGGATGCGGGAAGCCTGCGGTCTGATGGTCAATTACCTTTATCGACGCGATGAAATGGCTGAGAATATCGAGGCCTATGCCATCGACAAGCAAATCGCCGCCGCCTCGCGGGTCCGTAGCCTGATGCGTGAGGAAGGGGGCGGCCGCGGCCCGCTGAACGGCATCAAGCGGTTGCTGTCGCCAGGCCGTAGCAGTGAAAACCTTTGAATGCTTGGCCGGCCGCACCCAACGGAATCGGCTTTAAGGAGGATCCCCATGCCTTTGCAACCGGAACTCGCCGCCCGCATCGAGCGGGTGCTGGCGTCCGTGGAACAGCTGCTGCCGCCGGCCGTCGGTCGCATCCGGTGGGCGGATGTCGCGGCGGCCAGCTGGCGCTGCCATTCGTTTTCCGGGTTTCTGGAGCCGATCGGACAACTCGATAACATCGCTCTGGACGATCTGCTCGGTATCGAACCGCAGAAAAAAACCCTGCGCGAAAACACCCTGCAGTTCATCAAGGGATATCCCGCCAACAACGTCCTGCTCTGGGGTTCTCGTGGGACCGGCAAGTCCTCGCTGGTGAAGGCCCTGCTGAACACCTATGCGGACCTCGGCCTGCGAGTCATCCAGGTCGATAAAAACGACCTGAATTACCTGTCCGATATCTTCATGCAGATCGGTGAAGAACCCTATCGCTTCATTATCCTTTGCGACGACCTCTCCTTTGAACCGGGCGATCCCGGCTACAAGATTCTCAAGAGCGTTCTGGACGGTTCGGTTTACGCTTCTCCGGAAAACGTCCTGATCTATGTGACCTCCAACCGCCGGCACTTGCTCCCGGAATATTTCCAGGACAACCTGGGTGCCAAAATGGTGGAGGGGGAGATCCATCACGGCGAGGCGGTCGAGGAAAAGATTTCCCTGTCGGACCGCTTCGGTCTCTGGGTCTCCTTTCGGCTTCTCAAGCAGGACCAGTACCTGGCAGTGGTGCAGCGGACCATTGCGCGACTCTGCCGTGAGCACGGGCTGGAACCGCTCTGGGACGACGGCTTGGAAGATGCGGCGATCAAGTGGTCGCATGAGAAAAGCAAACGCTGCGGGCGTACCGCCCTGCAGTTTTCCCGGTACTGGGTGGGGCAGCAGCTGCTGCACAGGGAGTCATAGGCGAAGCATAAAGAAAGCCGCCGGGCGGTCCCGGTCAATGCCCCCCGGGCCCTGCTTTCCCCGGCTTTGCCGCAGCCGAAAACCGCCCGGTTTTTCACTTGACCTTTGCCTGGCAGTCGGTTAAATTCACGTCGATCATCCGTAATTGTCTATTTTTGCAACGGATTTTAGTTTTTCCCGAGGTTGGTCCTGCCCCCTTGTCGGGCAGCGGCGCTCGGCCTGGGGCCATTCCGCGGAGGTTGTGATGATAAAGCCGTTAAAAATGTTGTCTCTTTTCTGTTGCTCAGCCGCTATGCTCCTGGTGTTTTCCCTGCCGGCGGACGCCGCGGAGAACCTGACTTTCAGCATTTTCTTCCCGCCTACGCACGACCAGGCGATTGCTGCCGCGGATTTCGCCCGGGAGGTCGAAAAGCGGACCGACGGCAAGGTCAAGATCACCACCTTTCCCGGCGGGACTCTGACCAAGGCGCCGCAGGTTTACGACGGGGTCGTCAACGGCATCACCGATATGGGGAATTCCGTATTTGCCTACACTCGCGGGCGCTTCCCGGTAACGGCGGCTCTCGACCTGCCGATCGGCTATCCCAACGGCCTGGTTGCCAGCCAGGTGGCGGACGCATTCATCAGGGAGGTGGACCCTGCCGAACTGCAGGATGTCAAGGTGCTGTACCTGCATGCCCATGGTCCGGGTCTGCTGCATACCCAGAAGCCGGTCCGCAATCTGGAGGATCTCAAGGGCATGAAAATTCGGGCCACTGGACTCAGTGCCAAGGTGGTCGAGGCTCTTGGCGCCGTACCGGTGGCGATGCCGCAGCCCGGTACTTACGAAGCCCTGCAGAAGGGCGTGGTGGAAGGCACACTGGGACCGATCGAGGTTCTCAAGGGCTGGAAACAGGGCGAAGTGATCAATTATACGACCGAGGCCTTCGATATCGGCTACACCACCGCGATGTTCGTGGTCATGAACCGCGGCACCTGGGACGCCCTGCCCCCCGAAGTCCAGCAGGTGATCGATGAAGTCAGCAGGGAATGGGTGGTCGTACATGGTGAACGCTGGGACCAGGCCGACCGGGAGGGCCGGGCTTTCACCAAAAGTCTCGGCAATGAACTGATTGCCTTGTCGCCGGAAGAGAGCGCCCGCTGGCGTCAGGCGGTCGAACCCGTAATTGCCGAATATATCGCCAATACTCCGGACGGCGCGGCTTATGTGACCCGCATCCGCGAACTGATCGAGCTCTATTCGAAATAATCCCGCCCGGGAACAAAACAACTGTCCGCCCCGACGTCTCGGCCGAAAGGTCGAGCCGGCGGGGTGGTTTGTTTCCTTTGCCGGCCCTCGCCACTTTTCCGGACCCTGACCTGCTCATGACCCTTCTGGAAAAAACCGGAAACCAGCTTTCCAGGATCCTGTTTGCCGTGGCCGGTGCGGCCATTGTCGGCATGATGCTGCTGACCTGTGCCGACATCGTCCTGCGTCTGTTCCGCAGGCCGATCCCCGGAACCTACGAACTCGTCTCTTTCCTGAGCGCCGTTTCGGTTGCCTTTGCCATGGCCCATACCAGCGTCCAGAAAGGGCACATCGCGGTCAGCGTCCTGGTGCAGCTGCTGCCGCAGCGCTGGCAGGCCCTGGTCGACAGTGTGACCACCAGCCTCAGCATTCTGCTGTTTGCCCTGCTCGCCTGGCAATCCTCCCTGTATGGCGCCAGCCTGCAGAAATCGGGAGAAGTTTCCTTGACCCTGCAGCTGCCTTTCTACCCCTTCGTTTACGGCATTGCTCTGTCCTCGGCGGCAGTCTGCCTGGTCCTGCTCGCGCAGCTGCGGCAGCACCTGAGAAAGGCGGTTCGGCAATGAGCCTTTCGACTATCGGCATTATCGGCATCATCCTGTTGCTGATCGGCCTGTTTTCCCGAATGCCGGTCGGTTTCGTCATGGCCCTGCTCGGCCTGGCCGGATTCAGCTACGTTGTGAATTTCGACGCAGGCCTCAACCTGTTGGCCCGGGATGTCTGGGACACTTTTTCCTCCTACGGCCTGACCGTGATTCCCTTGTTCGTCTTCATGGGCCAGCTCGCCTATCAGTCGGGCATCAGTCGCCGCCTTTACCATGCCGCCCACGTCATCGTCGGCAACCGTCCCGGCGGGCTGGCCATGGCGACCATCGGCGCCTGTGCCGGGTTCTCGGCAATTTCCGGCTCGACCAACGCTACGGCGGCGACCATGGCCACCGTGACCATCCCCGAAATGCGGCGACGCAAATACGACCCGGGTCTGGCCACCGGCACCGTTGCCGCCGGCGGCAGCCTCGGCATCCTGATCCCGCCCAGCGTCATTTTCATCGTCTACGGGATTCTGACCGAGCAGTCGATCGGCAAATTGTTTGCGGCCGGCATCCTGCCCGGATTGCTGCTCTGCAGCCTGTTTTTTCTCACCATCTACCTGCGGGTCCGCAAGCATCCGGAGTTGGCGCCGCCCGGGCCGAAGACCACATGGAAACGGAAAATCCGGTCCTTTACCGGCGTAGTCGAAACCCTGGTGCTGTTCGCCATGGTGATGGGGGGATTGTTTTTCGGCGTGTTCACGCCCACCGAAGCCGCTGCTGCCGGGGCCTTTCTGACTCTGGTCATCGCCCTGCTGCGCCGTCAACTGACCTGGCAGGGCTTTGTCCAGTCCTTGAGTGATACCACTAAAATCAGCTGCATGGTCATGGTAATCGTCACCGGGGCCGTCGTGTTCGGTCACTTTATGGCGATCACCCGGGTGCCGTTCGACCTGGCCGGCTGGGTCGGTTCGCTGCCGCTACCGCCGCATGTCGTACTCGGTCTGATCATTCTGGTTTACCTGGTGGGGGGCTGTTTCATGGATGCGTTGGCAATGATCATGCTGACCGTACCGATCTTCTACCCAGTGGTCATGGCCCTGGGCTTCGACCCGATCTGGTTCGGCGTCATCATTGTGCTGGTCACGGAAATGGGGGTCATTACGCCGCCGGTGGGCGTGAATGTCTATGTGGTCCATGGGGTGGCGCGGGACGTGCCGCTCGAAACCATTTTCCGCGGCGTCCTGCCGATGCTGCTGGCGATGCTGATCTGCAATCTGCTGCTGATTCTGTTCCCGCAGATCGCCCTGTTCCTGCCTGGCCTGATGAAGTAGCCACCCGCATAAAGGGTTCGCCGGACTTCTGCACGGCCGGAAAGGCTACTTGCCTTTGATGTAGCTTTTCAACTGCTTGATCACGAAATCCTTTTCCGCCAATGAAGCCTTGACCAGGTCGCCGATCGACACCAGGCCGATCAGTTCATTGTCCTTGAGCACAGGCAGGTGGCGACAGTGACTTTCGGTCACCAGCGACATGCCGTCCTCAACCGATTTTTCGGGAGTGATGTAATGCAACATCTCGGTCATGACCTGGCGGACCAGAGTGGTTCGTGACTCCAGCCCTTGCAACTCGACGCTGCGGGCGTAATCCCGCTCGGAGAAGATGCCGACAACCTTACCCTTCTCCAGCACCACCAAAGCACCAACCTCTTTTTCCGCCATGATTTCCAGGGCTTGATAGACGGTCGCCTCCGGGGCCACGCTATAGACCTCATGGCCTTTGTTCTGCAGAATCTTCGCAACGGTTTTAATCATTTTGCTGTCCTCTTTTTTCTGTAGCGGGCAGGTTTAATCTGACGAATTTTTCGGCAGCCGGACGGGCATGCCGGTCAGTGCCAGATCCTCATCCTCGCCCAAAAAGCCGTCTTCGAGCATGATTTCGAATTCGGCCAAGGCGATTTCACTGATGCCCAAGAACTGGGCCTCGGCAGTCGTCGGCAAGACCAGGGTGCGGTCCTGTTCCCAACCCAGGCCGACCTTGCGGCAGCTCTTGTTGGCCAGCCGCACCATCGCAGGCAGAATGTCCTGGCGGCCAAGGGCCTTTTCATGGTGTTCGGCAATGATCGGCAGGAACGGTTCGGGAAGATTCCATGTTTCAACCAGATGCCGGCCCTGCGCAGTGTGCATGGTGTCCAGAATTTCGTGGATAATCTGGTCCGCAAGAGCAATGTCATCATTGCCATCCGCGATCACCTGCTCGAGGCCGGCGATCAGGAAAAGTTTGCCGACGTCGTGCAGCAGGCCGGCCAGGTAGGCTTGGGCCGCCAGACCCTGGTAGCCGCAGCGGTTGGCCAGCCACCAGCTGCCGATGGCACAGCCGAGAGAATGGCGCCAGAGACCGGGAAGATAGCGGGGCAAAATTTTGTTCGGCGAAGACGCCGAGGGTTGACCGCAGGCTTTTTTCAGGATCTGCCGGCTGGTTTCAAGGCCCAGGCGGGTCATGGCCTCTTCCAGGGAGGCGGTCTGTTTGAGGCCTTTAAAAAAAGAGGAGTTGGCAGCCCGAAACAGGTTGCAGGTCAGGGCCGGATCCTGTTCGAACAGGGCCTTCAGTTCTTCGAGGGTTGCAACCTTTTGCATCTCCGCCCGGGCTCGGCGGGCGACTGCCGGGTAGACCGGCAGGTTGATCCGGTCGGCGCTGAGCATCTCTTCGAGCGCTTCGGCAAGGGGTTTCTCGCTCATGCTTATTCTCCGAGCAGGCGCCGCAGTTCATGCAGCGGCCGGGGCCGGTCTATCCGGGGCAGGCGCCGCAGAATTTCCGGCAGGGCGACCTTGCCGCGAGCCGATTTGGCAATGCCGTCTTCCAGCAGGGTGACCATGCCGGAGGTTTCGATGCTGATGCGACGCATCTCGTGGACTGTCTGTTTGGCAATCACCGCCTCTTTGACCTGATCATTCAGCAGCAGCAGTTCAAAAATGCCGATGCGCCCTTTATGGCCGGAAAACCGGCAGTCCGCACAGCCGCGGCCGATCAGGAACCTGGCCCCGGCGAGGTCGCCGTGGGTGTAGCCCAGCAGGCGGTATTCCTCCGGAGTGGGGGTATAGGCCACCGCACAGCGAGAACAGACCCGGCGCAGAAGGCGCTGGGCCATGATGCAGGTAATGGTCGAAGCGATCAGGAACGCCTCGATCCCCATATTGAGTAGACGCAGCAGTCCGCCGACCGTGTCTTCGGTGTGAAAGGTGGTCAGGACCTTGTGGCCGGTCAGGGCCGCTTGAATGGCGGTTTCCGCCGAAAAGGCATCGCGAACCTCGCCCATGACGATGATGTCCGGATCCTGACGAACGATGTGCCGCAGGGTTTCGGTAAAGGTCACGCCGATTTTCGGATTGATCGAACACTGGGAGATGCCGTCGATCATATATTCAACCGGCTCTTCAGCGGTGATAATGCTGGTTTCCAGATCGTTCAGGGCATTGACGCAACTGTAAAGGGTCGTCGTTTTGCCGGCCCCGGTCGGCCCGGTTACGACGATGATGCCGCTTGGCGCGGCAAGGGCCTCTTCCTTGAATTGGCGCAGCATGCGCGGTGCCATGCCGATTTCGTCGATCGCCAGCAGTTCTCCTTTCTTGTTCATCAGGCGCATGACGACCTTTTCGCCGTGCACCGTAATATAAAAGGAAACCCGCAGATCCAGGGCCTCTCCGGAAATGCTGTTTTCGTAAAAAATCCGGCCGTCCTGGTGGCGACGGCGCTCGGCGATGTCGGCTTTGGCCATGACTTTGAGCCGCGTGGTCAGCGGTGCTGCCAGATCGAGGCTCATTTCGCGGTAAGTTGCCAGAATGCCGTCCTGGCGAAAACGGATGCGCAGCCGGTTTTTCATCGGTTCGATATGGATGTCGCTGGCCTGCTCCTGCATGGCGTCATCCAGAATGCTGTTGACAATGCCGATGATGGTTGAGTCATCGGCTTCCGCTTCCTCGCCGCGGCGGAGTCCCCGACGGAACAGATCGCTGGTTTCCCGTATCGCCTGCCGGGGACCGATGGCCGGCTCCACCAGCCTGCTGAAGATGTGGTCGGCAGCTTCCCGATCCTCCAGGTCGAGCGGATCGGCAAAGGCGACTAGAATGCGACCGTCCTCCTTGGCGACCGGGACGAAGTTGTGCTGGGCATAGACCTTGAGGGGAACCTCTTGCAGTAGATTGCGGTCGATCGTCGAGAATTCGGGGATGACGAACGGAAAACCGAGTTGGGAGGCAAGGATTTCGATCAGCCGATGTTCCTCGATGAAGGCGTATTTGACCAGGATGTCGCCCAGTTTCTTGGGGTGGGAGCTATCCTTCTGGATGGCCAGGGCGGCTTCCAGGTCATCGCTGCGCAGATGCCCGAGTTCGACCAGCAGTTCGCCGAGGGGGATTTTCACCGGCTGATTCTTGAGGACCGTGACCAAGGCCTCATCGGACAACAGTTCGAGTTCCTTGAGTACCTCGATCAGGGAGCGCTTGGAGATCAGCTTCTCCTGGACCCGCTTGGCGTAGATGAACTGATTTTCGGTCAGCAGGTTGTGCCGGACCAGCAGGCGGGCAATCGTATCCCTGCGGTCCGGGGAAGTCGTTTCCGGGGAAACTGCCTTGGAACCGGTCGGGGATGGCGAGGTATTTCCGGATGTTGTCATGATCGCATTCGGGCATCCGTTAGAGGCCCTTTTATCCTAGCATAGAATTCCGGGCACACCCAAGGCCTGCCTTGGTTCCGCTTAGAAAAACAACAATTTGAGAGCGAAAACCAGAACCGTCAAGGAAACGAAGCGTTTGATCCAGTCATGCCCCCGAGTGACCGCGACGTGGGTGCCGACCCAGCCGCCCAGGGAATTGCCGGCCGCCAGGGCCAGGCCGAGACCGTAATCGATCTGGCCGTGACGGATGAAAACGGCCAGCGCCACCATGGTAAAGGCGAAGATGACCAGCACCTTGACGGCATTGATGTTGACCAGATCGAGACCGTGGATCAGAAGGGCGGTAATAATCAGAAAGCCGACTCCGGCCTGCACGAACCCGCCATAGACCCCGACGCCGAAAAACGAGATCATCAAAAAAGCCAACCGCCAGGGGGTCATTGACACCTTTTGCTGCCGCAGTTTACGGGCCGGATCGAGGGTGATGAACACCAGGACACCGAGCATGATCAGGGCGAGCAGACGCCGGAAAGTCTCCTCGTCGACCGTAATCGCCAGGTTGGCTCCCAGATAGCTGCCGATCAGCGCCGGCGGCGTGCAGAGCAGGGCGAGGCGGATGGGAAAAACGCCCTTTTTCCGGAAGCCGGTAATCGCGAAGATATTCTGGCAGAAAATGGCGATCCGGTTGGTGCCGTTGGCTGTCGCGGCTGGCAGCCCCATGAAAATCAGCAGCGGCAGGGTCAGCAGGGAGCCGCCGCCGGCCAGAATGTTCAGGAACCCGGCGACCGTCCCGGCCAGAATCAGAGCCGGCACCTGCCAGAGATAAGCATCCATCATCCGTTCCCCTTCGCCAGAAGCGCCTTCAGGACTTCGGCAGCCATGGTCATGCCGAACAGCGGCGGAACCACGGAAGAACTGCCGAGCGGATCCGACCGTTTTCGCGTCCCGGGCGGTTGCCCGGAAAGGACCGGCGCGGTGGAAAAGACCACCTTGACGCCCCGGGCAATGCCGCGTGTCCGCAGTTCCTTGCGCATGATGCGGGCCAGCCCGCAGGTATGGGTTTCGGCAATATCCGCCACCTGGAGACCGGCGGGATCGAGTTTGCCGGCGGCGCCCATCGAGGAAATGACCGGCAGGTTTCGTTGCCGGCAGATTTCCAGGAGGTGCAGTTTCGCCGTCACCTGGTCGATGCAGTCGAGCACATAATCGAAACGCCGGTCCAGCAGTTCCTCCGCCGTTTCAAAACCGTAGCTGAGCTGGCTGCAGCGGATCCTGGCGTCGGGATTGATGGCGCGGCAGCGGGCAGCCAGAGCCTCTGCTTTCGGTTCGCCCAGAGTCTCTTCCAGCGCCTGGATCTGGCGATTGAGGTTGCTCGCTTCGACCCGGTCATGATCGACTAAAAAAAGCTGGCCGATGCCGCCCCGGACCAGGCCTTCAACAGCGTAGCTGCCGACGCCGCCCAGTCCGAAAACAGCGATGCTGCTGCCGGCCAGCCGGGTCAGTCCCTGCGCGCCGATCAGGCGTTCAAGTCGTTCAAAGCGCGACATGGCGGGGATCTCCACCTTTCGGAATCAGTAGAACCGGCTCTGCGGCCGCTTCACCCAATGCGGCATTATTAGTAGCATGATCCTGCAGGACCTTGCCAGCCGGATTCTCTCAGGGCAGTCGGAAAATTTTCCTGGCGTTGCCGCTGGTCACCTCGGCCGTCTCCTCGAGGTCCCAGTTGCGGAGCTGCGCCACCTTGCGGGCAATGAGCGGCAGATAGGCCGGTCGATTCTGCTTTTTGCGATGGGGATGCGGTGCCATATCTGGGGCATCGCTTTCCAGAACCAGCCGTTCGGCGGGGGCCTGGACGACAACCTCAGGCAGGCGTTTGGCCTCCGGAAAGGTCACAATCCCACCGACTCCGATGGCGAAGTTCAGATCGAACAAGCGTTGGGCGGTCTCGAGACTGCCCGAGAAGGCATGCCAGATGCCGCCGACCTGGTCGGCCTTTTCCTGTTGCAGCAAACGGAGCACCCGACCCGTGGCCCGCCGGACGTGAAGCAGCAGGGGCAGTTCATGGTCCCGGGCCATGCCGATCATCCGGCGCAAGAGGTCCTCCTGAACATCCAGGTCCGCTGCCGCCTGCTTGTCGAGTCCGACCTCGCCAATGGCGACCACCCGAGGATGATCAAGTGCCTGGCGAAAGGTTGTCTCCAGGTCTCCGGTCCAGGGTATCGCTTCCTGCGGATGCAGGCCGGGGGCTGCCCAGACTCCTGGGATACTCTCGGCAACGGCAAGCAGCTGCTGCCAGTCTCCGGCGGCAACCCCCGGGACGATCAACTCCCCGACATTGGACCCATTGGCCTCTGCGACAATGGCGGCCGGATCTTCGAAGAAGTCGAGATGAATATGGGTGTCGATCAAGGAGGTCATGATAGGCTGCTTAGCGTATTTTTCCCCGGATCAGTCGGACAAGCAGGTCATCCTTGATCTTACCGGCCCGTGGGCGGTTGGCAAGCTCTCGCTGGATTTTGGTCTTGTTAATATCTTTAAAATCGTGATATCAATATGTTTTTTTGGGGAAGTCCCCACCATCGGGCAGGAGAGTTTCATGGCCGACTCACAGCAGGCACGTTCAGAATCCTTTTGGGGATTGTTTTGCTTGATGCTGGTCTGTGGCTTGGCGGCAGGCCTGGTTTTTGTCGCCCTGCTGAGCCTGACCTTTGCCGAGGGAGGGTTGCCGACAGTCAGCTGGGTGACCGGCTCCGGCTTTGGCTTGCTGTTGGGTCTTTTCTTTTTCCTGGTGGCGCGAGCCGCTTTTAAACGCCAGCTGCGCCGTCAACTCAGCCTGCTGGAGGGCCTGGCCGGCCGGCGTCTACGGGAAGGAAAAGCCGAAAGCGTGGAGGATTTTTCCCGCGAGGTCCAGCAGGCGACCCTGGCGATTCAGCACCTGGTTGTCGGCTTGCAGGAGAATCTCGATCAATCGGGGGCGCATTACCAGGCGCTGATCGATGCGAGCCGTTTTCTGCTGGCCCGCGCCAACGATGGCATGCAGGCCGCTGAAAGTGCACGGGCCGATGTCGACGGCATGCACGCCAAGCAGCAGGAAGTCATGGGGCTGGTTTCCGCCCTGACCGACCGGGCCCAGGACGAAGCTGCCCTTTCCCGGGAACTTTCCGCTTCGCTGGAGGAAATTGCCGGCGCCCTCGAATTGTCCGGCAGCAAGTTCCAGGAGACCTCCCGCAGCGTCGATGAACTGGTGGCCTCGATCCAGGATTCGACCTTGCAGGCCGATCAGGTAGCCCGGGGCATGGAGGGCGCCGCGCGCGATCTGGACCGGATCGGTGAAGCTTTCGATGCCCTGCGCAAGGGCGTGGAAGGCAGCTCTACGCAGGCTGACGCCGTCAAGCAGGATGCCGAGCAGGGGTTGAAAGTTGTCGAATCCTTCATGTCGGAGATGGACCGCATCGACGCCAGTGGGCAGCAGGCCACGACCGCCATACAGCGGTTGGTACGCCAGACCGAGGAAGCGACCAAAATCATCGAAGTCATCAAGGCTTTGGTCTCCGATACCGAGTTGCTGGCCTTCAACGCGGCGATAATCGCCGCCAAGGCCGGCGCGGAGGGCCGGGGGTTCTCTGTCGTCGCCGAGGAGATGCGCGAGCTGGCGGACCGCACGACCTCCAGCGCCGGGGAAATTGAAGACATCGTCGCCCACATTCGCAGCGATACGGTTCAGGTTAGCAAAACAATTGATTCCACAAGCCATTTTATCAGCCGGGGAGCCGCTCTTTCGGAGTCAACCGGCGATGCCCTGCGCAAAATCGTGACCAGCTCGCAGCAGGCTGCTTCCGATTCGGGGCAATTGGTCCGCCATTCCGAGGAAGAACGGACTCTGGCCCGGAACCTGCTGAACGAAGCCGGCTCCAGCCTGCGCTCGATGCGCAGCATTGCTCAGAACATGCAGCAGCAGGAAGCCGCGATTGGCCGGGTTCAGGCAGGCGTTTCGGAAATGAAGGCTGCGGCCGACCAGATATCCCGCGGGGTCGACGAGCAGGTCCGGGCCAACCGGGAATTCGACCGGAATATGCTGGCACGGGAGCAGGAGGTCAAAAGGATCTTTGAGGCAACCCGTTTCCAGATGGATACGGTTGAGCGGATTTTCGAACATTTCGGACGGTCCAGCGAGCGACTGGCCAGCAATGCTGAAAAGTCAAAGGCCATCCTGGAGGAGGTTACCGTGCTTGAAGAACTGGCCGGCCGCCTGCGGGAACTGAACAAGCCTTTCCAAAGCTAGTCCCCTGTAACCCATAAACTGTCGCATCCTGCTTGTCCTTTAACGCGTCAACTGCCGTTGTGGCGAACAATACGTCGTTGCATGCATCGTTCGTCACGCCTTGTTGACCCGCCAAATTCCCGCGCAATTTTGCGGCATCCTGTCGGTTACCGAGTACCAGGGATTGTCACAGGCGACGTGGCATATAAAAAGCACGGCTCTGGCCGCGCTTTTCCGATTCTGTCCGATTTCCCTGCTAACGATGCCGTTCCGGAACGAATTCTCCGGTCGGCATCATATCGTCGCAAGGGTTCCTGCCCCGCTTGATGCGATAGATTTTGCGCTCGCAGTCGTTCATTTTATCCCCACAGCAATAGGTTTCGATGAATTCGCGGCAAATATGGTCGTGGGATTCCTGATGTTTTATGAAAAAACCGCAGATCGGCAGAAGCTCACAGTCTGGCATTAATAGGCCTCCTTGCTCAATTGCGGTTCGACGGACACGGGCCTCTGTTACAGCGAAGTTTCAGTCGGCCTTGAGTTTTTCCGTTGCCAACCGATACGGATTGCAATGGGACGCGGAGCGCCTTCAGGCGAAGGTTCTTGGTAAATTTTCATGTTTTTTGTCTCACGCATGGTATCCGCGCGCAGGGAAGGTGTCAAGAGCCTAAAATCACCAAACTTTCAGGCGACCCGCCCCGTTGCCGAAAAGTTTCTGCCGGGCCCGGCAAAGCAAGTACTCAGCCTTCCCTGACCCCCAGTTTCCGGAGGATGGTGATCATGGGGCACCAGTCGGTAAAGGCGCTCTGCAGCAGGTTCAGACCGACGAAGGCCGTGAACCAGAGCCAGTGAGGCGAATGGAACTGGGCGAGGATCAGGCTGAGGAGGATAAAGAAACCGGCAACCATCCGCAGATAACGGTTAACTGTCATGAGAAAGACTCCTTGCGGGTTGTTCGGCGTGTTTGCAGTAAATCAACCAGGAGACCACCGGGGTGAGACGCAGAGCATGCATCGTTGAGGCAAAACTCCGAAGTTAATTGGTCAGGCCTGATCGGAAAAAAGATGTAGTTAACGAAGCAAACATTGAAATAAGATTAGCTTTTCGCAACTTTACCATAGAATTCCGGAAAATCTGACGGCATATAACAAGACCGTGAGAAAGCCGTGCAAAATTTCATTCCGGTCCGTCAGGGGAGATACGCCGGGCGTCGGAAGCAAGCGGATATTCGCATCCCTGGCAAGGTAAAAAAACGTTTTGAATTAAAACAGTGTTTGAATTAACCTGACAGCTCTTCGCCTTTTTCGACCACTTTTACGATGGGAGCGAGACTGATGATACGCAAGATTCTGCTGGTTCTGATTTTGGTAGGCATGACGCTGATAATGGCGGGCAACGCCTTCTCCGCAGAGAAAAAGGACCCGCTGGCGGCCTGGAAACCGGCCTTTGACCCCAGCGGCGCCGAGTATACCTACATTCTTTCGAACGTTTCGCACCCGGTCATCGAAGGCGTCGGTGTCGGCTACCGGATCCGCGATGCGGTCTGGGCAAAGTCGGACGGCCGGCTGTATGTCGACTTCCGGCCGCTGTCGCAGCTCGGCGGTGAAAAAGACGTGATCGCCAAGCTCAAGCTCGGCGCCATCCACGGCATGATGAGCTCCTCGGTGGCGGCGGCCAACGTCGCTCCGCTGCTCGGCATCGTCAACCTGCCGTACGTGGTCGACACCTTCGACAAACTGGATGCCTTCCGCAATAATCCCGGATTGTGGCAGGAATTCGTCGATGCGCCGCGGTCGGCCGGCCTGTTCGTGGCGGACATCACCGGCTACGGTCCTTACGGCTGGGCAACCACCATCCCGGTGCACAACCTGGAAGAGGCGAAAAAAGTCAATTTCCGGATCGCTCAGGCGCCGGTCAACACCGATACCTATAAGGCCTGGGGACTGAAGTTCACCGTCATGCCCTGGCCGGACGTTCCGCAGGCGCTGCAGACCGGCGTGATCGACGGTCTCGACCATACCGCGATCGTCTGCAACATCACCAAGAAGTTCACCATTGCCAAGTCTTTCACGATGCTCAACTATGCCCAGGGCCTGTTCGTGCATCTGGTCAATCAGCGCTGGTTCAACAAACTGCCCGACGACCTCCAGAAGATCCTGCTGGAGACCATTCAGGAGGAAAGCGCCAAGACCCGGGAACTGACCAAGCAGCAGCATGACACCCAGGTGGCCAAAGCCAAAGAGGCCGGCGTAGAATTCATTCCGATTTCCGAAGCCGATCGGCAGCAGCTGATCGAACTGGCGGACCCGGTCTACGATACCTGGGGGAAGAAGATTGGCGAGAGCTATTTCAATAAGGTGCGCAGTACGCTTGGCAACTAGACCCTTTATTTGTATAATCGGCGGCAAATCAAACCGGGGAGATAAACTCCCCGGTTTTTTACGGCAACCATGATCAAAAAGATCTTCAAATTCGTTGACGGAGTGTTCCTGCAGATTGAGGAGTGGTCCCTGTTCATCGCTGTCTGCATGGCTTTGCTGGTGGCGATGGCCAATGTCATTCTACGCAAAATGACCGCCGAGGTTAACCTTTACTGGTCCGACGAAATCGTTCGCAAAACTATTTATTTTTCTACCTATATCGGCTGCGTCGCTGCGATTCGCAGCCGTTCGCTGATCCGTATCGACGCTCTCCCGCAGCTGTTCCCGGTGCTGAAAAAACCCCTGGCCATGCTCGGCCACGGAGCGGTCCTGGCCTTTTCCGCAGGCATGATCCATCTCGGCTGGCAGATGACGGTTTCGGCATTCCACGATGAATATCTGCTGACCACGTCCCTGCGCATCCCCGAGTGGTACTTTTATGCCGTGCTGCCGGTCATGGGGGTGATGATGCTGCTGCGGACACTGATCGTCATGATTGAAGACTGGCAGGGAGGGCCGGAGTCCTGATGGCCGGCAACTGCGGACACTTCTGATGGAAACCTCTTACCTGATCATCCTCGCTGCTCTGCTCGGCATGCTGGCAGCCACCGTCCCGGTGTTCATCGCCCTGTTTTTCACCGGTGCCATCGGCCTGGTCTGGATGATCGGCATCGATCCGCAGATCCTGATCGAAGTGCTCTACCGCAGCATGGACAAGTTCGCCTTGATCGTCGTGCTGTTCTTCGTGCTGTGCGGCAATATCATGACCACCGGCAGCATCGTCCAGAAGCTGGTCCGCACCGCCAACGTCCTGGTCGGGTCCCTGCCGGGCGGGCTGGCCATGGCCGGTATCCTCGCCTGCGGGTTCTTCGGCGCCATTTCCGGATCGACAGTGGCCACTGTGGTGGCGATCGGCGGCTTCATGATTCCGGCGCTGATCGACCACGACTATGATCACAAGTTCAGTGTCGGCGTCATGAGCACCGCGCCGATCCTCGGCGTGATCATCCCGCCGTCGATCGCCATGATCCTCTATGCCATGGTCACCAACGATCAGCTGGAGGCGCTGTTCCTGACCGGCTTTATTCCGGGAGTGCTGATCATGCTCGGCATGTCCCTGTATGCCTACTTCTTCTGCAAGCGCCGCAACCTGCCGACGCTGCCCAAACCGAGCGCCCGGGAAGTCATCGCCGTGCTGCGGGAAAGCATCTGGGCGCTGTTTCTGCCGGTCCTGATTTTCGGCGGCATTTATTCGGGCCTGTTCACCGCCAACGAGGCCGCAGTGGTGGCCTGCTTCTACGCTTTCTTCGTGGAGGTCTTCATCCACAAGGACATGAAGCTCAAGGATGTGAAACGGGTGGTGGTGTCATCCGCCGTCACCTCGGCCACCCTGCTGGTGATCGTCGCCGGTGCTTCGGTGTTCGGCGAATACCTGACCTTCGAACAGATCCCGGACAAGATCGCCAATGCCGTGGTCGCCAACATTTCCTCTCCATGGGCCTTCCTGCTGACAGTCAATATCCTGCTCCTGATCATCGGCATGTTCATGGATATCATTTCCGCCACCCTGATCCTGACGCCGATCTTTCTGCCCCTGCTCAGTCAGTTCGGCATCGACACCATGCATTTCGGCCTGCTGATGACCCTGAACCTGGGCATCGGCTACTGCACGCCGCCGCTCGGAGTCAGCCTCTATATCTCCGGGGCGGTCGTCGATCGGGACCTGATCTACGTGTCCAAGGCAGTGCTGCCGTTCCTGCTGATCCAGATTGCCATCCTGCTTCTGCTGACCTATTGGCCGGACCTGGTTTTGCTCCTGCCGAAACTGGTTTATAATTACAGCGTCGGCTGAATGCAGACCGGAATCCCCCATCCTGGACCCTGCTGACTGTCCCCCTGCCCGACTGGGGAGAGCGCCGCCAAGGAATCGACCTCGGCCGAGTGCGCCCGGCGTTGAGCGCTCCACAGCCCGGGCCGGCTGTGGGGTGGAAAGAACTTCTCCGGTTGTCTGCCAGGCAAACCGGTCATTACGAGGAGGCCGCATGGAAAAACGCAAGACGATCATTCCGGTTGACGGCGCTGAGACTGCCCGGCAGACGCTGGCCAACATTGTTGCCGACCAAATGTATTTTTCCCAGGTGGTCACTCTCCTGCACGTGGTGGACATCGACAAGCTGGCCTACCGGATGATCCCTGATTTTCAGGTGGAGATGATTCGCGAAAGCGCCGGGCGTGCCGGGCAGCAGATCCTCGACCGTCATTGCGAGATGCTTGCGGATGCCGGATACGAAGTGACCGGACGGCTGGAATTCGGTTCCCCGCGCGAAACGATCTGCCGGGTCGCCAATGAGGAGGAGTTTCAGCTGCTGATCATCGGCCGGCGACAGGACACCGGCGAAATCCGCGATGTTTTGTTCGGCTCGGTGGCCAATTACGTTCTGCACAATGTCGCCTGCCCGGTCCTCTTGTTCTGAACGAACCGCTTTCTGCTGAGCAGAGAGAAGCTTGACCGGTCCCCAATCCACGGAGGTTTCATGGAGTTCACAGCGGAAGATATCAGCCAGTTGGCAGCACAGGGCCTTCCTGAAGAGAAAGCCAGGCGGCAGCTCGAGATGCTGCAGGCCGGGCAGGCCCGGACCCGGCTGGAGCGGGCCTGTACCCCCGGCGACGGCATCCTGCAGCCGACCGGTTCCTCGGACCTGCTGAAAAAACGTTTCGAGGGGGCGGTCGCCGACGGCCGTCTCTGCCGTTTCGTCCCCGCCTCCGGAGCGGCGAGCCGCATGTTCAAAGCGCTTTATGCCGAGCCGGAAATTTTCGAGGCCTGCCGCAGCGAGCAGGTCAGTGCCGAGGCCACGGCGAGTGAGAAGCAGCTGCGCAAATTCTTCGACAACCTGACCCAGTTCGCCTTTTACCATGACCTCGCCGAGGCCATGGCCGAGGACGGCTACAAGATCAGCGAGGCGATCGCCAAGCGGGACCTGCAGAAAATCGTGCGCTACCTGCTGGAACCCTGCGGCCTCAACTATGCGGAGCTGCCGAAGGGACTGCTGGCCTTTCATCAGACCGCCGACGGCACCCGCACGCCGTTTATCGAACACCAGGCCGAAGCCGCCATGCTGTGCGGCTCCGAACAGAGCATCAGCCTGCATTTCACCGTCACCGACAGCCACAAGCCTCTGTTCGCAGCCCAGCGCACGGCCTGGGCGGCGACCCTCCAGGAAACCTACGGTGCCGAGCTCGAGGTCAGCTATTCCCTGCAGAAGCCGTCCACCGATACCCTGTCCCTGGGTGCCGACGGCGAGCCGCTGCGGGATGCCCAGGGCCGCCTGATTCTGCGGCCCGGCGGACATGGCGCCCTGGTCGAGAACCTTAACGACCTGCAGGGCGATATCCTGCTGATCCGCAACATCGACAACGTCGTTCCCGACGATCGCAAGGGCGGCAACCTTGCCAATACCTGCCTGCTGATCGGGCTGCTGCTGGAACTGCAGGATGAGCAACACGGCTTGCTGCGCAGCCTGGCCAGCGAAGGCGACACTGCCGAAATTCGCGATCTTTGCCTGTCGTTCCTCTGCGATCGTCTGCAGCTCGAGATCCCGGTCGACGCCGACCGGACCAGTCTGATGAATCTGTTGAACCGGCCGCTGCGGGTCTGCGGCATGGTGCCGAACAGCGGCGAGCCCGGCGGCGGCCCCTTCTGGGTGCGCGACAGCCAGGGCCGTCTCTCCCGCCAGATCGTCGAGGGTGCGCAGATCGACAAGGACGACCCGGAGCAGATGGCCATCCTGCAGCAGTCGACGCACTTCAATCCGGTCGATATGGTCTGCGCCGTCCGGGACTGGCAAGGACGGCCCTACGATCTGCCCCGCTTCGTCGACAACGATGCCGTGATCGTCACCGAGAAATCGCAGGAGGGCCAGACGATCCGGGCTCTGGAACTGCCGGGCCTCTGGAACGGCGGCATGGCACACTGGCACACGTTATTCGTGGAAATTCCGGAAGAAACCTTCAACCCGGTCAAGACCGTCTTTGACCTGCTGCGGCCGGCGCACCAGGCCTGAACAACAGCCTCGACCCGGCTGATCGGCAAGCCGTCGCAGCCGGGTCATCTTCTGCAGTTCCGACCCTTCCCCCCTCGCCTCTCCACACCATAGGTACAAATACCTAGATGGATTTTGGTATTAGTACGGATTTTCCTCCTCTCTTTTCTGTGGCAGTCTGCTCAAACTAGGCCAGACCGTCCGGCCGAATTCGCCAAAACATTGTTTCTCCAGGTTCGAGGATGTTCCGCGAACCGAAGCCATCGAAACAATTCAACGGCAAGCCACAACTGAAAGGAGAAAGGCGCATGAAACAACGGAGGAGTGTCATTGTTTTTCTGCTCGCGGCCATCATGCTTTCCGGTCTGGCCCTGACAACCCCTGCCGCTGCCGAGACAGTGCTCAATGTCGGCACGCTCAGCAACGATGCCAACCAGCTCGATCCCCACGTCTCAACCAAATCCCAGGACAAAATTCTCTTCCCCTGGATGTTCAACGGCCTGGTCCGTTTCAAGCCGGGGAGTGCCGATCTCAACGAGATTGAACCGGACCTGGCGGAAAGCTGGACTTCCAGCGAGGACGGGCTGACCTGGACCTTCAAGCTGCGCAAGGGGGTCAAGTTTCATGGCGGCTACGGTGAACTGACCGCCGAGGACGTGGTGTTTTCCCTGAATCGGGCCGCCGACAAGGACATCTCCACGGCCTACAAAAACTATGCGGCCTTCGCCAGCGTCACCGCTCCTGACCAGTACACGGTGAAAATCGTTCTGTCCAATCCGATCCCCTCCCTGCTGGGCATGGTCACCAATTACCACGGCGGCTACATTCTCAGCAAAAAGGCCGTGGAAGAACTGGGTGAAAATTTCAAGACCAATCCCATCGGCACCGGGCCCTTCGCTTTTGCCGAATACCAATCGAAGCGCCAGGTCACGCTGGTCGCCAATCAGGATTATTACCTGGGAACTCCCCAAATCGACAAGATCGTCTACCGTTACCTGCCTGACGAATCAAGCCGTGAATTGGCCTTCAAGAACGGCGAACTCGACCTGATCTACGGCACCCGTGAACAGCGCTGGGTCGAGCGGATACGGGAAGACAAGAATGTCAAGGTGGATATCATCGGTCTCGGTGAACTGCGCACCCTGCACATGAATACCTCCCATGAGCCCCTGGATGATCTCCGCGTCCGTCAGGCGATCGCCCACGCCGTCAATCGCGGTGAG
Source organism: Desulfuromonadales bacterium (assembly GCA_035269105.1). Classification (GTDB taxonomy): domain Bacteria; phylum Desulfobacterota; class Desulfuromonadia; order Desulfuromonadales; family BM103; genus JAQYVZ01. The sequence goes on from DATFJP010000255.1 coordinate 40,925, forward strand.
ATGGTTGCTTTTGTGGGCGCCGACGTGGCGCGACCTGCGGTTTCCGTGGTCCCCCAGGGCTACCTCGGCTACTCGGAGAAGGTGC
>DATFJP010000256.1:0-3798 GCA_035269105.1 Desulfuromonadales bacterium
GGTTCACCCCTCGCGTACCGAAGCTGCCGGCATGGTGCTGCTCGAAGCCCTCACCTACGGGGTCCCGGTCCTGGTGACGGATGTCTGCGGCTATGCTTTCCACATTACCGAGGCCGGCGCCGGGGAGGTTGTTCCCACCCCCTTCGGCCAGCAGGTTTTCTCGGCAATGCTGAAGAACATGCTGACCTCGGCGAAACGGCCTTCCTGGCGAAGCAATGGCCTGAAGTATGCCGCGAAAACTGATCTCTACAGCCTGCCGCAGACAGCCGTTGATTTTTTCGAACAACGAAGGACCGGAAGTGATGACGCGACTGGAACTTGATAGCCGCATCGCTCCTTTTTTCAATGGACCGGATGCCTTCGAGCAGATTCTGGCAATTGATGGCGAGCCTTATCGCCAATTCGCCAACCGCCGGACGGTACGGGTCGAACTGGGCAGGGGAGGCTATTTTTTCAAGATCCATCTGGGAGTGGGCTGGCGGGAGATCGGCAAATGCCTTTTTTCGTTTCGCCTGCCGGTGCTGGGTGCGGAAAACGAGCGGCATGCTATCCGCTGCCTGGAGGAAATCGGCATCCCCACCATGGCGATTGCCGGGTTTGGCATGCGGGGCTGGAACCCGGCCAAACGCCAGTCTTTCCTGATCACGGAGGAGTTGGCAGACACGGTCAGTCTCGAGGATTTCTGTCGCGACTGGCCGGACAGTCCGCCGGCTCCCGCCCTGAAGTTTGCCCTGATCGACCAGGTCGCCTGGATCGCCAAGCAGCTGCATGAAAGCGGTATGAACCACCGGGACTTTTACCTCTGCCATTTTCTTCTGGCCTCGGCATCCCTGCCTCCCCGCACGCCAAATCAGGTTCTGCTGTACCTGATTGATCTTCATCGGGTTCAGAATCGCCCAAGGGTGCCGAGGCGCTGGTTGGTCAAGGATCTCGCCGGCCTTTATTTCTCCAGTATGGACCTTAATTTGAACAGGCGGGATATCTTCCGTTTTCTGAAAGGTTATTTCCAAAAACCCCTCGCTAAAATACTCGATGAGCAGCAGGGACTTCTGGAGAGTGTCCGACGCCGGGCTGTAAAACTCTACCGGAAAGAGCATAACCGGGAACCTGCTCATCCCTTTCAATAATTTCACGAGAGGGGTCCAGGAAAGACGATGGATAAAATCAAACTTTATTGGTCAACGAGTCTGCAGAACGGTCGTAGGAATTTTGGCGACTGGCTGTCGCCCGTTCTGTGTGAAGCAATTTCAGGTCTGGAAATTGTCCATGCACGACCCAACGCATGCGACCTGATGGCGATCGGCAGTATTCTGGGCAAGGCCAGGAATCATTTCTGGAATCGGAAAATTGACATATGGGGGTCAGGGCTTATAGAAGATGTCGGCAGTTTCCGCAGCCCGCACCGCATCCATGCCCTGCGGGGCAGGCAGTCCGCGGCCGCCATCCGCAATCAGACCGTTGAAGTCTTCGGTGATCCCGGTCTGCTGTGCGATGTCCTGCTGCCCGGTGATGTCGGGCGGAGCAAGGAATACAGTATTGGCCTGGTCCCTCATTACAAGGATCAGGACAACTGTTTTGTTCAGGATTTTGTCGCCCGCTACCCTCGGTCGCGAATCATCGACGTCTTTTCGGAAACATACGACTTTATCCGCCAGGTGGCGGCCTGCGAAGTCGTTCTTTCTTCCAGTCTGCATGGCCTGGTTACCGCTGATGCCATGGGGGTGCCGAATCATTGGATGCGCCTGTCCGACAAGGTCTGGGGAAAGGATTTCAAGTTTCATGATTATTATAGTATTTATGGATTTGACAGGATTGAGCCTTTCCGCCTGACGTCCGCAACGCGTGAAATGGATGTCCTTGCTCTGGCCGGGGATTATAAACGTCCCGGATTGTCGAAGATCAAAGAAAACCTGTGGCAAGCCTTTCCTTTCCGGAAGGCGCAACGCTAAGCGGTTGAGATGTTTTTTGAATCGGTGCTGCAGCATGAGTCTTTCAAAAATCCAGGATCAGGGGACTCGCCCCCCGTCTCGTCAAGGCACAAAGAATCGTTTTCGGAACGATTACCAGCACGGATTTCGCATCCGCATGCAACCAAACCCCGACGTGGAACGGCTTTTGGCGGAGCTTTTGCCGAATCCCGACCACGTCTGGGCTGCCGCGAAGATTTTCAAGCAGGGAACCAGAACCCATGCCGGCCAAATCGTTTTGTCCGGAAAGAGTTATTTTTTCAAGCGTTATAACATTTTTGGACCATGGTATCGGCTGCGATACCTGTTTAAACCTTCCAGGGCCCAAAAAACCTGGCTGACCAGCTGGTTTTTCTGGGTCATGCAATTGCCGGTGCCGGAACCGCTGATCTGCCTTGAGGAAAGGCCTTACGGCCTGCTGCGCCGCTCTTATATTCTTATGGAGCTTCTCGAAGGGGCCGAAAAGTTAAGCTGCCTCTGGAGCGGCCTCAGCCGGGAAGACAAACTCCTGGTGCTCGTTAAATTCTCCGAGATCCTTGGTCGAATGCACCGGCAGGGATGCACGCATGGAGATCTCAAGTGGGATAATATTCTGCTCAGATGGGCAGGCAAAGAACCGGAACTGGTGCTGGTCGATCTGGACGGCGGGTCAGTTTCCGCCTGGAACCTCAAGCGCCGGGCGCGCAATGACATCAACCGGTTCCGACGTGATCTCCAGCGGTATGAACCGGATCCTGTCCTGCAGGGCCGGTTTCCGGTTGCAGACCAGAAATGGATGTCCTGATGTTGCCGGCAGCAGCTCCCGATAAAAGGATGGCCAGTTGCGACTTTCCGGCTTATCTTGCTTATTATTATCCCCGCTTGCGACCCCGCCGGAAATTTGCCTTCATCACCGCCTTCGGTCGGTTTTTTGCTTCTCTCCACGAACGCGGGGTGGCGACTTGGGAGTATTCAGCTGCACAGTATAACGTCAACGTTTGCCGGCAATCCTGGTCTTTTGAGCTCAGGCGGGAGGAACCGGAAGCCCTCGCAGGAAAAGCCTTGCGACCCTCCCAGCGGCGCAGGGGGCTGGTTTCGCTGCACGCCGGGTTTCTTACGACATCTTCTCGGGCCGAACGCCTGAGGTTTTACCAGGCCTATCGGAACGACGGGCAGCGATTAACACTAAAGCAGGCTGAACTCGCGCATATGGATCGGGCCGCAATCGCTCGTGCCCGGCAGGAATGGCGGCGCCAGGATAAACGGTCCCGGGGCAACAATAAAGAGTTCGCCGTCGAGCGCAGGGGCCCATTCAGAATTCGTCGTCTTCGCGGCGCGACCAGCGAGACCCTTCTGTCCCATTTGCTGCCCGAGCCGGATCGGCTGTTCGCCGGCGGGGAGAGTTTTTCCCGCAGGGGGATTGGCAGCGAGAGTGCCAAAATTGAATTCGCCGGGCGGGCCTTTTTTTTGAAACGTTATGGCGGGCGGAGTTGGCAATATCGGTTGAAAAGCATTTTCAGGCATTCCCGGGCCTACAGGGTATGGAAGACGAGCTGGGGTTTTTACCATCGGGGTCTGCCCGTGCCGCGAACGCTGCTTTTACTGGAAGAGCGGCGTTTCCTGGTTTTGCAACGAGCCTACCTCGTGACGGAATTCCAGGAACAGGCCTGCCCCCTGATGGACGCCTGGCCCGGCTTGACTGAGCCTGAAAAAGATCATTATCTGGCCCGATCTGCGATTCTGCTCGGCCGGATGCACAGTTTTGGCTGCATCCACGGCGACACCAACTGGGAAAATATTCTGATCAGGGACTTGCGCAGAGACAATCGTCTGTTATTCGTCGACCTGGACT
>DATFJP010000257.1:0-8086 GCA_035269105.1 Desulfuromonadales bacterium
GCCGCCAGGGTTCGGGAGTCGAACAAGGCTGATTTGGTCAGCTTGGAAGAGGTCCTGCGAATCAGCCGGAACGCCTGGGTCGGTCCGACCATGCCGAGAACGTACTGACGCATGGCGCCAATTGCATCCGGGGTAGCGGCATAGCGACCCGCTTCACGGGCGATCCTCGGGTTGCCGGTCAATTCGACGGTTTTTTCATAGAAGCGGTCAATCTGTGCCTGGGTGAACCAGTGGGACTGGTCGGCTATTTCGTAGCCCTTCATGCCTGCATACTGCAGGATTTCGCCGATCTTGACCTCCGGATAACGTTTTTTCAACAGCTTGATGTAGGTGTCGATGATTCGGCTGTTGTAGATTTCTTTTTTATATCTACCGGCACTGGTCATGAACCTGCCCTCCGGTCCTTGCCGTTGAGCCGCTTGAAGAGCTTGTTGCAGAATTCGAAATAGGGGTCGAGGTTGCGGCAGTCCAGGACCCAGAGATTGTAGTGTTTCTCGATCGGGATCGCCTGGCTGGGCGCATACTCCTTGGGATAGACCAGAACCGGAATTTTTTTCTGCGGGAATTTGGTTGCCAGCATCGAGACCGCCGTGAAGAAGGCTTCGCGGGACAAGGCCTTCGGCTCCAGGGCGATCACGGTAATCGAATTGGTCAGGTTCGACAGATTGAGCCCGACTTCGGTGCGCAAAACGGCGAATACGGCAATCGTCGCCCCGTTGCGGCGCAGTGCGAACAGTGATTGCCGGCGCTGGAAGCCGGCCATTTCGTAGCTGATATTCAGTTCCCGGTCGTCGGGCCGTTCGGGGGCCAGGTCGAGTGCCTGCAGCATCAAGCCCCCGGAAGCGCGCCGGTAGCAGGCCTCCAGGTTGAGCAGATCTTCGTTTTTAGCCGGAGCAAGCTGCCAGCCGCCGCTGTCTTTCCAGCGCAGGTCGTATTTCTTCTCGTAGTGGAAATAGGAGAGTGTATCGACGGAACAGCTTTCGCGGTCTTCGTAAAAGTCCGCCACTCCGCCGAAAACCCGGTGAGGGAAACGATTCTCCGGGCGGTAATAACAGGTCACATAGTCCATGTGCGACGAGTAGAGACCCTCGGATTCGTTGACGGCTTCGCCGACCAGCTGCAGGGTCAGCAGACCTGCCGTGCGTGAACGGCTGCGGTCGGCGGCATGATGATGGATCAGCCAGGCGTTGCTGTGCGTCCGCAGCATGGCCATGTGTCCCATGATCTGGTTGCTTTCCTGGTAGACGAAGTGACGGGCGATCTCCGGCGCGCGGCTGTAGAGCTTGGCATAGGTCTGACGGAACTCCTGGCGATGTTCCTGGAGCGAGTGGTACTTCTGTGGGTAGATGAAGCCGCTGGCGAAGAAGAATTCCCAAAGGCGATCAATGTCGAGAGAAGGGCAGACGCCCTGATGGCGGTTTTCCGCGCGGTGCAGGAGCGCCATCAGCTGGGTATGGTCGGTAATCGTCATGTCAAGGATGGCAAGACCGCTGCGCTGCTGCTCGACCGGGGAGCCGGATTCGTCGCGACGGGTATAGACCACCTGTGCCTGGCAGGAAAGTTTCAGGCTGTCACTGAGGTGCAGCTCCAGATCGCTCAGCTTCATGCCCGGCAGAAGTTGGGCATCCTGTGGATATTCGCTGACGCTGAAACCCGAGCCGGAAAGGTCCATAACGTCAAGCCGATTGATCTGCCCGGTCAGCGGATGAGTGAAAACAGCCATGGGCGCGGGTCTTAACTCCAGGCGGGGACTGCGGTGTTTCCGGTTGGGGAAGCGGTGCTGGCCACAGGTGTCGGGCAGGACGACAATGGTCTGCTGCAGGCGGTTGCCGTGTCGACGCAGGATCCAGCCGGAAATGATCAGCCGGGTCTGCCCGTCTTGTTCGAGAATCAGGGTGACCTGTTCACTTGAGTCCAGCCAGCGGAAAGTCTGCGGGGGTTGGGCGCGCAGATCGAGTCGGAAAGCTGCCGCGCTGAAATCGACCAGTTCTCCGCTAAAGGTGGTGCCGTTCTGAAGAATCCGAGCCCTGATGCCGCTGCAGTAATGACGCTTGATGCGGCGCATCGCCAACTCCCGGCAAAAATCCGGCAGCTGGCAGACGATGCCGTCGTCATTGAGCGCCGGATCATCGACCAGAACCTGGAAAACGTGCTGGCCGTTGGGAACCTCCAGATGACTGAGCTGAAAGTCACCCCGTTTTACGCTGTCGGGTGGGGGGGCCGTCCAATAGCAGACGAAATCGCTTTCGCGGCAGGGCTGCGGTTCTGCCGAGAGGCGCAGACTGCGGCCGTGCTGGCGGTGCTTGAGCAGGACCGTCAGTGGCGAGGATTGAAAGTGCAGGAAGTTGAGGCGATTGACCAGGGCTTCGCGACGAACCCTGCGCGCCTTGTCTGCCGAAGGGGAAACGCCCCCCATGTCATCGGGCGGGTGATGAGGCACTGCCGCTGAAAGTTGAACGGATGCTTTCACATCAACATTGCGCACAAAATGACTCTATGGCTTATGAAGCATAAGTGATTCCCGACCAGGGCCGGACTGCAGATTGCCCGGGAGCCATCGCGGACAAAGGGCACAGAAACTAATTTGATAAAATTATGCACAATTATATGTAATTGAATCTAATTGTCAAGAAATTAGATTCAAAAGAGTCCCTGATCTGGACTTTCTTGGTAAGAAATAGACAGGAGGTCGAAGGTAATCTGGATTCTCCGACTTAAACAGGGTGGGCCTGGGGGGATTGTTCAGGTGGACGGCTCTTTTCCGGGGGGCCGGCGACGCCGCTCCGCCCATCCGGCGAGACGCTCCCGGATATGTTTTTCATAGCCGCTGTCCTTTGGCCGGTAATAGGTGGTTCCCTGCAGGCGTTCCGGCAGATGGTCATGTTCGACCATCGCTTCCGGTCTGTCGTGCGCGTACTGGTAATCCCTGCCGTAGCCGAGCTCCTTCATCAGGCCGGTCGGGGCATTGCGCAGATGCAGGGGAACGGGCAGGGCGCCGCTGTTGCGGATCTCGGCCTGGGCCGCGCCGATCGCCTGATAGGCCGCATTGCTCTTCGGGGCCGTGGCCAGGTAGGTGACCGCCTGGGCGAGCGGAATTCTGCCCTCGGGCATGCCCACAAAGTGCACAGCCTGCTGCGCGGCAACGGCGATCTGCAGGGCTCTCGGGTCGGCGTTGCCGATATCCTCCGCGGCGAAAATGACCATTCTCCGGACGATGAACAAGGGGTCCTCACCGGCCTCGACCATGCGGGCCAGCCAATAGACTGCCGCATCGGCATCGGACCCGCGCATGCTCTTGATGAAGGCCGATATGACATTATAATGTTCCTCTGCCCCCTTGTCATACAGCAGCGGGTTCTTCTGCATGGCTTCTTTGATGTCGGCTGCGGTCAGGGTTCCCGATGCGGTCGCAGCCGCCATCTCCAGCGTGTTCAAGGCGATCCGGGCGTCGCCGTGGGCCAGATCCGCCAACATGTCGAGGCTCTCCTCGTTGACCTGGAGAGACTTGCCGGCCAGACCCTCGGGGCTGGATAGAGCCCGCTGCAGAAGCCGCTTTATTTCTGTGTTTTCGAGCGGCTCCAGAACGAAGACCTGAGAGCGGGATAAAAGCGCCGAATTCACCTCGAAGGAGGGATTTTCGGTGGTGGCGCCGATCAAAATGACATCGCCGCGCTCCACCCAGGGCAGGAAGGCATCCTGCTGGGCTTTGTTGAAACGGTGAATTTCATCGACGAACAGGAGGGTGCGCCGGCCGTGGTAGTTGCGTTCTTCGCGAGCCTTGGCAAGAATTTCCCGAACTTCCTTGATTCCCTGCAGGACAGCCGAAAAGGATTCGAACCGGCACCTGGTGGTGGTCGCGATCACCTGGGCCAGGCTGGTCTTGCCGGTACCCGGCGGGCCCCAGAAGATCACCGAAGACAGTTGATCAGTTTCGATCAGGCGGCGCAGGATATGGCCTTTGCCGAGCAGGTGCTGCTGCCCGACCATGTCATCCAGGGTCTTCGGGCGCATCCGTTCGGCCAGGGGGGCCTGGCCGGTATTCTGGCTGGAACTTTCGAAGAGATCCATTTCGGTCGCAGCAGGTTGAAGAGGTGTTGCAAGCTTAGCACGGGGCTGCTCAGGTGACAAGAGACGGGCTGCGTAAGTGCCTGATAGCCGTAGACTTTAGAGTGGGCATATGGTAGAGTCTGCTCGCTTTCCGAAGGAGACTGCCATGAAGCGTATCGGGATTTTTGCCAAGCGCCACCACCAGGACGCCATAAAGCTGGCGGGAGACGTGATGTCCTGGCTTCGGGAGCGCGACATCGAGGTGCTGGTCGACAAGCCGCTGGCTTCGGACCTGGACGGGGTCAAGGGCTACCCGGGGAGATCCATTCCGGCCCTGGTCGACTTGATTGTCGTCCTCGGCGGCGATGGGACCCTGCTGTCCGTTGCCCGGCTGGCCGGTGAACTGCGGACGCCGATTCTTGGCGTCAACCTCGGCAACCTCGGCTTTCTGACTGAAATCACGCGGCATGAGCTGTTCGATGTCCTGGAACAGATCGTCCAGGGAGAATTCAGCGTTTCGGAAAGAATGCGACTGGATGTTTCCGTCAGGCGCGGCAACGAGGTGGTCGGCCGCTACCGGGTCCTGAACGACATCGTCATCAACAAGGGCGCCCTGGCCCGGATCATCGACATGGAAACCTGGGTCGATGAATCCTATCTGACCACCTACAAGGCCGATGGCCTGATCATCGCCACTCCGACCGGCACGACGGCTTACAATCTGGCAGCCGGGGGACCGATCATTTATCCCGGTCTGCACTGCCTGGTCATTTCACCGATCTGCCCGCATACTCTGACCAACCGGCCGATCATTGTTTCCGATGAAGCCCTGATCAGGATCGAGGTCAAATTCCAGGACGAAGATGTGGTTTTGACCGCCGACGGTCAGGAGGGCATGCCCCTGCTCGGCCGTGATGTGGTCGAAGTGCGCAAGTCGCGCCACGCGACCCTGCTGGTCAAAAGCCCCAGCAAAGATTATTTCGAAGTTCTGCGAACCAAGCTGCGCTGGGGGGGGGAGCGCTGAGCGTCGGGCAAACATCTGCGTGGCGCTGCTCCCGAGTCAAGCTATTTTCCTCCCCGCCGTTTTATAAAGGCCGCACGTCACCTGCCGTGCGCTCCCAGGTCTATGCTGCTCAATCTGGTTATCAACAATTTTGCGATTATCGACCGGCTGGACGTCGCCTTCGGGGCGGGGTTCAACGTGCTGACCGGTGAGACCGGTGCCGGCAAGTCGATTATCATGGGTGCCGTCGGCCTTCTGCTCGGCGACCGCGCCAGTCCTGAGCTGGTTCGGACCGGAGCCGAAGAAGCGACGATAGAAGCCTTGTTCGACATAGCCGATGACGCCGATTTCAGGCGGCTCCTGGCGGAGCAGGACTTCCCTGCCGGGGAAGAGCTGGTCCTGCGGCGAGTAATCAGCCGCAGCGGACGCAGCCGCGCCTATGTGAACGGTTCGCTGGTGACGCTGGGGCAATGGCAGCCTCTTGCCGAGAAACTGGTGTCGATCTGCGGTCAACATGAGCATCAGGCCTTGCTGCACCGGGAGGCACACCTGGCTATGCTGGACCAGTTCGGCAAGGTGACCGCCGATGTCGCCGCCTATCGCGAGGTTTTTCTGGAACTGCAGCAGGTTAAAGCCGACCTCGCCGGATTGGCGGCCGCCGAGCGCGACCGCCGGCAGCGGATCGATTTTCTCAGGCACCAGAGCGAAGAGATATCCAAGGCGGGTCTCGCCGAAGAGGAAGAGGAGGCATTGCAGGCGGAGCGGCGTCTGCTCCAGCACGCCGAGCGGCTGACCGGACTGACTCAGGCAGGTTACGAGAGTTTGTACGGCGCGGAGGGTGCCGTCTGCGAAAAACTGGGGGCACTGGCGGATGAACTGCGCACTGCCGCCGAGATCGACCCGCAGTTTGCGATACATGCCGAGGTTTTGCAGCGGGTATTGTACGAGCTCGAAGATGTGGCTCTGCAGCTGCGCAGCCAGGCGAGCCGCATGGTTTTCGAACCGGGCCGTCAGGACGAAGTCGAAGAACGGCTGGCGCTGCTGGCCAGGCTCAAACGTAGATATGCACCGAGCATTGCGGAGATTCTCGCTTATCAACAGGAATGCGATCGCGAAATCGACCAGTTGGAAAGTGCCGGAGAAACTCAGGAAGCCCTGCTGCACAAGCAGCAGCAGCTGGCCGCGAAACTCCAGACCCGCGGCCGGCAGATCAGCGAAGCGCGCCGGCGGACTGCTGAGCAGATGGAGAAACAGGTCATGGCGGAACTCGCCGATTTGGCAATGCCCGGCACCCGCTTTCAAGTGTCATTGACCCCCCTCGAGGAACCTGCGCTGAGCGGTCTGGAGAGGATCGAGTTTCTGATTTCCCCGAATCGGGGAGAAGCGCTACGGCCGCTGGGGCGGGTGGCTTCCGGCGGCGAACTGTCGCGCATCCTGCTGGCTCTGAAAAGGATTGCACCGCAGGTCGAGGACGTGCCGACCGTGGTATTCGACGAAGTTGATGCCGGGATCGGCGGTGCTACGGCGACCTCGGTGGGTCGCAAGCTGCATGACGTAAGCCGTAGCGCCCAGGTTCTTTGCGTTACCCATCTTCCCCAGGTCGCTGCATTCGCAGACCGCCACTACCGGGTCGCCAAGTATGAACTCGACGACCGGACGCAAACCCAACTGACCTGGCTTGAGGAAAATGAGCGGGTCGAGGAAATGGCCCGGATGCTTGGCGGCGCCCAGGTCACGGACCTGACGCTCGACAACGCCCGCCAGTTGATCAAGTTGTCCCGGCAGGCCGTGCCCGCAGGAGAACACCATGATTCGTAAGGCGATTCTGGAGGATACCCGGGCCATTCACGGCTTACTGGTCGGGTTTGCCAAGGACGGACTGGTCCTGCCGAGATCGCTGGCCGAGATTTACGAATCGATCAGGGATTTTCACGTTGCCGAAGAAAAGGGACGAGTGATCGGCGTCAGCGCCTTGAGTCTCTACTGGGAAGACCTTGCCGAAGTACGGTCGCTGGCGGTGCATGCCGATTACGGCGGCCGCGGTATCGGCCGGAACCTGGTCGATGCCTGCCTGAAAGAGGCCCGGGAACTGGGCATCAAGAGGGTGTTTGCGCTGACCTACCAGCCGTTTTTCTTTGAAAAGCTCGGCTTCAGTTCGATCGAAAAAGCCGAACTGCCGCAAAAAATCTGGCGGGACTGCATGAAGTGTGCAAAATTTCCGGATTGCGACGAACTGGCTTTAATTATCGAGCCGTAAGGGGGGTGGCGGCCGACTCTGGCGACATGCCTGCCGGTAAAAACTTGACAGTGCCCGCGGGCTTCCTTTATTAATAGCGGGTATCCGGTTCTTTTCGTTTTCATTGCGAGGTGGTCCGTTTGCCTGCCAAGAAATTCACTGTTCTGGTTATCCCTGAGGGGTCGCATCGGGTCCGTCGCTTCGGCCTGAAGCGGTCGGCGCTGAACTGGGCTCTGTTCGGCCTGCTGGCGTTCTGCATGGGACTGGGCGGTCTGCTTTTCGATTACGCAAGAACCCATCTGGACCGAACCGAGTTCAGCAGGCTCAAGGCCGAAAACCGCAGTCAACGGGAGGAACTGGACAGCCTGGTCGCCAAGCTCGAAGATCTCCGCAAAGAGATGGTGATTCTGGCTCAAAACGATGCCAAAGTCCGGGTCATGGCCAAACTCTCCAGACCGAAAGGGGACAGCCTGTCGGGTATCGGCGGTCCGGGTGAGGAAGATATCGGCGAGGAGTATTCCCAGCTTCAGGAGACCATCGACAGTCTCCGCAGGCAGATCGATCTGCAGCGGGAAAGCCAGGAGGAGGTCAGGGGATTTCTGAACGACCAGCGCTCCCTGCTGGCGGCCAAGCCTTCGGGGTGGCCGGTTCGGGGCTGGACCAGTTCCGGGTTCGGCATGCGCCGCGACCCGTTTACCGGCAGGCGTAAAATGCATGAAGGCTACGATATCGCGGCCCGGACCGGCACGCCGGTGACTGCGACCGCCGACGGTATCGTCAGCCAGTCGAAGACGGTGCCA
>DATFJP010000258.1:0-2145 GCA_035269105.1 Desulfuromonadales bacterium
ACCCTGCGCAGCACCAGCTTACGGGCCCTGCCGACCCACCGACCGTTCTTCAACGATCCGCGCGAGGCGGGCGAGGGCTTCCCCTTCGACAATCTGCAGCACTCGACTCTGGCGGCCAATGTCCCCTTGCATGTCCTGCACCTTTCCCGGGACGGCAACTGGGCCTTCGTCGAGACGACCCTGGTCTACGGCTGGATGCCGATCCAGGATCTTGCCTGGGTTGATGACCAATTTGTCGGCAATTTTCAACAGGGCGATTTCCTGGCCTTCACAAAGGACGATATCCCCGTTTTCGACACCAATGGTCGGTTCCGCTTCCTGACCAGCGTAGGAATGCTTTTGCCGGTGCGCGGCAGCCAATCCGGACAGCACCGGGTGCTCCTGGCTGCCGCAGGGATCGACCGGCAGGCTGTCTTGCGCGAAGGCACAGCTCCCCTGCATGGCGGCGAGACCTTTCCGGTCATCCTGTCTCCGCAAAACATGGCCGCGCTGGCCGAAGGTATGATGGGGCAACTCTACGGCTGGGGCGGCAGCTTTGGCGGGCGCGACTGCTCGGCAACCGTCCGCGACCTGTTTGCACCATTCGGCTTGTGGCTGCCGCGCAACTCTTCCCGGCAGGCGCAGGTGGGAGAAGTCATCCCGCTGGCGGACCTGCCACCCCGGCAGCGCGCGAGCCGTATTTTGCAGCAGGGCGTTCCCTGGTTGACCCTGGTCCGCCTGCCGGGGCATATCATGCTCTACATCGGCCAGTATGGCGAGAGAGCCGCTCTTCTGCATACCTTATGGGGATTGCGGACCCGGACTCTGTTCGGCGAGGAAGGTCGATGGATCGCCGGCAGGACAGTCATCACCACCCTGGAGCCGGGGCAGGAACGGAAGGGGATGGGGTTTGCTGTCAGCAGGCTGTTGGCGAATGTGGAGAGCATGAACATCCTGCTTCCCGTGGCTAGCTCCGGGGGCACCATTGAGAGCAATGCTTCAACCGCGGATTGATCGGCCGGAGTTTATGCCATCTCCGGAAAATCGTCCCCCTATTTTCTTGCCTGTCTCGCGTTTTCGTTTAGGCTTATTGTTTCCTTCCGGAGTTTTCGGATGGACACGAGTCTCGTTTTGGTAAAGTGAAAAACCTGAACGCGGAGGTCTTATGGACATTGTGCAGGCCTATCTGGAGAGCCTCAACTGGAAAGCGATGATCGGTACCGGCATGCGCATCCTGCTGGTTTTGGTCTTTGCCTGGATCGTCGCCGGTGTGGCCAAGCGGGTATTGAGCCACATGGAAAAGCGGCTCATGAGCAAAGCTCAGGTCGAAGGCGAACCCCCTTCGGAATCAGCGAAACGGATTGAAACCCTGACCCGTCTGATCCGCCAGGGTGTCTATCTGGTGCTGGCGATCCTGGTCGTCCTGGTCATCCTCAAGGAACTCGGGGTCGATATCGCGCCGATTCTGGCCGGGGCGGGCATCCTCGGCCTGGCGGTGGGTTTCGGTGCCCAGAACCTGGTGCGGGACGTGATTTCCGGGTTCTTCTTCATTCTGGAAAATCAGGTGCGGGTCGGGGATGTCGCCATCATCAACGGCACCGGCGGCCTGGTGGAGTCGGTCAATTTTCGGACCATCGTTCTGCGCGACCTCTCCGCCACCGTCCATGTCTTCCCCAACGGCACCATCAACACCCTGAGCAATATGACCCATACCTGGTCCGCCTATGTCTTCGATATCGGTGTCGCCTACAAGGAGAATACCGACCGGGTCGTCGAACTTCTGCAGGAGGTCGGCCGGGAGATGCGCGAGGACCCTGACTTCGGCCCCAACATCACCGAGGATCTGGAAATCTTCGGCGTCAACAAATTTGCGGATTCCGCGGTCGAAATCAAGGGTCGGATCAAGACCAAACCGATTCAGCAGTGGCGCACCGGCCGTGAATTCCTGCGCCGGGTCAAGCACACGTTCGATGCCAACGACGTCGAAATTCCCTTTCCGCATCTCAGCCTTTACCGCGGTGAAGCCAGTTCCGCGTTCGAACTGGAAATTCTGGAAAAACTCGGCGGCAAGCAGAACGATGATGCCGCAAAAGAATAATTCGGGAACCCGGATGATGACGATCCGGATGAAGACCCCATGCTGATCCCCTCGCTTGCCCTGATTTT
>DATFJP010000259.1:0-2734 GCA_035269105.1 Desulfuromonadales bacterium
GTGATCAGCCTGCCCGGCATCCCCCTTGGCTTCCTCTGCTCCTTCGCCGTGCCCTGGGTGAGCTGGCAGAGTTCGCTGCTCGGCATCCTCGCCGGCGGCGGCAGTCTGCTGGCGATTGCCCTGGGCTACGAGCTGCTGACCAAACGGGAAGGGATGGGCCTCGGTGACGTCAAGCTGCTGGCCATGCTCGGCGCCTTTCTCGGCGTGGGGGCGGTGTTTCCGATCATCTTCATAGGTTCGGTGCTCGGCAGCCTGGTCGGCATCCCGCTGATGCTGCTGACCCGGGCCGACCGCAGGCTGGCGCTGCCGTTCGGGCCCTTCCTGGCCGCCGGCACCCTGATCTACGGTTATTTCATCGACTTCTGGGACCCGTTGATGCGCTGGTACGGGGCGGCTCTGATCGAGATTTTCCGCGGTATTCTCACCTGAAGAGACCTGATTCCAGGCCTTCGTTATCCGTTTTCCGCTTTCAAATGAACTTTTTTTGAATTTTTTTTACCACTTTATCTAGTGGCGAGAGAAAATTAAGCCCACTTTATCTTGTGTTATTCATCTCATTTTTGCCCCCTTATCGACCATAAATGGTTGTACAATGATTATAATTTCTTGACAGTAAGTTTAATTTACCTATAATTTCACCTAATTTAATATAATTGATAAGCTTTGCGTGAGTCTGCAGGGAGAACCCTTCCTCCCCGGTCACGCCCGAATGAACATCCAGCAATGGATTGCCCATGAACAACCGAGTCCGAGAAATCCGTGAAGCACAATTGATGAGCAAGGCTGAACTGGCGCGCAAGGCGGGCATCTCGCCGGTCACTGTCGACCGCATCGAAGGCGGCGCGACCTGCCGGATGTCGACCAAGCGCAAGATCATTCTGGCACTGGGCTTGAAGTTGACCGATCGCGACCAGGTTTTTCAGGATGACCATGATTGAAATGGTATGCAGTTTGCTTGATCCAGGATGCGGATGGATTTTTTACCATTCAGACAATGCAGATTGAGTCAAACACTATAGGCCAGAGGCGATGATGCTATTCAAGCAGAAGAAAGATGTCATTGGCATTGATATCGGTTCCAGCTCGGTCAAGCTGGTCCAGCTGCGCGAGGCCAAGGGCGGTTATCATCTGGTGACCCTGGGGATGAGCCTGTTGCCGCCGGAGGCGATCGTCGACAATGCCATTATGGATTCCCAGACGATCATCGAGGTCCTCCAGAACCTGGTGGAAAGCCTGAAGGTCAAGACAAAAAATGTCGCCACCTCCGTCTCTGGCCACTCGGTGATCATCCGCAAGATCCAGCTGCCGATTATGACCGAAGAGGAGATGGAAGCCTCGATCCAATGGGAAGCCGAACAGTACATTCCTTTCGAGATCTCCGAGGTCAACCTCGATTTTCAGATTCTCGGCGGCGATCCCAATGACGCCTCGCAGATGGATGTGATCCTGGTCGCCGCCAAGAAAGATTTCGTTAGCGACTATGTCTCGATGCTCAGGGAGTGTGGCTTCAATCCGGTAATCATGGATATCGACTGCTTCTCCGTGCAGAACGTCTTCGAGAGCAACTACGGCATCGAAGCTGAGATCGTTGCCCTCATCGACATGGGCGCCAGCTCGATGAACGTCAATATCCTCAAGGACGGCATGTCCGTATTCACCCGCGACATCCAGGTCGGCGGCAGCGCCTACAACGAAGAGATCCAGAAGCGGCTTGGTTTGAACCACGAGGACGCCGAAAAAGTCAAACTCGGCGAGGAAGTCGATGATGTTGATCCGCAGACGGTTGCCGCCATTCTCGATGACGCCACGGATGCTCTGACGCAGGAGGTCCAGCGCTCCATCGACTTCTTCTCTGCAACGTCTTCGGATGAAAAGGTCGGCAAGGTCTACATCACCGGCGGCGTCGCCAAGATCGCCGCGGTCAGGGAGTCGCTGGCCAACCGGCTCAACGTCGATGTCGAGGTCATGGATCCCTGGCGGCAGATCGGTTATAGCGAAAAGGATTTCGACCCCGAATATCTGCAGGCTGTCGGCCCGGTCTTTACTGTTGCTGCAGGCCTGGCCATGAGGAGGATGGGAGACAAATGATCCGCATCAACCTTCTTCCAGTCAAAGCGGCCCAGAGGAAAGAGAAGCTGAAAGGGCAGCTGTTCGTCCTGGCTCTCGTCCTGATTGTGGTCGCGGCCCTGTGCGGTTCCGCCTATATGTTCCAGCTCAACCGCCTCCAGGAAGCCCAGGCTCAAATCGATCAGAAGCGGTTCGAGATCTCCAAGCTGATGAAGACGATCGGCGAGGTCAACCAGTTCAAGAAGCGTCAACAGGAACTGCGGGCCAAGCTGGATGTCATGGAGCAGCTCGAAGATGCCCGCTCCGGCCCGGTCCACGTACTCGACGAGCTTTACAAGGCCATGCCGGAGAAGCTCTGGCTGACTTCGTTCAGCGAATCCGGCGGTAATGCCAAAATCGAGGGCATCGGCCTCAATGAAGAGACGGTGGCCATGTTCATGCGCAATCTGGATACTTCCGAGTACTTCAGCAATGTGGAGTTGCAGGTGACCCAGCAGAGCGTGCAGGAAGGCAACAAGTTTCAAAGATTCAGTCTGGTCGCCAAAACCCGGACCCAAAAACCTGATGTCAACGTCGAAGCCGCGCCACAACAACGCCAAGCGCGGGGAACCTGATTCTCCGGGGAGTTGTACCTGATGAACCCACGCGTTGAAAAAGTCCTCAAACT
>DATFJP010000260.1:0-3318 GCA_035269105.1 Desulfuromonadales bacterium
CACCTGCTGGACGGCGGCGCCGACCTGCGCGCCATCCAGGAACTGTTGGGGCACGCTTCGCTTTCGACCACCCAGAAATACACCCGGGTCAGCGTCGATCAGCTGATGAAGGTTTATGATCAGGCGCATCCGCGCAGCAGGCGGAAAGGCAAAATATAAGCTGTCAGGTGTCTGGTGTCAGTTGAAGGGGCAAAAAAAAAGTTGGTCCATAAAAGTGACCGAAACAGTCATAAATTTGTTGACATGCGGTTGTATCTTTGTAAAATGAGCTTCAATTAACGATTTCAAGGTCTTGCAAACCCGAACAAGGAAAGGATGGATGTGATGAGTGTATTGGTTGGCAAACAGGCCCCTGGCTTTTCGGCAGCAGCGGTCATGGCCGATGGATCCATAAAGGAAGATTTTGCCCTTTCGGATTATGCCGGCAGGTATGTGGTGCTGTTTTTCTATCCCCTCGATTTTACGTTTGTCTGCCCGACGGAACTGATCGCTTTCAGCAAGCGCATCAAGGAATTCGAGGAGCGTAATGTGCAGGTGATCGGCTGCTCCATCGATTCCCAGTTTACCCATGTCGCCTGGCGCAATACGCCGGTCGAAAAAGGCGGCATCGGCGAGATCGCCTATCCACTGGTCGCCGATGTCAAGCATCAGATATGTCAGGCTTACGATGTCGAGTTCGGCGAAGCGGGGGTCGCATTTCGCGGTTCCTTCCTGATTGACAAGGATGGCGTGGTTCGCCACCAGGTGGTCAACGATCTGCCGCTGGGCCGCAACGTCGACGAGATGCTGCGCATGATCGATGCTCTGCAGTTCACCGAGAAGTACGGCGAGGTCTGCCCGGCCGGCTGGGCCAAGGGCGATGAGGGGATGCGGCCGACCAGCGAGGGGGTTTCCTCTTATCTGGCTGAGAGATCGGAGAAGTTGTAACGGCTCCCTCCGGCAGATTTGAAGCACGACAAAGGCGATCCGAAGTTTGGATCGCCTTTGTCATTCATCCGCATCAGAGGCAAGGGCACGACGCGCCGTGCTGCTACAATCAACAAATGAAACAGGCCGGATCCTTTTCCTTGAGCGGGTCCAGGCCGAAACCGTAGGCGACCGCCAGACAGCCGCCGCAGTTGGCCCGCAGGCGGCAGTCCTCGCATTCCCGGCAGCCCCGGCGGTAGGCTTTGGCCGTTTCGGACGCATATGTCTCGGCTAGATCTTGTTGCTTGAGGTTGCCGATCGGCGAGGGGAACTTGCGGCAGGCGTGAACCTGGCCGTCGGGCAGCAGCGAGACGAAATTGAAGGCCGCGCCGCAGCCGAAGCCGGTGCAGCCGCCGAACAGCGGCTCGCTGCGGGCATCGAGTTCGATGTTGAGCAGGCTGTCCTTGAGAGCCATAACCGGGTTGCTTATCCGGGCCTCCAGGTAGTCGCTGCAGAAAGCGCGGTATTCCTCCGGCCCGGGGGAGGCCAGGCTGGCCCCTTCGCCGACCATGGCCAGGCGGTTATAGGTGAAGAGGTCGACCCGCTCCCTGAGCAGTTCCGCCAGCGGCAGGACCTGGTCGAGATTGGCGCGGGTCAGGGTCAGCATGACCATGGAGTAGATGTTTTTCTCGCGCAGCAGGTCGAGAAAAGCGAGGACTGCGCTGAAATTGCCCCGGCCCCGAATGGCGTCGTTGTGCTCCTGCAGCCCTTCCAGGCTGACCTGGAAAAAGGCAGGCCGATGGATCTTCAGGATCTCGTCGAGCTGGTCAGGGCCGACCGGGTTGCCGAGGATTGCCGGCGTCAGATTGCGATCGCAGGCCGCTTGGTAGAGGGCGGGAAAGTCAGGATGCAGAAAGGGATTGCCCCCGGAAAAGGAGACCTGGCCGGAGACATGATGTTGCCGGCAGAAGTCGCGCATTTGGTCGAGGATCTCCAAGCCCCTGGCGAGGGACACATCCTCTTGATTGCTGCGGTCGTAGCAGTGCCGGCAGTGCAGGTCGCAGCGATGGGTGATGTGCCACTGCAGGGTGAAGACTTCGGCCCGCTGTTTGGCCTCGGCCAGGGCCGAGGCCGGCGAGGAACCGGCGAAGCTCCTCGTCAGGGTGGCTGCCGGGGCCAGGAGCAGACCCTGCGTGACCGCCCGGTCCAGTGCCGCATCGACCACACCGACCGGCTGTCCGCCGGCATCCGCAACCGATCGCCGATCAAGCTGCTCGGCAGTGACCTTGAGGGCCAGCAGGTCGGCTGGTTCGGCAACCGATTCGAGAGCTTCTCCGGAGTGTGGATGGCGCCAGAGCAGCAGCCGTTCAGGCACGGCTTCCGGTTCGCCCGATTTGCCCGCTGCCAGGGTCAGCAAGGGACGCCAGCCGACCTCGAGCAGCGCAAGGGTGGGATTGACCAGGCATTCGTCCGGGGGAGTCTGCGCCGGCAAGGTTTGGCTGCGGAGTTGAAAGCGGCCCAGTTCGAGGCGGGCCAGGTCGGGCAAATAACCAGGCAGTTCCCGGCAGGCCTGCAATTCGTTAAGGAATTGTGGAAATTCCACTGACATCAGCGCCTCTGCCCGTGCGGCTTCCGCGGCGGCCAGGCAGTCCGGCGGCAGCCGCTCCCAGCAGAGAGGAAATATCTCAGGCAACTCGGCTCGCATACCACCTCTAAAAAAACAAAAGTCAAATTCGTGGATTGTACTTTTCCCCTTCACCTCTCTGTGGCAGAGAGCCGGGGTGAGGGGGGGTCCGTCGAAAAAAAATCGGCTCGACGTCCATCGTCGGAACCGATCTCATAATAAAGCAGTTTCCAGAAGATTTCAGCAACTGTTTCGATGCCGACGGCACCGATCAATTGTGACCCGCTCAGCCGCTGCCGCCTTTCTTCTTCTCCATCTCTTTGGCCTTTTCGGCCTCTTCCATGGCCTGGCGGCATTCTTCGGTCATTTCGCCTTCTTCCGGACAATCTTTCAGCTTGGCGTCTTCGGTGCTCACGGCACCGTCATGTGAACCGGTTCAGCCGCTGTTGCCGGCACCAACTGTGCCGGAGTTTGAACCGCCTCAACCGCTGGCGGCTTGGGTCGGGGCCGGTGCAATTGCCCCCGCGGCCGAGACCAGGGTGGCAATCCCGAGCCCGGCCAGAACTTTCTTCAGATCTTTGCCTTCCATAACGATTCTCCTGAAAAAAGAGAAGAAGATGCGGGCTTCCTCATGAAGCCCTACCAAAATAGTCTTTTAAATGTAACGGAGAATGGGGTGAAGTCAAGGAAGACTTACGAATTCACTGGATGCTAAACCCTTAAATATTGAGTCTAACAGGAAACTTAAATAAGAAGTGACGTAAATCTTTGAGCAGTTGCAAGCTTGG
>DATFJP010000261.1:0-3609 GCA_035269105.1 Desulfuromonadales bacterium
CGATCGTCAAGGTGCTGCATGAGCAGGTCGGCCTCGAACACGGCGTGATCACCACCATCCACGACCAGACCAACACCCAGACCATTATCGACGCGCCGCACAAGGACCTGCGGCGGGCCCGGGCCGCCAGTCTGTCGCTGATCCCGACCACCACGGGATCGGCAACCGCCATCACCCTGATTTATCCCGAACTGCAAGGCAAGCTGAACGGCCTGGCGGTGCGCGTGCCGCTTTTGAACGCCTCGCTCACCGATGCCGTTTTCGAGATGAAACGTCCCGTGACCGAAGAGGAGATCAACAGCCTGTTTAAGGAGGCCGAGGCGACTTACCTCAAAGGGATTCTCGGCGTCGAGGAGCGCCCGCTGGTCTCGGTCGATTTCAAGAGCGATCCCCGCTCTGCGATCATCGATGCTCCGTCGACCATGGTGGTCGACGGGACCCAGCTGAAAATCCTGGCCTGGTACGACAACGAGATGGGCTATGTCCATCGCCTGATGGAACTCTGTAAAAAAGTTGTTCGGTCCTTGTAGGCAAACGTGATGACCGACCTTCGCAATTACATGCTGGTGACAGCGGCCTACTGGGGCTTCACCCTGACCGACGGCGCCCTGCGGATGCTGGTGCTGCTCCACTTCTACGAGCTGGGATATTCCGCAGTGCAGATCGCTTTCCTGTTTCTGTTCTACGAGTTTTTCGGCATCGTCACCAACCTGCTGGGCGGCTGGGTCGGTTCGCACCTGGGGCTGAGGATTACCCTGTTCGCGGGCCTGGCGCTGCAGGTTGTCGCCCTCTCCGTGCTGGCGATGCTCAATCCTGCCTGGTCGGCGGTTTTCTCGGTTGCCTACGTGATGGGCGCCCAGGCCCTTTCCGGCATCGCCAAGGACCTGACCAAGATGAGTTCGAAGAGCGCCATCAAGGGACTGGTCCCGGCAGGGGCCGATGGTGCACTTTTCAAATGGGTTGCCGTCCTGACCGGTTCCAAGAATGCCCTGAAGGGGGCCGGGTTTTTCCTCGGCGGGCTGCTGCTGGCCTGGATCGGCTTCCGTTGGTCCCTGTTCGCCATGGCCGCCGGCCTGGTGGTGATTCTGGCCATTGCGGTTCTCTCCCTGCCCGCCGAGATGGGCCGGGCCAAGGTCAAGGTCAAGTTCTCGCGGATCCTGGCCAAGAGCCGCGAGGTCAACCTGCTCTCGGCGGCCCGCTTGTTCCTGTTCGGTTCCCGGGATATCTGGTTCGTGGTCGGCTTGCCCGTGTTCCTGGCTTCAAGTCTCGGCTGGAGCCACCCCGAGGTGGGCGGGTTCATCGCCCTCTGGGTGATCGGTTACGGCGGCATCCAGGCCCTGGCCCCGAAACTGCTCAGCCGCGGTCTCGCCGGCGGCACGCCGCGCGGCGGAACAGCGGCGACCGGAGCCTTTGTCCTCGCCATCCTGACGGGCCTGATCGCCGTTGGCGTCAGTTTGGAGCTTTCGCCCTGGTTGACCGTGGTTGCCGGGCTGGCGGTTTTCGGGTTGATCTTTGCCGTCAATTCGTCGGTGCACTCCTACCTGATTCTGGCCTACACCGAGACCGACCAGGCAGCTCTGAATGTCGGCTTTTACTACATGGCCAACGCTGGCGGTCGTTTGGTCGGCACCTTGCTCTCAGGGATCGTCTTTCAACTGGCCGGCCTGGTGGGCTGCCTCTGGGTTTCCGCCGTTTTTGTCGCAGTCGCTGGCGGAATTTCGTTGTTGCTGCCAAGACATGGTAACTCGTGGTTTACTGGTTGATCGTTGCCCTGCCCTTGATGATCTTTCCCCCGGCGTCCGGGAGTGCGTCCCCCGGTTCGAAGCGTGATATGCAACAGTTCGGGACCAGGGTCCCAGGAAATTTCAGGCTTATCAAAATGATTTGTTTCCTTCTGAGCCAAACCCGTAAAACCTTGATTTCAAAACCAAAATCATAAGCGTGACAAAAAAACTCATTTTCTGTCCCAGATTTGACCTGGATCATGTTTTCCCGGCCGGAATTCGCCTATTCTCCTTTTCAACAAGACGAGAAAAGGAGCCAAAAGATATGAATCTTCCCCAGGAAATCGGCGCACAGGCCATCAACAAAACCATCGAAGAGCATCCCGCCATCGGCGAGATCCTGCAGAAATACGAAATCGGCTGCGTCACTTGCGGAGTCGGCATCTGCCTGGTCAAGGATGTCGTTGCCATCCACGCCCTTGGCGATGAAATCGAAGCCAAAATCGAAGCAGAAATTCTTGCTTATCTCGAAAACGCAAAAATCACGGAAGGAGAAACCGTATGAAAAACCTTGCTTGCGGCTGCCCCGGTGCCAACGTCCGCACCCTCGACCGACCCGAAACCAATAACGCTCCGTCCAGAGAGAGCCGGCCTTCGGAACTCCGTCAGTGGCCGACCCAGCTGCACCTGGTGCCGCCCACCGCACCGTACCTGCAGAATGCCGACCTACTGATCGCGGCGGACTGCGTACCCTTTGCCTACGCTGACTTCCATCAGGATTTCATCAAGGGCAAGGTGCTGGTCAACGCCTGTCCCAAACTGGATGACACCAGCCCCTATGTGGACAAGCTGGCCGAGATCATTGCCGACAACAAGGTCAAGTCGGTGACGGTCACGATCATGGAAGTTCCCTGCTGCCGCGGTCTGGCGATGATGGCCGAAGCTGCCGTCAAGCAGTCGGGTCGCGACATTCCGGTGGAAATCGCCGTCATCGGCGTCAACGGGGAAAGGAGAGCCTGAACATGAAAACCGATGTCACTCAAGTCATGGTCAAGGAGCACCAGCTGATTCTGCGCATGATCGATCTGGTCGAGAAAAACACCGAACTGGTCGAACAGGGCCGCTTCAGTGATTGGCAGTTCTACCTGGACGCCGTCGATTTCATCCGCAACTATGCCGACCGCTTTCACCATGCCAAGGAAGAGGACGTGCTCTTTATTGAGCTGATCAAAAACGGCATGCCGGAAAAGCAGTCGCCGATCGAGGCGATGCATATGGAACACGACCAGGGCCGGGCCCATGTCCGCGCCATGGAACAGGCCGCGCAGAAAGCACTGCAGGGCGATGCCCAACAGGCGGCCGCCATCATTGAACATGCCCGCGGCTATGCCGCCCTGCTGCGCGGTCATATCGAGAAAGAAGACACCATTCTCTACCCCCTGGCCGAGCGAATTCTGCCGAAAGCTGTCCGACCGCGCATGCAGCAGGCTTATACCGAGGCGGAAGCGCAGACGCCCGGCCTGGAAGAGACTTACCGGAAAATGGTCGAACGCTACGAACTGCGGGCTGCGGCCTGAAAAACTTTTCCCTCTGGAGACAAGGTAAAAAAACCATGAGCATCCTGAATTATCTCGGTTTCGGCAAAAAAACCAATGATTCCCCAAACCAAACCAAGGAGGCAAACGACATGTCCATGTTCTGTTACCAATGCGAACAGGCCGCCAAAGGCACCGGCTGCACCGTGGTCGGCGTCTGCGGTAAAAAACCCGACGTCGCCGCCCTGCAGGACCTGCTGGTCTACACCCTGAAAGGCATCGCCTTCTGGGCCGACCAGGCCCGCGAGAAGGGCGTCAAGGACCAGGAGATCGACCGCTTCATGATCGAC
>DATFJP010000262.1:0-14244 GCA_035269105.1 Desulfuromonadales bacterium
GGCGATCGACAGCAGGCAGGTGAACAGGAACCGCCAGCGTTCGAGGTAAACGAAGCCCAGCACCAGCAGGGGCAGGTTCATAAGCAGGAACAGCACCCCCGGCGGCCAGCCGGTAAAATGGTTGATAATCACCCCCAGACCGCCGATGCCGCCGGCCGCCAGGTTGAAGGGGACCATAAACATGCTGTAGCCGAAGGCGGCCATCACTCCGCCGATGGCGATCACCAGCTGGTACAGCATGACCTTGCCCGGGCCATGCAGGGCAATATGACTTTTGAATGAATAGGCTTCGGCCTGGATTTGGCGAAGCAGGCGTTTCGGCATAAGATCCTCCTGGGGGGCGCGCCTCTGCGGCCGTGGCCACTGCTCTTCCGGGTTCGGAAAAGGAGGCATTGAAGCGCAAGGCCAGGCGCGCGTCAAGGGGAATCCTGCCGAACAGGCAGTCGGTGAAGAAAACAGTATATTCCCGAAGCAGGAGTCGTCGTGCAGCAGCGCAAGATCATACACGTGGACATGGACGCATTTTATGCAGCGGTCGAGCAGCGCGACAACCCACGGCTGCGCGGCCGGCCGGTGATCGTCGGCGGCGATCCGGGGTCCCGCGGCGTAGTGGCCACCTGTTCCTATGAAGCGCGGCGCTTCGGCATCCACTCCGCCATGTCCTCGGCCAAAGCATACCGGCTTTGTCCGGAAGCAATTTTCGTGCGTCCGCGGTTCGAGGCCTATCGGCAGGTTTCTCTGCAAATCCGCGAACTGTTCCATGAATTCACCGGTCTGGTGGAACCGCTTTCGCTGGATGAAGCCTTCCTGGATGTGACCGAAAACCGCAAGGGCATCCTTTACGGCAGCCGGGTGGCGCGCGAAATTCTGCAGGAAATCCAAAGCAGAACCGGGCTGACCGCATCGGCGGGGGTATCTTACAACAAATTCCTGGCCAAGGTCGCTTCCGACGTCAACAAGCCGGCCGGCCTGAAGGTCGTGACTCCGGACCAGGCGGAGGCGTTTATCGCGGCGCTGCCGATCCGGCGCTTTCACGGGGTGGGAAGGGTCACCGAAAAGCGGATGCTGGCCCAGGGAATTACCTGCGGGGCCGATCTGCGCCGCTGTTCGCTGGAAGACTTGCAGCGGTTGTTCGGCAAGGCGGGCGAATACTTCTACAATATCGCCCGGGGCATCGACAACCGGCCGGTTGTACCCAACCGCATCCGCAAGTCGCTTGGCAAGGAAACAACGCTGGATGAAGACTGCAGCGACAAGGGGGAAATGAGGCAGATTCTCGGCCGCTTGGCGGAGCGGGTCGCGGCTTTGCTGCAGGCCCGCAGCACCAGTGGTCTGACCCTGACCCTCAAGGTCAAATACTCGGATTTCGAAAACGTCACGCGCAGCCAGACCCGCATCCTGCCGATCGATGATGCCGAGACCATGCTGGCCATGGCGGAGATCCTGCTCGACCGGACCGAGGCCGGTCCCCGGCCCGTCCGCCTGCTGGGTCTGACCGTCTCCAGCCTGACGACCGACATCCCCTTCGCGGGGACCGGCCAGCTGGAACTGCCGTTTCATTGACCAGGGTCAGGTATAATCGTAGTAGATTTCCAGCGTTTCCATGCCCAAGGTCTGCCAGCTGAGGAGAGCCTGGCAATCCCTCAAGATGGCGGCCGCCTAATTCGTTTCCGTCCGGAAACGGTTCTTTTCCGCCCTGGCGGCGTCAATCTGCGGACTTGCTTGTGCGGCGTACCGATGTATGCCTCCGCGCAAGACCTTGATGTCCTTGCCATGACGAAAAACTCCTCGTTTCCTGCTCGAAAACTGCACTGTGTCCATCCGGAGTTTCCGGATGGACACTCATTTGCAGGATGAAAAGCAAAGACAGATTGAATTGCCGGGCCGGGCGGGTATGCTTTTATCTCCGGTCTTTGTCGCCCAGATCGAGAAGTTCTACGCCAAGCCGAAAAGACCGAGCCCAAACAGGCATCTGAAAGCAGAAAGATGGCACCACATGCTTCTCTTCCGGGAAAGGAGATAAACATGCACTCCAGACTGAATGCTCTTCTGATCGTTGCAGCGGTGGCCGTATTCTTTGCCGCCGTGACCGTGCTTACCTTGCAGCCTGCCGGCGTTTCGGCCCAGGACAGGGGGGATATCGGCCGCTACCAGATCTCCTCCTGGGCGTCCTACTCGGGGGCACGGGTTCATCATGCCGGTTACTATGTTCTCGACACCACCACCGGCAAAGTCGTGGACAGCCACCACGAAATCCACGACATCGATTCGCAAAGTTTACAGGGAAACTGAACGGCGGGAAAAGAGATGAACCTGCCGCAGACCCGGTCAGCGGTTGACGAATTTCATCATCGCTTCCGGATAGCGTGTGCCGCTGACTGCTTCCGGAGGCATGGCGGCGGTGATCTCGACGAGCTCCTGTTCACTGAGTCGAACCTTCAGGGCGCCAAGATTCTCCGCGAGATACTTGCGGCGCTTAGTGCCGGGAATTGGCACAATATCGTCGTCTTGAGCCAGCACCCAGGCCAGGGCTAGCTGGGCGGGTGTCATCTCCCGGTCTTCGGCAAGGTCTTCGATTCGCTTGACCAGATCAAGGTTTTTGGCGAAATTCTCTCCCTGAAAACGGGGTGACATGCGTCGGTAATCTTCCGCCTCGAAATCTTCAAAACGCTTGATTTGTCCGGTAAGGAAACCGCGGCCGAGAGGGCTGTAGGCCACCAGACCAATACCCACCTCCCGCAGGGTCGGCAGGATTTCAACTTCAATGTCCCGGCTCCACAGGGAATATTCACTCTGCAGGGCGCTGATCGGATGAACGGCATGCGCTTGGCGAATGGTGGCCGGGGCCGCTTCGGAAAGTCCCAGAAAGCGGACCTTGCCGGCGGTCACCAGGTCGGCCATGGCGCCCACCGTCTCTGCGATCGGCACGTCCGGGTCGACCCGGTGCTGATAGTAGAGGTCGATGTGGTCGATGCCCAGGCGCTTGAGGGAGGCATCACAGGCGGTGCGGACATAATCCGGGCGACCATTGACGCCGACAATCGGCGCCTTGCCGCCGGTCGCGCGGGTGGGTTGTCCGCGAACGATGCCGAACTTGGTCGCGATCACAATTTCATGTCGCCGACCTTTGAGGGCCCGGCCGACCAGTTGCTCGTTGGTATGAGGCCCGTACATGTCCGAGGTGTCGAAAAAGTTGATTCCCTGGTCCAGGGCATAGTGGAGCGTAGCGACGGCCTCCTGTTCGTCGCGGCCGCCATAAAAATCGGACATGCCCATGCATCCAAGTCCCAGGGCGGAAACCGTCAGCCCCTGAGTTCCCAGTTTACGTTCTTGCATCGCGACTGTCTCCTTGTCTGAGCGGTTGCCGGTCGAAGATCGGTGATTGGCGTTGTTTCGCAAAGGACCTCTTTATCCTTCCATGACCAGGTCGATTGTCAAGCGGCCGCCGTATTTTCAGAACGAGGTGGCATTCTCATGGTTTTTGCCGGCAGCAGGGTCGGTATCGGTAAAAAATACGCATTCTCGGTAGGCAAATGATGAGATATATATCAAGCTGTGCTAATTTGTTTTGGTCTTGCGGTAAAACAACGCGAGGCAGCGGCCTGGCGGTCGTTCCTGAACGGATGGTTTTCAACTGATCGGCTCGAAACATGAAAAAAAAGATTTTTTTTGCCCTGCTCGGGGCGCTGATCGTTGCCGGCGGTCTGGCCGGCGTAAAGTATTTGCAGATCAACAAGATGATGGAGCAGTCGGCTGCTTTCCGCCCGCCGCCGACCCCGGTGACCGCAACCGAGGTGATTTCGGCAGCCTGGGAGACATTGCTGCCGGCGGTCGGTTCCCTGACCGCGGTTCAGGGCGTCACGGTCGCTGCGGAGGTTTCAGGCAAGGTGGTGAATATCGCATTCGATCCGGGAGCGCAGGTCGCGGCGGGAGAACTGCTGGTCCGGCAGGATGCTTCGACGGAACAGGCGCTGCTGCCCGGCGCCGAAGCGGCTGCCGTCCTGGCCAGGACCTCTTTGCAGCGGACCCGGACCTTGCTGGCCGACCAGGCCGTCTCGCAGTCCGACCTGGATGAGGCCGTGGCCAGACAACAGCAGGCCTTGGCCGACCTGGAAAATCTGCAGGCCGCCATTGCCAAAAAATCGATCCGGGCGCCATTTTCCGGACGCCTGGGTACCCGCCAGGTCAACCTCGGACAGATCCTGCAGCCTGGCGACGAGATCGTCTCCCTGCAGGCCCTGAATCCGATTTTCGTCGACTTCTACCTGCCGCAGCAGCACCTTGGGCGCTTGCGGCCCGGCCTGAACGTGCGGATTGCCTCGGATGCTTTTCCGGGCCGGGAGGTTGTTGGCAGTATTACGACCATCAGTCCCAAGGTCGAGGAAGCCACCCGCAACATCCGCATCCAGGCCACCATCGACAATGCCGACGAACTGCTGCGGCCGGGGATGTACGTCAACGTTGCCGTGGTGCTTCCCGAGCAGAAAAACGTTTTGACCGTGCCGCTGACCGCAGTTCTCTATGCACCCTACGGCAACACGGTTTTCGTTGTCGAGGAGGCGGAGACGGCATCGGCCAACGGCAAAGACGGAGCCAAGAACGGCAAGGTTCTGCGCCAGCAGATGGTGGAACTTGGTGAAAAGCGGGGTGATTTCGTCGATGTTCTGTCCGGGTTGCAAAGTGGCCAGCAGGTTGTGACCACCGGGGTTTTCAAATTGCGCAACGGCATGCCCGTGATCATTGACAACAGCCTGCAGCCGGAATTCCAGCTCAACCCGGAGCCGGAAAACAAGTAGTTGCGACGAGGCCCTGAAGGTGCCCCGAAACCGGGCCGCCCGGCAGGCCGACTTTGAGCGAACAGCAGACCCATGAAATTCACCGACCTTTTCATTCGCCGGCCGGTGCTGGCCACGGTGGTTAATCTGATCATCGTCATCGCCGGCCTGCAGGCGGTCAACAGCCTGAATGTCCGTCAGTATCCGCTCAGCGAAAACGCGACGGTGACGGTGACCACCGTCTATGTCGGCGCCAGCGCCGAACTGGTGCGGGGCTTCATCACCACGCCCCTGGAGCGGGCGATTGCCGCGGCTGACGGCATCGATTACATCGAATCGCAGAGCCGTCTCGGCCTGTCAACCATCAGCGTCCGTCTCAAGCTCAACTACGATTCCACCAAGGCACTTGCCGAAATTGGTTCCAAAATCGACCAGGTGCGCAATGATCTGCCGCCCGAGGCCGAAGTGCCGATCATCAACATCGAATCGGCGGACACCCAGTTTGCCTCCGCCTACCTCAGCTTTACCTCCGGTCTCCTCAAACAGAACGAGATCACCGACTATCTGGTACGGGTCGTCCAGCCTCGGCTGTCGGCACTCGAGGGTGTCCAGCGTGCCGATATCCTCGGCGGCCGGACCTTTGCCATGCGCATCTGGCTGGACCCCGATAAAATGGCGGCGCTCCAGGTCACCCCGCTGGAAGTCCGCCAGGCCCTGGCCGCCAACAACTATCTTTCGGCCCTCGGCCAGACCAAAGGAGCCATGGTTCAGGTCAACCTGACCGCCAACACCAACCTGAACTCCGCAGCGGAATTCAAACAGCTGGTGATTCGCGAGCAGGAGGGTGCGATCATCCGGCTCGAAGATATCGGCAAGGTGGCGCTGGGTGCCGAGGACTACGATGCAGAAGTCAGATTCTCCGGGCAGACCGCGGTCTTTATGGGCATCTGGGTGCTGCCGAACGCCAATTCCCTGGACGTGATCGACCGGGTCGACGCCGAGATGGCGGCGCTCCAGGACGACCTGCCGGCCGGCGTGCAGGCGCGGGTCGCCTATGATGCTACCAATTACATCGACAATGCGATCAAGGAAGTGGTCAAAACCCTGAGCGAGACGCTGCTGATCGTCATCGTCGTCATCTTTCTGTTCCTCGGGTCCCTGCGCTCAGCATTAATTCCGGTCATTGCCATTCCCCTGTCCTTGATCGGCGCGGTGTTCCTGATGCAGGTGTTCGGTTTTACCATCAACCTGCTGACCCTGCTGGCCGTGGTGCTGTCCGTCGGCCTGGTGGTGGACGACGCTATTGTCGTCGTGGAGAACGTCGAACGGCATCTCGAGGAAGGCGAGTCGCCTTTAAATGCTGCCCTGTTCGGTGCCAGGGAACTGGTCGGTCCGATCATCGCCATGACCATCACCCTGGTCGCCGTCTATCTGCCGATCGGTCTGCAGGGCGGTTTGACCGGTTCGCTGTTCCGTGAATTCGCCTTTACGCTGGCGGGGGCCGTGACCATCTCGGGGATCGTCGCCCTGACCCTTTCTCCGGTGATGTCGGCCAACCTGCTCAAGCCGGGTCTCGCCGAGCGCGGTCTGGCGGGGCGCATCACCCGTGACTTCAAGCGCATCCGCAGGTTTTACGGCCGCCTGCTCGACGGCACCCTGCGGGCCAGACCGGCCGTTTACCTGGTCTGGGTGGTGATCAGCCTCCTCAGCATTCCCATGTACATGATGTCGGCCAAGGAATTGGCGCCGACCGAAGATCAGTGGGTTATTTTCGGCATCCTGGACGCATCCGCCAATGCCACCCTCGACCAGACCAGTCTGTTTGCCGAGGCCGTCAACCGGGTCTACTTCGATGTCCCGGAAACCCGCTTTTCTTTCCAGGTGACCAACCCCAGCTCCGGCTTTGCCGGCATGGTCACCGCACCCTGGGGCGAGCGCGAGCGCACCATTTTTGAAATCATGCCGGAGGTGCAGCAGGGACTGCACAATATCCCGGGAGTTCGCATCTTCCCGGTGACTCCGCCGGCGCTGCCCGGCGGCGGATCCTTTCCCGTGGAATTCGTGGTCGCATCGACGGCCGAAACCGGCCAGATCCTGGAGCTGGTTCAGCAGCTGCAAAGGAAGGCTATGCAGAGCGGCATGTTCGCCTTTCCGCCGATTATCGACGTCAAGATCGATCAACCACAGACGGAATTCATCATTGATCGGGACAAGGCCGCCGATCTGGGGCTCGATCTGCAACAAGTCGGCGCCGATGTCAGTTCCATGGTGGGCGGCAATTTCGTCAACCGCTTCGACATTGACGGCCGCAGCTACAAGGTTATCCCCCAGATTCAGCGGGTCGGCCGCCTGAACCCGGATCAGCTCCGGGACATCTACATCACCGGCCCGAACGGCCGGCTGATCCCGCTGGCAACCATCGCCTCGTTGCAGGACAAGGTGGTGCCGCGCTCGCTCAATCGCTTCCAGCAGCTCAACGCGGTCAAACTGAGCGGCGTCGCGGTCCGTCCGCTTGACGAGGCGCTGACTTTTCTGGAAACCGAGGCGGCAAAAATCCTGCCGCAGGGCTATGTCGTCGATTACACAGGGGAATCGCGCCAGCTGCGAGAAGAAGGCAATACCTTCCTGCCGGCCTTCTCTCTGGCCGTGATTCTGATCTTTCTGGTGCTTGCCGCCCAATTCAACAGCTTCCGCGATCCGTTCGTCATTCTCGCCGGCTCGGTGCCGCTGGCCCTGTTCGGCGCCCTGGTTTTCGCTTTTCTCAAGATACCCGATCCGAGCGTGTCTTTCTGGACCAACGGCTGGACCACCACCCTCAATATCTATTCGCAGGTCGGATTGGTCACCCTGGTCGGTCTGGTTTCGAAGAACGGCATCCTGATCGTCGAGTTCGCCAACAAGCTCCAGGAGCGGGGCCGGGCCAAGCTCGAGGCGGTGCGGGAAGCGGCGATGACCCGTCTGCGACCGGTCCTGATGACAACCGCCGCCACTATCGCCGGCCATTTCCCGTTGGTGCTGGTCACCGGCGCCGGGGCCGAGGCCCGCAACTCCATCGGCCTGGTGCTGGTCGGCGGCATGGCGATCGGCACCCTGTTCACCCTGTTCGTGATCCCTTCCATCTACATGCTGATCGCCCGCGATCATCGGCAGGCGGGGACTGCAGTCGAAACGGCCGAATTTTCTTCGGCAGAAAATTGACTCCCGGCCGAAATGCGGTAAATTTCCTGCATAGGCAAAAGGCCATTGACTGGCAACGCCGACGTTTCATCCCGAAGGGAGTCTGGCCATGAAAGTTGCGGAAATTCGCGAGCGGGCAAGAAAATTCGATATCAAGGGTGCCTCCAAAATGCGCAAAGGCGTGCTGATCCGGGCCATTCAGAGCGCGGAAGGCAACCCGCAATGCTTCGGTGCCGAATGGCGGTTCAAGTGTCCGGAATTCCAGTGCATCTGGCGGGAAGACTGCCTGACTGACAAGCCCGGCTGACGGCGTTTCGGTTCCTCTCCTCTTGTCAAGGATCTGTTCGGGCTGGCGCCATTTTTGGCGCCAGCCCGCTTTCTTTCCGTTGCCGGGAGTTCGTCAAGGAGTCTTCCACGGCGCTCCTCCCAAAAGCTGCGATCCTCTTTCCCCCTGCCAGATATCCGGGTGGTATGGTTCTCTGCTAGAATGGGCTTCACACTCATTCTGGCAGATGCGGGCTAAAGTCCATCACCAACCATCAATCCGCAGGAAGCGCCTTGAAATATCCGCCTTTGGCCACCGACCACAATCCGCCGCCACGCCGTTTTCTTGACGTCTTCCGCTACAGCCGACGTGCCCTGGGGCTGGTCTGGACGACCAGCCGCCGTCTGGCGCTGGTGTTTGCGGCCCTGACCCTGGTCGCCGGCGTGCTGCCCGCGGTGGTGGCCTGGCTCGGTCAGCTGATCGTGGACGGCGTGGTGGCGGCCATGGCGCAGTACCAGCAGACCGGCAGCGCCGCCACCACCAGCGTTTTGCTGCTGGTGGCCGCCGAGGCGGGGGTGGTTGCCCTGATCGCCGGCAGCCAGCGCGGTATTGCCACCTGCCAGGCGCTGCTGCGGGCCCTGATGGGACAGCGGATCAACCGGATGATTCTGGAGAAGGCGCTGACCCTCCGGCTCGCCCATTTCGAGGATTCGGAATTCTACGACAAATTGACCCGCGCTCGCCGCGAGGCCTCGACCCGCCCGTTGAGCCTGGTGACGCGCACCTTCGGCCTGGTCCAGAACGGCATCTCCCTGGTCAGTTACGGCGTGCTGCTGGTGCAGTTCTCACCCTGGACCGTGTTGATCCTGGTCGCCGGCGGTATCCCGGAATTCCTGGCCGAAGCCAAGTTCTCCGGCGACAAATTCCGGCTGTTCCGCTGGCGCTCTCCGGAGACCCGCATGCAGATGTACCTGGAGACGGTGCTGGCCCGGGAAGACTACGCCAAGGAGGTCAAGCTGTTCCGGCTCGGCCCGAAACTGCTGCAGCGCTACCGGGCGATTTTCGAGAAGTTGTATGCGGAAGACCGGCGGCTGACCCTGCGCCGCGACAGCTGGGGCTTCGCGCTGGGCCTGCTCGGCACCGCCGCCTTCTACGGTGCCTATGCCTGGATTGCCCTGGCGGCGATCCAGGGCCGGATCAGCCTTGGCGAGATGACCATGTACCTGCTGCTGTTCAAGCAGGGCCAGTCGGCGGTGTCGGCCAGCCTGTCGGCCATCAGCGGCATGTACGAGGACAATCTCTACCTGTCGAATCTCTATGAATATCTCGAACAGCCGGTACCCGGCCGGCAGGGTGAACGGCAGGCCGGCCCCCGGCCCGGCGACGGCGTGCGCTTCGAAGAGGTCAGCTTCACCTATGCCGGCAGCGAGAGGCCGGCCTTGCGGCAGATCAGCCTGCACCTGCGGCCGGGTGACAGCCTGGCCCTGGTCGGCGAGAACGGCTCCGGCAAGACCACCCTGATCAAACTGCTGACCCGCCTTTATCATCCGGATGAAGGCCACATTCTTCTCGACGGGCTCGATCTCCAAAAATGGGACGGCGATGCCCTGCGTCGACGGATCGGCGTCATTTTCCAGGACTTCGGCCGCTACCAGTTTCCGGTCGGCGAAAACATCGGTGCCGGCGACGTCGATCATTTCGAGGACCGCCAGCGCTGGCGGGACGCGGCGGCCAAAGGCATGGCTCACGAATTCATCACCCAACTGCCCCGTCAGTACGACACCCAGCTCGGCAAGTGGTTCAAGGACGGCCGGGAGCTCTCCGGGGGGCAGTGGCAGAAGATCGCCCTGGCGCGGGCTTTCATGCGGGACAGGGCCGACATTCTGGTGCTCGACGAGCCGACCGCGACCATGGACGCCGCGGCCGAGGCCGCAGTTTTCGAGCATTTCCGGGACCTCAGCCGCGGCAAGATGACGATTCTCATCTCGCATCGCTTCTCGACCGTGCGCATGGCCGACCAGATTGTCGTCCTCGACCGGGGAAGCATTGTCGAGCAGGGCAGTCACGCAAAGTTGATGGCGCAGAACGGCCAGTATGCTTATCTGTTCTCGCTGCAGGCGGAAGGATATCGATAGGCAAACCCGGGGTGGTCCATGCTACACTGCCATGGAAATCAGGCTGAATGAACGTGCAGCGCGCGGGGCAAGACAGCCGTTGCCAGGAGACGAGGTTATCATGCACGACCTGTTGCCGAAGGGAGAGGATCTGCGGCGAGCGGTCAGGTGGGCTTCCGAACGACTTCAGGAAGATCCCGGCCAGCCGGTCCAGGCCTTGGTCCAGGAAGCCATTTTCAAGTACAATCTGTCACCCAAAGACGCCGAGTTCCTGATCGGGTTCTTCCGGGACCGCAAATAAATCACCGGGCCGGCCCGCTCGGGGTCTGCAGCCTCAGGGTTGGCGGGCGAGAATGCTGCCGGCCGCGGCCAGTTGATCGTGGAGTAGATCGGCGAATTCGGGCACCACGGATTTGGTCACGGATTCCCGGGCGAGCAGGGCTTCGCTCCAGCGCCGCACCCTGGGCATTTGTTCCAGCAAACCCATGGGCTGCAGGTTCTCCAGCAGAGCGATGCGCATGAAGGCCGGCGCGAAGGCAGCATCCACCAGCGCGAAATTTGTACCGTTGAAGAAAGGCCCTTCTTCTTCCGGAAGCGGTTCCTCAAGGCGCAGCAGCAGCTCGCGGACCTTCTGCCGCGCCTGTTCGTAATCCACGGCTGCCGTCGCCCTGGTCAGGCGGTGCAGGCTGCCGAACAGTTTGTCGGCGGCCGCAAACCAGCCGCGGTTGACCGCCCGCTGCAGCGGTTCGGCCGGATGCAGTGACGGCGGGTGGACTTCATCGAGATATTCGCAGATCGCCGCCGATTCGAACAAGACGGTTTGCCCGACGCGCAAAGCGGGGACCTTGCCGAGCGGAGAAATGCGCAGGAACCACTGAGGTTTGTGCTTCA
Organism: Desulfuromonadales bacterium; assembly: GCA_035269105.1. GTDB lineage: Bacteria > Desulfobacterota > Desulfuromonadia > Desulfuromonadales > BM103 > JAQYVZ01. The sequence continues at coordinate 11,223 of DATFJP010000262.1, forward strand.
GGTCAATGTAGGTGACATCGAACGCGACCCCTTTTTCATTCAGCAGGACGACCGCCCTCTGCACGAAGGGTCAAAGTTTGAAGCTGATCAACTCGGGCTTATCGGACATGATGGTCTCCTTTCGTCTTCGACGTTAGCATCTACACGACGAAAGTCAATGCGGCTGGATGCCCTGCCTGATCCGCGTTTGATGGAGCCGACTCTTTTCTCCTCGTTTTTTAGTAAGGAATCCTGAAATGGATGATTTCATGCAGGCTGCACTTGCAGAGGCTCGCCAGGGGTTGGCTGAAGGCGGCATTCCCATCGGCTCGGTACTGGTCCTGGATGGGGAAATTGTCGGCCGCGGTCACAACCGACGCGTCCAGCGGGGGAGCGCCATTCTCCATGCGGAAATGGATTGCCTGGAAAATGCCGGACGGCTGTCCGCCGCGGAATATCGGCGGACTGTGCTCTATACGACCCTCTCGCCGTGCGACATGTGCAGCGGGGCGATTTTGCTTTACGGTATCCCGAAAGTGGTGATCGGCGAGAACCGGACCTTTAAGGGGCCAGAAGCCCATCTCAGGGCAAGAGGTGTGGAATTGATGATGAGCGACAACCGCGAATGTCGGGACCTGATGGTGGGTTTTATCCGCGAGCAGCCGGAACTTTGGAATGAGGATATCGGCAAATAGGAAGCACTGATCATGTCCCGGCCGGAATCGAGTACGCTGTCGCTTTATGCACGCATTTACGCGCTGGTCAGCCAGGTTCCCTCCGGGCATGTGGTCACCTACGGTCAGATCGGCCGTCTGGCCGGCTGTTCGGCACGCACGGTCGGTTTTTCCATGGCTGCGCTGCCTGGCGACAGCCAGGTTCCCTGGCATCGGGTGGTCAACAGCCGGGGGCAGATCAGTCCGCGCAGCTCCGGAGAGGGCGCGTGGGTTCAGAAACTGCTGCTGGGCAAGGAAGGCGTTGCCTTTGACGATCGCCAGCGGCTTGATCTGGACGAGTACCGCTGGAGCTTTTCGGACCGTTGAATGTTTCCCTGGATAATCGGCCGAGATGGACACGGCGATCTTTTCTCCTTATTCGCCTCCGGGCGGGTCGTGCCTTGTCCGGCGAAAATCCTCTGGTAACGTAGTACCTGAGTTGACTTGTTCGTAAGTTCTGCGTGCTTTTTCATCTTTTTCATCGGGAGGAGTCTGTGTCGCTGCCACGTATTGTTCTGTCGCTCACCATCGTTTTGCTCTTCATTCTTACCGCCAAAGAGGTGCCTGCCGATGTGGTTATCATGAACAACGGCGATCGGCTGACCGGGCAGGTCGTCGCGCTCAAGGACGGCAGCCTGCATGTGGAGACCGCCTATGCCGACCAGGAGCTGAGTCTCCCCTGGTCTGAGGTGGCCTCCATTGAAACCGACCAGCCGGTCACGGTCAAATTCGGTTCCGCGGAGATCATCAAGGGGCGACTTCTGCCTGCCGAGGAGCCGGGGCAGTTTATGATCAGCGGCGAAATGATCACGGGCGGCAAGGTGAATATGGGCAATGTCCAGGCGATCAACCCGCCGGCGGAAGGCGCCGTATCTCTCGACGGCAGCATCACCCTGGGCGGCAATCGCCAGAGCGGCAACACCGACCGGAACGCGCTCAGCGCGGCCGTCGATACCGTCATCCAGAGCCGCAAGCATCGCTTTACCGTCGGCCTGGTCGCCAATTATGCGGAAGAAGATGAGGCCGTCACCGAACGTAATATGTTCGGCCGCTTCAAGTACGATTTCTTTTTCACCCGCCAGTTATACGGATACCTGAACAACGAATTCCTCTACGACCGCTTCAAGGACCTCAGCCTGCGCACGGTGATCGGACCCGGGGTCGGCTATCAGGTCTGGGACGATGATGTCAAGGCCCTGGCTTTCGAAGCCGGCCTGGCTTATTACAATGAAGACCGCGATCAGGGGGAAGACCAGGCCTGGGTTACCGCGCGGCTGGCTGCCCGTTTTGCCTATACTTTCAGCACCGGCATCAAGTTCACCGAGAACCTGACCCTCTACCCGAGCCTCGAGAACGGTGGCGACTATTCCCTGCGCAACGAAGCGGCCGTCACCTCGCCGATCGCCTTCGGTTGGGCCCTGCAGCTGCGCAGTATCATCGAACACGACAGCGACCCGGACCTCGAGACCATCGAGAAGACAGACTATTCCTGGATCCTGGGGCTGAATTACGAATTTTGAGTTGAGGTAAGGCCCGGCAAGGCAGGGCTCTGTCCCTTGTTGCATGGGGCTGTGGGCACTCCGGCTAGATACCGCAGCACTTTTTATATTTGCGGCCACTGTCGCAGGGGCAGGGGTCGTTTCGGCCGATCTTGGTCACGTTCAGGGGTTTCGGCTTGACCATTTCCCCTTCGGTGAACAGCCAGCGGCCCCGTTTTTTTTCGAACTGGCCACGCTCGTGATGACGGCGCACACCCTCCTTGTCGCGGAAGCGGGCGATGAATTCGACCTCGCCCTGCTTGTCTTTCGGTCCGCCGGCCGTGGTGCCGAGAATTTCCAGGCCATACCATTCCGATTTCTCTGCCCAGGCGCGGGTCCCTTTATGATCGTAGCCTTCGCGATGGTCCGGGTGGGTGCTTGCATAGAGAAAGTCGATCTCCACCTTGACGTGCGCCGTATAACGGGCCCGCATCAATTGTTCGGCAGTTTCAGCCGGCTGCTTGCCGCGAATCACCGGTTCGCAGCAGACCGGATAGTCGCGGCCGCTGCCGCAGGGACAGCCATTCATTGCTCGATCCTCCTTGGTGGCAGATACTTTTTGCGAAAAGTTCGCCGAAGTTTATGCTTCTGAAGAGAGGGAGTCAAGAGTCGACCGACGTTTTCAAGGCGATTGACTTTACCTGGATGGCAAACCATAGTTAGTTTTCATCCGGAAACGGTTCTTTTCCGCCATGGCTGCGTCAATCTGCGAACTTGCTTGTGCGGCGTACCGATGTACGCCTCCGCGCAAGCCCTTGATTTCCTTGCCATGACGAAAAATTCCTCGTTTCC
>DATFJP010000263.1:0-17578 GCA_035269105.1 Desulfuromonadales bacterium
CACCGATGAGTATGGTGACCTGGTCAAGGCCGGGATCATCGATCCGACCAAAGTGGTGCGCAGCGCGCTGCAGAATGCCGCTTCCGTTTCCGGGCTGATGCTGACCACCGAGGCCTGCATCGCCGAGAAACCCCAGGAAGAAGGTGCTGCTCCCGCGATGCCCGACATGGGCGGCATGGGCGGCATGGGTGGCATGGGTGGCATGGGCGGCATGATGTAAGCACTCATCGCTCATTTTCTGCTCAATGGCAAAAAGGCCCGCCGGGAAACTCGGCGGGCCTTTTTGCCGAAAATAGGCTCTGCTCCAGGAGTCTGTCGGACTATCCATGAACTGGCTGCAAATCCGATTCTTCGGCCCATATTTCAGCTCCTTTTTGCCCCATAGCTACGGCTATGCGCCTGCAAACGAGCTGAAATCTGTTCTCGAAGCCTCGAATTTTCGCTTCAGTTCGTATAGCCCGACAGGCTCCTGGCAACGCATTCCAGGCTTCAAGGACGGAAACCAGCAGAGGAGGCCTCTTCGGCAACTGCGTTCCGGCCGGCAATCAACAGACCCGGACTGTGCAATGCCACAGTGTTACAGGTTGTGGTTTGTGCTATCGTTTGCAGATGCGTCTTGCCCTGAAATACCAGATTATCCTCGCCCCTGCCGTGGTGCTGCTGATGATGAGCCTGCTGCTCGGCTTCCTGCAGTATACCTACTGGAATCTCTCCGTGGCCAGGCAGCAGGAGAAGGAACTGAAAGCGTCCTTTGTCGCCCTGGCCGAGGTCGACATGGCGGCGCAGCGGATGCTGCTGGTCGGCAATCTTCTGACCCAGGAACGCACTCCGGATCCCCGCAAGCTGGAACACCTGGAAGAACTTTATCTGCACATGGCCAGAGCCCTGAGCCGCCTCAAGGAATTCGAACATTTCGAGGCCGAGTCCCTGGATCAGATCATGGCGATCCAGACGGAGCTCAATCCGCAGTACGGATTTCAGGTCAATCACCTCGAGTCGATCCTCGGCGAGTTGCGGCCGCACCTGACTGCCCTGCTGGAAAATCTTAACCGCCAGCGCCAGGAATTTGCCGAACGGCACCAGGAAGACGTCGATGAACTGGTGGCGAGAACAACCTATGTTTCCATCATCGGCCTCGGCAGCGCGATTTTGATCGGTGGGCTGCTTGCCATGGCGTTTGCCAGACGCATTCTGCGCAGGATCCAGATTTTGTCCCAGAGCGCCGCCCGTGTAACCCGCGGCGAATTTTCCCCGCCGCCGGCGCCCGACCGGATCCATGACGAACTCGACGGCCTGGCGATGTCGATCAACCATATGACTGACCAGTTGATTGGGGTCGTGGCCTCGGAAAAACTGATCGAAGGGGCCGAGGAAGAGCGCCGGCGCATTGCCATGGATCTGCATGATCAGACCCTGGCCGATTTGGCTTCCGTCCAGCGCGGTCTGGAACAGCTGACTGGCGAAGAGGCCAAACGGATAGAAGCCGATCTGCAGCGGGCCATTGCCAACCTGCGGGTGGTCATGGACGATCTGCATCCGCAGACCCTGGATATCCTCGGCCTGGGGGCTGCACTTGAGTCGCACCTGGAGAAAGTCTGCAATCGCAGTGGCGCCCCTGAATATTTCTGGCTGGCGGATGATGAAATTGCCGCGCTGCCGCTCTCGAGATCCGTTCAGGTGAGCCTTTATCGCATTGCCGTTGAGGCGATCCAGAATGTCCTGCGGCATTCCGGAGCCACCCGCTTCGAGGTCTCTCTGGTCAAGAGGGAGTCCGAGCTTCTGCTTGCGGTCGAGGACAACGGCAAGGGCTTTAACTTTCTCGAAGCCACCTCCCGCAACCAGAGGGGGCGGGGCCTGCACAATATTACGGAGCGGGCCCGGGCGATCGGCGCCAAGGTGGCGTGGCGGACTTCGCGCTTTTCCAGCGGCACCCGTTTCGAACTCTGCCTGCTGCTGGAAGACATGCAGGGACAACAACCGGACTGAACCCAAAGGAGCAGGAATGAGCGTATATCCTCTGGTGATTGCTGAAGATAACCCCAAAGATTTCGAATTTCTCCGTCAGACCGTGACCGAATGGCCCGTCGCCTGCCGGGTGATCCATGCCGTCAACGGCCGGGAGGCTCTTGAGGCGGCCTGCGAACTGGACATGCCGCTGGTGATCAGCGACATTCAGATGCCAGAGTTGAACGGCATTGATTTTGCCCGTGCTCTCTGGGAACGCAAGCCATATGCCCGTATCGTTTTCTGGAGCCAGTTCAAGGATGAAATGTACATCAGGACCCTGGCCCGCGTCGTCCCTCCGGAGACGGTCTACGGTTATCTGTTGAAATCGAACACGCGCGAAACGATTTCCGCTGCAGTACGCACCGTTCTATTCGACGAACAGTGCTGGGTGGACCCGGAAGTGCGCAAGGTCCAGGGACGCACCGGCCACAGCCAGACGGCTCTTTCCGATATAGAATACGAGGCTCTCCTGGATATTTCCATGGGTTTGACCGACAACCTGATCGCGCAGCGTCGCTACCTGTCGCGACGCGGCGTCCAGAGCCGCCTGAACTCCCTCTACGGCAAGCTCGGAGTCGACCAGGAGCAGTTTCAGATGGAAAAAGTCGGGGAGGCTTTCAATCTGCGGAACCGGGCCGTGGCCGTCGCTCTGCATCGCGGCCTGATCAATGCGTTTGAACTTGAAAATGAAGAGAGTGAGCTCCAGGCCTGGCTGAAGCGCTTCCGGTCGGGACGCGGCTGATAGCTGTTCAGGACAATGAGCACTGCTCCGGACGTTTTTCGAAAAGGCCTCGGATTCGGATTTCTCCCGGAGATTGAGTATTCGCAGCTTGTTGCAGGGTAAAAAATATGTTAAAAATTGGTCATACCAAATACCATGTGGGGAAAAGGCATGACCATTGTTTTCGAACCAATCCGTCCCAAAAAAATTTCCGAAGAAATTGTCGAACAGATCAAGAATTTGATCTCCCGGGGTGAACTCAAGCCAGGCGACCGGGTGCCCTCCGAACGGGAACTGGCTTCCATGCTCGGTGTCAGTCGGCCCTCGGTTCGGGAAGCGATCATGGTTCTCGATGCCATGGGGTTTCTCGAGACAAAGCAGGGCGGCGGCACCTTTGTGCGGACTCTGACCGAGACCAGTATTGCCGACCCACTGACGAGGCTGGTTCAGAAAAAAGATCCGGCCATGCTGCGCGCCCTGGCCGAGGTGCGCATGGGCCTGGAAAGCTGGTCAGCCTATCTGGCCGGACAACGCGCCAAGCCTGCTGAAATTGAGGAAATGCGGCGGCTTTATGCAACCATGGAAAAGCAGGCGGCTCGGGGCGGCTGGGATTCCCAGATCGATGCGGAATTCCACTATGTGATTACCGCTGCCAGCCATAACAGCCTGCAGATGCATGTCCTGGATTCAATCCACACCCTGTTTCATACCACGATTCAGGTCGCTTTGATGGAGTTTTACCAGCAGGAAGGTCATATCGACATTCTCCTGACCCACCATCGGGAGATCATGGAGGCGATCGCGGCTCATGAGCCGGAACTCGCCAGACAGAAAATGCTGGAGCATCTGACCATGGTCGAAGAAAAGATGGCGGAATTGTTGAGTGCCTGACGCCTGATTGGCCATTCGGCCAGCCCGGTTTTGCAAAAGCTCTCGCAAAGTGTCCCTTTTACCTATCTACTGAGATAAAAAAAGCCCCGCGGCATTGCCGCGGGGCTTTTGAGTGCGTAATTTAAATTTAATTTAAATCTTGCGAACGTTCGAGGACTGGGGTCCCTTCTGGCCCTGGGAGACCTCGAAGCTGACACGGTCACCCTCGGCGAGGGATTTGAAGCCGTCGCCTTCGATCTGAGAGAAATGCACGAAAACGTCGGGTCCGTTGTCCTGCTCGATGAAACCAAAGCCTTTTGCGTCGTTGAACCACTTCACTGTACCTTCTGCCATTGTCTTCTCCATCTTCCCTGTACGGGAATTGTTCTGTTGTGCAACCCCGGCCCCCGAAAACAAAAAACACACAGGCCAAGTTGGTCTGCGTGTTTTATCCCTGCTGGCACCTTGCCAACCGGACGGGTGACGAAAAAACTTACACAAACTTTCTTAAGGTAGGAACTCTATAACATCAAAGGCCGACAAAAAGCAAGTTTAAAAAAGACGGCTCTCGAAATTTCTCAGGCGGTTTTCCCGGAGAAATAAGGAAAGGTCGCCAGGAGAACCGGGGACAGGTGATCGACCCCGATGCTTTGAGGTTGCGACAGGTCGATTTTGTTTTAAAGTGTATGAAAACTTTTCCACGGCGAGTTTATCCTCCGTTCGAATTCTGCAAGGACTCGAGACCATGGCGAAAAATCTGACCCGGAAAATCCTCGCTGATCACCTTGTCGAGGGCGAATTGAAGACCGGCAGCGAAATCGGCATCCGTATCGACCACACCCTGCTCCAGGACGCGACCGGAACCATGGCCATGCTCGAGTTCGAAGCCCTGGGACTGGATCGGGTCAAGGTCGACCTGGCGGCCCAGTACGTTGATCACAACCTGCTGCAGACCGACTTTAAAAATGCCGATGACCACCGCTATCTGCAATCGGCCTGCGCCCGCTATGGCATTCATTTCAGCCGGCCCGGCAACGGCATATCGCATCAGGTTCATATGGAGCGGTTCGGTCGCCCCGGGCTGACCATGATCGGTGCCGACAGCCATACGCCGGGTGCGGCGGGGGTTTCCATGCTGGCGATTGGTGCCGGCGGACTGGATGTGGCCCTGGCCATGGCCGGACGGCCTTATCATTTTCCCTGTCCGATTGTCTTCGGGGTGAAATTAACCGGCTCCCTTCCGGAATGGGTCAGCGCCAAGGACGTCATTCTGGAAATGCTCAGGCGTTACGATGTCAAAGGGTGCGTCGGCAAGGTCATCGAATACTACGGACCTGGCGTACTCAGCCTGTCGGCCACGGACCGGGAAACGATCGGCAATATGGGGACCGAGCTCGGTGCCACCAGCAGTATTTTCCCGGCCGACGAACGGACCCGGGAATACCTCGAGGCCCAGGGCCGAGGCGATGCCTGGGCCGAATTGCGGGCCGACGAAGGGTGCGAATACGACGAAACCGCCGAACTCGACCTCTCCCGGGTCGAACCCCTGATTGCCTGCCCGACCTCGCCAGGTAACGTCAAGACCGTACGCGAGGTTGCCGGCACAAAAGTTCACCAGGTGATCGTTGGTTCCTCGGTCAATTCCTCATTCCGGGACCTGATGGTGACTGCCAAAATCCTGGCCGGCCGGCATTCTCATCAGGACGTTGCTTTGCATGTCAACCCGGGCAGTCGCCAGGTCCTGGAAAATGTCGCCGATGCCGGGGGCATGATGGACCTGCTGCTGGCGGGAGCCCGCATCCACCAGAGCGGCTGCCTTGGCTGTATCGGCATGGGACAGGCACCGGGCACCGACGAGGTCTCGCTGCGGACCTTCCCGCGAAATTTCCCGGGACGGTCCGGCACCAAGAACGACCAGGTCTATCTCTGTTCCCCCGAAACGGCTGCCGCAGCGGCCCTGAAAGGAGAGATCACCGATCCCCGCGATCTCGGCCAGGACATGGCCTATCCGGAGATCAGGGACCCGGAACATTATCTGGTCGACGACAGTTCCATCATCTTTCCCGCGAAGGAACTGCAGTCCACAGAGGTCAAGCGTGGGCCGAACATCAAGCCTTTCCCCGACCTGAACGAGCTGCCGGAGACCCTGGAGGCCGAAGTGGTGATCAAGGTCGGGGACAATCTGTCCACAGACGGCATCATGCCCGCCGGCAGCAAAATCCTGCCGTTGCGCTCCAATATTGAAGCTATCAGCGAATATGTATTCTCCCAGGTCGACGAAGACTTTCTGGGAAGGATCAAACAGATTGACATTACCGTGGTTGTCGGCGGCGATAATTACGGACAGGGCTCGAGCCGTGAGCATGCGGCTCTGGCGCCACGCTATCTGGGCGTGCGGGCCAAGATCGCCAAGAGCTTTGCCCGCATTCACAAGGCCAATCTCTGCAATTTCGGCATCCTGCCCCTGACCTTTGCCGACCAGGGCGATTACGATACGGTCAGCCAGGGGGACAAGGTGGTCTTCAAGGATATCCGCAAGCTGCTCGAAGAAGACGCAACCGAGATACCGGTCACTGTCGGCGACCGGGAGATTACAACCCGGCTGGAGGTCTCCGACCGTCAGCGAAAGCACCTGCTGGCGGGCGGGACCCTGAATTTCGTTCGGCGGGAGCTGCATGACTGATGGTCGGAAGGCTTGCGCCGGTCTGGCCTTGATCGGTAAAGGCGCGGTATGTCGGCATAGACAGCCAGATTGCCGATCATTTCACATGGTCAAGGCAAAAGGGAACAGCCAGGGGGCTGTCCCAGCTAAATCGGTAAGAACAATCCCAGCAAAGGAGAAATATCATGGGAACCCATTGGATCGATGAAGGATGTATCAACTGCGCCGCCTGTGCGGAAGTCTGCCCGGTCGACGCCATCAGCGAAGAGGGGGAGGTTCACGTCATTGACAAAGACGTGTGCATCGATTGCGGCGCTTGCGACGATGTCTGCCCGGTTGACGTGATCAAGTGGGAGCAAACGGCCTGATTGCCGGGATACGCATTTAGCGGATCCCTTAGCCGCGGCTCGATGTAAATCAAGAGTCCGACGCCGTGGGGTGGCGAAAGCTGCTCCACGGTCTTCTTGTTTCAGTCTTCGCCGTCGACTGTCGTTCCGGTGAAGCGCTTCCCCGGAGGAGATTCATCGAAGATGACTTTGACAATGGATCATATCGTCCTGAACGTCGTCGATATCGAGATCATGCTGCACTTCTATACGGAAGTCCTGAAACTCGAAGGCGAACGCATCGATGCCTATCAGGACGACCAGGTTCCTTTCCCTTCCGTCCGTCTGACCGCAGATACGATTATCGACCTGTTTCCGGAAAAAATGTGGGGAAAAAACCATCCCGATCAGGTCTGTCGGCCCAATCTGAATCATTTTTGTCTGGTTTCCGACCGGAAAGGTTGGGAAGCGTTGAAGTCCCGTCTGGCTGCGCATGACATTCCGATCGATGACGGGCCGGTCAAACGTTGGGGCGCGCACGGCACGGGCATTTCGATCTATTTTCGGGACCCGGAGGAGAATGTTATCGAAGTCCGTTATTACGAAGCGGCGGAAGCGGACCAGCCCTGTCTGCTCAGTTCCTAGTACAGGGTACTGGGAGGCTGTCGGCCTTTACTGACTGAGGGCAAATTTGCGGCCAGTTCGTGGCATGGATCGTCCATCAGGCGCTTAGAAGCCACGCAGGTTGATTGCCGTGATAATCCGGTCGATGGCAATCAAGTAGGCGGCCTGCCGGTATTTGAGGCCTTCCTGTTCGGCTTTCCGGTGAACGGCCTGCCAGGCGCGGTGGAGACGTTTTTCCAGCTCTTCATTGATCCGCTCTTTCTCCCATTGGTACCGTTGCCGGTTCTGAACCCATTCCAGGTAGGAGACGGTGACACCGCCGGCATTGGCCAGAATGTCAGGAACAACCGTGATGCCTTGGGCATTGAGGGCGCTGTCGGCACCGCAGGTGATCGGCATGTTGGCGGCTTCGACGATCAACCTCGCCCGAATCTTTTCGACGTTTTCTTCATTGATCACTCCGCCGATCGCGGCCGGGATCAGCAGGTCGACCTCAAGCTCCAGCAGTTCAGCATTGCTGATTTTCGTGCAATCTGCAGTTTTTTCCGCAGAAGAGTCTGGTTGCTCCCGCAACCGACGAAACAGCGTCAGGATCTTCTCGACATCCAGGCCGGTTTTATCGTAGCAGCCAAAACTGGAATTGGAGAGAGCCACGATCTTCGCTCCTCGCGCCGCCAGAAAGCGGGCAGCAAAGGAGGCGACGTTGCCCGAGCCCTGAATGGCGACTGTCGCACCGTCAATGTCGATGGCAGAGGCTTTCGCCGCCAATGCCGCGATCTGGGCCACACCTTTGCCGGTCGCCTCGAGTCGACCTTCCGCGCCGCCCAGTTCGATCGGCTTGCCGGTGACGACCGCCGGGTTGAAGCCGTCATTGTGTGCGTAGGCATCCACGATCCAGGCCATTTCCTGCGGACCCGTGCCCATGTCCGGCGCGGGGATGTCCCTGTTCGGACCAATCAGCATCGATAGCCGCGTGGCGTAGCGTTTGGTCAAGGTTTCCAACTCGCCCATGGAAAGTTCCCGCGGGTCGCAGTTGATGCCACCCTTGGCGCCACCGAAAGGCAGATCGAGCAAGGCAGTCTTCCAGGTCATGATTTCAGCCAGGGCGACAAAGTGTGCGGCATCCACCTCCGGATGGTAGCGCAGGCCGCCCTTGAAGGGGCCGCGGCTCTGATTGTGTTGCACCCGGTAGCCATGAAACAGACTGATCGAACCGTCGTCCCTTTTCAGGGGCAGCTCGAATTGTACCTCCCGGTAGGGACTGCGCAGCAGCTGCCGAATCTCCTGGGTGATTTCCAGAAGATCGAAAGCATCGGTCAGGAACCGCTCACAGGTTTTTCTCGGTTCTGCGTGGCCTGCCATAAATTCTCCTTATTCGGGTTTCCGCGATAGCTTCGATCGGCGGTTCCGGAGATTAGAGCCAATGAGCGAACCCTTAAAGATTAGCGAATTTAACCCAACCTACAAGGAGCGGCAGCGAATTCCCGTGGGCCGGAAAGCTTATGCCGATGGTTTGTGAAAGGCCTGAGACTTGACAGTTGCCTGTCAGGCGATATGCTCTAACTATCTAAAAACAATGAAAATTACAAAATAAAAAATTTGGCTTCGGTCCGGTCGAGAGTATGACTCAATTAAGGCAGGAACTTTTTTTCGCAGTGCGCTGGCCTTTCATTGCCCGCTATTTCGGTCAATTCTGCCTGGTTATCGCCGTTCTTAATCTGGTGACTCTGGCTGCCGCCCTGCTCGAAGGCCAATTTTTGATTGCCGTTGCCTATGCCCTGATTGTCCTCGGTCTGATCGCCGGGGGCTGGCTGCTGACCCGGATCAAGGTCAAGGGTCGCATGCAGATGAATGAGGCCATGGTGCTGGTGGTGCTGGTGTTTCTTGCCGTTCCCCTGGTAACGGCCCTGCCGCTGACGGTGAGCGGCATCGCCTTTGCGGATGCGTTGTTTGAAACCATCTCGGCGGCCACGACCACCGGCTTGAGTACTCTGGGTCCCGTCGAGCAGCGACCCATGACCTTTGCCTTTGCCAGAGCCTGGATGCAGTGGTACGGCGGTCTCGGCATCGTGGTTTTTTCTCTCGCCCTGATTGTGCGACCCGGAATGTCGGCCCGCAGGCTGTCGAGTCCGGACCTGCCGGATGACCTGGCCGGCGGCACCCGGGCTCATGCCCGGCGGGTTCTTCTGGTCTATGGCCTTTTGACCCTGGGCAGTTTCCTGTTCTGGGTTCTTCTTGGCGGTCAGCCGTTGTCGGGTCTCCTGTATACACTCTCTGCCGTCTCCACCGGGGGCTTCGCTCCGACGGCCGGCAGTTTCGCCGATCTGCCCGGCCTGAGACTGGCCTGGCTGGTAACGGTGGCGACCCTGGCAGGTGCGCTGCCTCTGGCCCTTTATCACCGTGCCGGCCGCAGAGGATGGCGGGAATTCACGCAGAATCTGGAGGTGCGGGCCCTGTTGGCTGCGGCCCTGGTCATCATCCTGGCCTTCGGCACCAACTTGTGGTTGCGGGGCATGGACCTGTCAGCCGTTTTGAGACACGCACCGCTCATGGCCCTTTCCGCCCAGACCACTTCCGGTTTTTCCAGCCTGGACCCCGGCGGCCTGGATGCCGCGTCCAAGGCCATTCTGATCCTGGCGATGGCCACCGGCGGCAGTGTCGGCTCAACGGCCGGCGGCTTCAAGATACTGCGGCTGCTGATTCTTTTCGGACTGTTCTACCGCTGCCTGAAAACTCTCAGCGTGCCACCCGATGCCGTCGTCGATCAGCGTCTCGACAAGCGCAAGGTCGAGGCCAAGGAGATTCAGGATGCACTGATGATCATCCTGATGTTTGTCGGTGTGGTGTTCTTTTCCTGGTTCATGTTTCTGGCCTATGGATATCCCGCCCTGGACGCATTGTTCGAGGTGGTTTCGGCGACGGGAACGGTCGGGCTGTCGAGCGGACTGACCCAGGCCGCTCTGCCGATCCCTCTCAAATTAACTTTGTGTGTCGATATGCTGCTGGGCCGGCTTGAATTCGTCGCCTGGCTGGTATTCTTCTACCATCGGACCTGGTTCGGCAGAAAGAGAGGCAGCTCATGAGAATTGTTCTGGTAGGCGCCGGCGACCTGACCGTGGAAACGGCCGCTCTATTGATTGACCGCGGCCATGAGGTCGTGATCATCGAAGAAGACAAGGATGAGATTGACGAACTGAGTGATCTGCTGGACTGCAGTTTCCTGCACGGCGACGGCAGTAAGCCGCATATCCTTGATGAGGCAGGGCCGAAAGAAGCCGACTTCCTGTTCTGCCTGACCCAGAACGACCAATACAACATCATTGCGGCACTGGTGGGACGCTCCCTCGGCTATAGCCAGGTCGTGCTGCGGATTCAGGAGATGGATTACCTGAACATCTGCCAGGAGCTGGATCTGCGCAACACTATCACCCCCTGGAAAACCATCGGCCGCTACCTTGCGGACATGGTCGCCGGCATCGACATCCTGGAGCTTTCCTCCTTCATCAAGGGAGAAGCGCGCGCCATGATGATCAAGATCGACAAGGAAACCAGAGGGAAGGTGGAAGACCTGGATCTGCCTGAAGAAGCACGCGTGATTTGTTACTATCGGGATGAAGAATTTCATCTGGTCGACTCGGATACCACATTGAAAGCCGATGACGAAGCGATCATCCTGACGCACAGCAAAAATCTGGCTGATCTGACCGAACGCTTCCATACCGGTACCGCGGAGTCCAATCAGGACGAGGAGAAAGAGGACTGAAGCGCATGCGCTTTTCCCCGGGAGAGAATTGCTGGCGGGCGGCCGAGGCCGGCCGAATCGCCTTTCTGGTGGATGGTCAAGCCTATTTTCGGGCCGTGGCGGAGGCTTGCGAGGCAGCCCGGCAATGCATCCATATAATAGGCTGGGACATGGACAGTCGGCTGCGGCTGCGAAGGGATGAGGAAGACGGCGAACTTTTTGGAGATTTCCTCGACCGACTGGCGCGGGAAACCGAAGCTCTGCAGATCTACCTTCTGGAATGGGATTTTTCCATGCTCTATAGCTTGGAGCGGGAAATCCTGCCGCTGCTCAGCTTCGGCTGGAAAACTCATGATCGGGTACGTTTTGCACTCGACAACGAGCATCCGGTCGGTGCCTCCCATCATCAGAAGATCGTGGTTGTCGACGATCAGGTTGCCTTCGTCGGCGGATTCGACTTCGCTCTCTGTCGCTGGGATACCTCCGAACATGCTCCCGACGATCACCGACGGCGGGACAACGGGGAAAGTTATGGCCCCTTCCATGACATCCAGATGCTGGTTGACGGAAAAGCCGCTGTTGCTCTGGGGGATCTGGCCCGGCATCGCTGGGAGCAAGCGAATGGCGAAAGCCTGCCGACCGCGGATGCCAACCAGCAGGACTGCTGGCCCGCCTCTGTCGACCCGGAACTGGAAAATGCCAAGGTGGCCATCCTCCGCACCGAGCCGAAATACGCAGGTCGCTCCGAGGTCGACGAGATCGAGCGATTCTATAAAGCGGCGATCGAACAGGGCGAAAAGACTATTTACATCGAAAACCAATACCTGACTTCGCATGTCATCGGCCAGGCACTGGAAAAGTCCCTGAAACAGAAGCAGGGCCCGGAAATCCTGATTCTGCAGCCTAAAAAATGCTCCGGCTGGCTCGAGGAAGAAACCATGGGCCGGCTGCGCCATCGTCTTCTGAGCCGCCTCAACGCCGCCGACCACCAAAACCGCCTGAAGGTCTGCTATCCGGATCGTACAGATCTGGGCGGCAGCGTCATCAACGTGCACAGCAAGATTATCCTGGTTGACGATTCACTTCTCTCCGTCGGTTCGGCCAATCTCAACAATCGCTCCATGGGGTTCGACAGCGAATGCAACCTGGCTCTTTCCGTTGCGGAAAACGAGGCCGTCGCCGATCTGATCGTTGCCTTTCGCCAGCGGCTGCTGGCCGAGCATCTTGGCATCGATCCGCAGCGCGTTGCCGAAACCTTCCAAAAGACCGGGTCGCTTCTGGCGACCGTGGAAGAGTTGAACGGCGGCCGGCGCTATCTGCAGGATCTCCCATACCAGGAAGATAACGATTTTTCTGCAGACCTTCCTGCCGGCGAGATCGCGGACCCCGAACAACCACTGGCATTCGATGATCTGCTGGACCATCTGGGCCTCGGCAAGGAAATCCCGGCAGGCAAGGACGGCCTGAAATACAAAGCCTGGCGTTTCGGTGCAGTGCTGGTCTCGGCCCTGGTCCTGGCTGCCGTCTGGCGCTGGTCGCCGCTCAAGGAATGGGTCAACCTGGACACCATCCTGGCCGTAGCCGATAAGATCAGGCAGAGTACGCTGACCCTGCCGATCGTTCTGGGTATCTACCTGATCGGCAGCTGCCTCATGTTTCCGATCACCCTGATGATCCTGGCGACGGCGTTGACTTTCGGCCCGGTAGAGGGGTTTCTGTACGCGCTCGCCGGAAGCCTGCTCGGCGGGCTGGCCAGCTTCCTGCTGGGGCGCTGGCTGGGTCGGGACGTGGTCGCCAAGCTGGCCGGTACGAAATTAAACCGTCTCAGCCGGAGGTTGGCCAAGCGCGGCTGGTTGCCGGTCGCCGTGGTCCGGGTGGTGCCCATCGCACCCTTCACGATCGTCAATCTCGTGGCCGGTTCGACACATATCTCGACCGGTTCGTTCATAATCGGGACCACGATCGGCATGAGTCCGGGCATCCTGGCGATCATGGTTTTCGAAGGAGGCCTTGAGCAGGCCTTGCGGGATCCTGATTTCGGCAGCATCACTCTGGCCGTGGGTGCCTTGATCATCGGTGCGCTGGTTCTGCTGCTGGGCAAACGGTGGCTGATGGGCAAGGAAGAGGAAATCGATGAATGAAACCGAGCTCCGGCTGGCGACCTGGAATCTGCATATGGGGGTCGGCCGGGACGGCCGTCGGGATCTCGCCCGGACGGCGCAGGTGATCCTGGAAATAAAGCCGGACCTGATTGGGCTGCAGGAGGTGGACAATCATTTTCACCATGCCGGCGATGATCTCGCCCAGCTGCACCACTTGACGGGAATGGAGGCTGTGGCCGGGCCGGCTTTGCAGGGGCATGAGGGCGATTACGGCAACGCCCTGCTGACGCGATTGCCGGTGCTGGAGGTGGAACGCCACGATCTCAGCGTCGATCGACGGGAACCGCGCGGTCTGCTGATCGCTCATCTGGACTGGCAGGGAGAATCCATCCAGGTGGCCGTGACCCATCTCGGTCTGCTGCCCGGCGAACGGCGTAGTCAGGTGCGGCGATTGATCGATTGCCTGGGGAGCGGCAACCGGGCTCCGCTGATTCTGATGGGGGATTTCAACGAGTGGCTGTTCTGGGGGCGGCCGATGCGCTGGTTGCACAGCCACTTCGGCCGGTTCCGGTCGCCGGCAACCTTTCCGGTTCGCTGGCCTTTTCTCCGCCTGGACCATATCCTGGCGGAACCCCAGGAGCGTTTGCATTCACGGCGGGTGCACAGGACCGAGCTTTCGGTTATGGCCTCCGATCATCTGCCCCTCACGGCCAGGTTCAGGCAAAGACCGAACTAAATTTTTTTCAGAAGTTGTCGGGCCGCCGTCTGCACCGGGTCCCAGACCGGCGAGAAGGGAGGGGCATAACTCAGATCGAGATCGATCAGTTCGGCGATGGTCAGACCGGCAGTCATCGCCGTGGCGGCGATATCGATGCGCTTGGCAGCCCCTTCCATGCCGACGATCTGGGCGCCGAGCAGGCGGCCGTTGCTTTTTTCGGCGAGCAGCTTGACCGTAATCGGGCCCGCCCCCGGGAAATAGCCGGCCCGGGTGCGCGCTTCGATGACCGCTGCCGCATAGTCGATCCCCAAGTCCCGCAACTCTCTCTCCTGAAGACCCGTCCGTGCGACTTCGACATCACAGATCTTGCTGACGGCAGTGCCTACCACCCCCGGAAACCAGGCTTGCCCTCCCGCCAGATTAATGCCGGCCACCAGACCCTGCTTGTTGGCGATCGTACCAAGGGCGATGTAGACCGGTCGTCCGCTCACCCGGTGGTAAGTGGCGACGCAGTCGCCGGCGGCCCAGACGTTCGGCGCACTGGTCTGCATGCGGCCATCCACCTTGATGCCGTCTTTCTCACCCAGCTCGATCTCGGCCCCGGCAGCCAGTTCGGAGTTTGGCCTGACCCCCAGGCCGAGCATGACGATGTCGGCCGCCAGGGTCCGTTCGCCGGTGACGACAGCTTTGGCGCGGCCGTTCTGGACCTCGAAGGCTTCGAACGATTCCTCCAAAAAGAGATCGACGCCGATTTCCCGCAGGGCATCGGAAACCAGTTTGCCCATGTCCGGGTCGAGGGTGCCCATGACTTCGGGAGCGCGCTCCACCAGGGCAACCTGGAGTCCCTGGCGGACGAATGCCTCGGCCATTTCGAGGCCGATGTAGCCCCCCCCCACCACCACCGCTTTACGCGGCTGTTCCTGCTTCATGAATTCCTGGACTCTCAATCCGCTGGCCAGGGTGCACAAGCCGAAAATGCCTTTTGCTTCCGAGCCGGGGACTTCGGGGCAGAAGGGGTGCGCACCTGTGGCGATCAAAAGCTGATCGTAGGCTTCGCTGATCTCCCGATCACCGTCCACCCGGATTTTCAACCTTTGCGCCACGGGATCGATTTCGATGGCTTCATGCCGGGTGCGGACATCGATGTCGTACTTGGAACGGAATTTCTCCGGTGAACGGGCAACCAGACGATCGGAGTCCTCGATCAGACCACCGATGAGATAAGGAATGCCGCAGGCGGAATAGGAAGTGTAGTCGGTCCTTTCCAGGACCAGAATGTCCCGGTCCGGCTGCTCCCGGCGCACCTTGGCTGCCGCACTCATGCCGGCGGCATCCCCGCCGATGACGACAAGACGGTCTTTGGCCATAATGGTCCTCCCTGAAAGGCTGGAATGAAAGGCGGCAGGCTGAGCGGCCACCGGTATGCAATAAGACAAGCCTAGCAGAGCCTGGCCTCGCGTCCAGACCGGGGGGATGGAAAAATACAGGCAGGAGAAGGATGATTGGTTTCTGGTCCGGCTGCCGCGCCTTGACAGCAACCATCGCAGGTCAAGACGCGGCATGCATGGCCGGGAAAGGCAAAGATGTGTTTCCAGACTCAGTCAGGTGTCGCCCGACCGAGCAGTTCCGTGATGTGCACGACCTCCTGCGGCATGCCGGCCTGCTGCAATCCCCAGACCAGCTGCAGGTGACAGCCCGGGTTGGCGGTGACCAGCAGATCGGCCTCCGTGGCCTGCACGTTGGCCAGTTTGCGATCGAGGATCTGGCGGCTCTCGTCGGTGAATTTGAGGCTGAAGGTTGCGGCGCTGCCGCAGCACCAGGCGGCCTCCTTCATCTCGTGGAAGGTGATGCCGGGAATCGCCTTGAGCAGCTCGCGCGGCTGCCGGCTGATTCCCTGGGCATGGCAGAGATGGCAGGGCTCATGGTAGGTCACAGTCCGTTCCACCGGGATGAGGCCTTCGGTACGCAGCCCCTGCCCGGCGAGGAATTCGCTGATGTCCATGATTTTGCTGCGGAAAGCGGCCAGTTTGTCATGTTCACCACTTTCCTCGAGAAGCTCCTCGTAGTCCTTGAGGGCAGCGCCGCAGCCGGCGCAGTCGGTGACGATGGCATCGACGTCGAGGGCCATGAACAGGTCGAGGTTGTGGCGTGCCAGACTGCGGGTGGTCGGCCGATCACCTTCATTGAGATGAGGCGCGCCGCAGCACTTCTGATCCTTGGGTGTGATGACCTCGAAGCCCTGATGGGTCAGCACCCGGACCGTCTGCCGGGACACTTCCGGGTACATCAGGGTCATGATGCAGCCGAGGAAGAAGGCCACCCGGCCGCGCTGCTCACCGACTGCCGGCACCACTTCCGGCAGCTGCGGCCGCAGCGGACGCTGCAGGTCAGGCATCATCGCCTCGGCCTTTTCCATCCAGTCGGGTCCGAGCCGGAGGATGTGGGAGTGACGGACCAGCCACTGGATGCCGAGTTTCTGGTAGAGGCGGGCCGGCAGCATCGAGGTTTCCAGCAGATCGGGCGAAGGCAGCATGCGCTCCAGGATGAACTGGCGGAACTTGCGTGCCGCCCAGGGCAGGGGGCGCGCCGTCTGGATCTGGTTGCGGCAGGCCTCCATGACCAGGCCGGGGTGGACCCCGGCCGGGCAGGCGGTGGAGCAGGCCCGGCAGTCGAGGCAGAAATAGGCTTCCTCTTTCAGGGCGGCACTGAGATCGAGCTGCTGGTCAGCGACCGCCTTGGCCAGGGCGACCCGGCCACGCGGCGAGGAGCGCTCCCGGTTGGTCAAAACATAGGTCGGGCAGGTCGGCAGGCAGAAACCGCAGCGCATGCACTGCAGCATGCCTTCATAATGCGGTTCGTCGGCCAGGGGGAAATTGCCGAGCGGTTTTTTCTCAGCCACGTTTATTCTCCATCGGACCCGGTGAAAATCTTGCCCGGATTGAGGATCGCTTTGGGGTCGAAGCTCTGCTTGATCCGGCGCATGACATTGACGCCGCCGGCGCCGATCTGGCGTTCCAGATACTCTTTCTTGGCCAGGCCGATGCCGTGTTCTCCGGAAACGGTGCCGCCCCAGGCCAGGACTTTTTCGTAGAGTTCCTGATAGAAGCCGTGGGCACGCTCCATTTCCTCGCGATTGCGCTCGTCGCAGAGTACGGTCGGGTGCAGGTTGCCGTCGCCGGCATGGCCGAAGGTCCCCACGGTCAATTTGAATTTCTCGGCCAGGCGTTCGATTTCGTCAAAGGTATCCGCCAGGCGGCTACGCGGCACAGTCGCGTCTTCCAGCAAGGTGGTCGGCGAAACCCGGGCCAGGGCCGACAGGGCGGTTCTGCGGGCCGCGGCCAATTGGTTGGCATGCTCGGCATCGGCCGCTTCCTCAATGTGCGCGGCGCCGACCCGCTCGAGGACGGCACGCACGTCGTCGGCTTCCTCGACCACCGCGGCATGGTGACCATCCACCTCAATCAACAGCAGGGCGGCCATGTCGCGCGGCAGGCCGATTTTGCCGTAGTCCTCGACACAGTTGATGGTCGTCCGGTCCATAATCTCCATGGTCGACGGAATGATCTTGGCAGCGATGATGTTCGCCACCGCCAGGCCCGCGGTCCGGGTGTCCTTGAAGTAGGCCAGCAAGGTGCGCTTGGCCTGGGGCGGCGGGATCAGGCTGAAGGTGGCTTCGGTGATGATGCCGAGCGTTCCTTCGCTGCCGACCAGCAGATCCTTGAGGGCGTAGCCGGCCACGTCCTTGACGCTTTTGCCGCCGGTGGAGAAACTCAGGCCATCGCCGAGCACGCCGTGCAGGGCCATGA
>DATFJP010000264.1:0-4086 GCA_035269105.1 Desulfuromonadales bacterium
TGCCGAACTCGAGAGGGATGTTGGGAATCCGGGAAGCTTGATTTTCATCCGCCGGACGGGTGTCTTTGTTTTTCCGACGCCTCGGCTGGGCAGCCCCGGGGTGCTTTGGTTCCTGCTCCGAAATGTCGGTCAGCTGGGACGTGAAACGCTGCCGTTTGGCGATAAATTCTTCGATGACACGATAAGCTTGGTGGATATCCCGAAAGCGATCCGTTTGGCGCCGACGGATATGCACCGGAGC
Organism: Desulfuromonadales bacterium; assembly: GCA_035269105.1. GTDB lineage: Bacteria > Desulfobacterota > Desulfuromonadia > Desulfuromonadales > BM103 > JAQYVZ01. Next base: position 242 of record DATFJP010000264.1, read on the forward strand.
TTTTTCATAACGGTCGGGATGATGTTCTTTGATCTGGCTGCGGTAGGCCGATTTGGCACGATCCGCCTGCAGGCGGGCGAGAAAGTCCTTTTGCGGCGGTGTCTCGGTTCCGAAGAGCGTTTGACAGGCTTGCAGCAGGTTGTCGGAGGTCTTGGGCATTGGTGGCTCCACTCCTGGCAAAGTATTCAAACGCCCCGATTGTAGTCTTTTAAAATCCGCAAGACAAGCTCTTCCGGCGGTGGGTTCTCCCGTCGTCAAGAGCCCTTCTTGGCAGGTTGCCGATTTATCGGCGAAGACAAAGTAGAAGCGCAGCTAGAGTCGTTCCGGGGGGAAAGCGACCACCTCCGCAATATCGGTTTGACCGGTCAGCAGCATGATCAGGCGGTCGAAGCCGAGAGCGATTCCGGCGGCCCGGGGCAGAGACGAAATTTCGGCGAGGAACTTTTCCGGCATTGGACAAGGCGGTTTGCCGGCCGCCTGTCGCTGCTGTTCGTCTCTGGCAAACCGTGCCCGTTGCACTTTGGCATCATTGAGTTCGGAAAAAGCATTGGCCAGTTCCAGTCCGCAGACATACAGCTCGAACCGTTCGGCAACGGCCGGGTTGCCCGGTTTCGCACGTGCCAGCGCCGCCAGTTCAATCGGAAATTCGATCAGGAAAGTCGGTCGCTGAAGCCCCAGCCAGGGTTCGATGTCGCTGGCGAAGGTTTCCTCGAACCGGTCCTCGGCCAGGGCCTGTTCGAGGGAAATTCCCGCATAACTGGCAAAGGCTTCCCGAACTGTCAGGACTTCCCAGGGATGATCCAGGTCGTTGGTTCGTCCTTGCCAGGTCAAAGAGCGGTCGGGGGTGATCTGCTGCAACAGGGCGGCGCAGTCGTCCATCAAGATCCGGTAATCGGCGTTGGCGCGGTACCACTCAAGAAGGGTGAACTCGGGCAGGTGGAGGCGTCCGCGTTCAGCTGCCCGCCAGACCCGGCAGAGTTGAAAGATTTGCTGGTACCCTGCCGCCAGCAGGCGTTTCATGGCCAGTTCCGGTGAAGTCTGCAGGTACCAGTCCTCACTGGTTATGGCATCGATGTGAGGTTCCGGGGCATTGACGGGGATCCGACCCGGGGTTTCGATTTCGAGAAACTCGCCGGCAATGAAAAACGCCCGGACTTCCTGAAGAATCCGGGCGCGTTCCTGAAGTGCCTGCTGCTTTCGGGCCAGAGCCCAGTTCATTCTTTTCATAAAGAGAGGAACGCCGTTCGGTGGATTCTGGCCAATATGCCCTTGGCGGGATATGAGTCCCGGCTACTCCTTGACACGAGTGACATACTGCCCGGTGCGGGTATCGATCTGGATCAGGGTGCCTTCTTCGACAAACGAGGGAACCTGCAGACTATATCCGGTTTCAACGGTTGCCGGTTTATTGTTGCCGGCCGCCGTATCTCCTTTGACCCAGGGGTCGGCGTGGCTGACTCGAAGGTTGACGAAGTTGGGCAAAGTAATGCCGATCCCGCGTTCGCCGAACATCAAAACCTTGACTTCCATGTTGTCCACCAAGAGATACCGGTCATCGCCCAAGGTTTCCTCGTCGAGCGTTATCTGTTCAAAATTCTTGTTGTCCATGAACACATAACCCGTTTCGTCCTGGTAGAGGTACTGCATGTCCCGTTCTTCGAGACTTGCCGGCTCGAAGCTTTCACCCGAGCGGTAGGTTCGGTCGAACAGCGATCCGGTGATCATGTTGCGCAGTTTGCATTTATAGAGAGCCTGGCCCTTGCCGGGTTTGGTGAAGTCGAATTGGACGACGACATGGGGTTCGCCGTCGATCATCACTTTGAGACCTTTTTTGAGGTCGGCGCAGCTATACATTGCAAGCTCCTTGTCGTAAATGCTGGGCATATCCCCAGTCTCTGCCAGTGCTGTTATACACAAAAGGACCCATCATGTCATGGAATTTCTCCGGCGAACGGGGCGTGGGCGCTGCAGCAACTGCAATGATTTTAAAGGCGGTCAGGTCTTTCCCTGCAACCGGTTCTCAGCAACGGGCCTTGCGGATTCCGGCCTGCCTGTCGACAACCACTCTTCCAGGTTCAATACGAAGAGTAGGATGTTTTGTTCCCCGTCCCAGAGAAGCTTTTTTCTGCGAAGTTCTCAGCGGTCCACCGCCCGCCCATTCCCTGTAGTTTTTTTGCGCTTTTGCAAAAAGGCCGAAAAGAATGCTTGCAGCAATGCAAAACCCCGTTTTAACCAACCTGCCAATATTCCCAAAGCCGGGCCAGGCCGGGCTTCCCCGCCACAAAAAATCCCTTGACCAAAAATTTTAATCGGTCGGGAACGGTGACCGGAGGACCCCCGGGTTTTGCACAAATGCAAAAGACCTCTTGTGCCGGCTTGCTGCGGAACCGTCTCATTTCCGATTTAACTGCCTGTAATTACATAGTTTAAAGTTTTTTTCGTTAATTCCACGGCTTGGTACGTCGGTTGCGATGCTTACGGGTCAAAACGTCGGTTGTTTTTATTTGCGTTAAGCCGTTCGGAGGAAAAACAGCGATGAGCCAGGATTTCAAATTCAGCAAAAGAGCTTTGCAAAAGCCCTTGATTGGCGAGATCAAGGCCCGCTGGCCACTCCGGCTGCAAGTTCAAATGATGATGCAACGCAGTTTGGATAATCCCCTAACGATCACCAAGGAGGAAGCAATGAGCACAGAACAAATCTCTTACCGTCGAGGCTGGATGGTCGCTCTGGCCGGAACCGGCATCAACCTCGCCCTCGGCATTCTCTACACCTGGAGCATCTTCAAGGGAGCGATCACCGATTCGGTCAAGAATGGCGGCGCTTTTGCCTGGAACGAGGCGTCCATAAACGATCCTTATGCAACCGCCTGCCTGATGTTCGCATTTTCCATGATCATTGCCGGCAAACTGCAGGATAAATTCGGCCCGCGCATCACCGCCATTATCGGCGGTCTGCTGACCGGCGTCGGCTTCATTGCGATTTCTCAAACCACCAGCTACTGGGGCTGGATCGTCGGCTTCGGCGTGATGGCCGGTATGGGTATCGGCTTCGGCTATTCGGCCGCGACTCCGCCCGCCCTGAAATGGTTTCCACCGAAAAAGACCGGTCTGATTGCCGGCATCGTGGTCGCCGGCTTCGGCCTGGCATCGGTTTATATCGCACCGCTCGCCCAATATCTTCTGGCCAATTACGGCCTGCAGCAATCCATGCTCTTTTTCGGCATCGGCTTCACTGCAATCGTCAGCTTTTTCGCTCTTTTCCTGCAGAACCCGCCGGAAGGTTATGTTGCCGATCCAAGCATTTCCCAGGCTGCAGCCAAATCTGCCGCTGCCAATGACAAAGCCCCTTCCGAAATCCTCAAGACCGCAAAGTTCTATGTGCTGTGGGCCTGTTACTTTATCGGCGCCGGCGCCGGTCTGATGGTTATCGGCAGCGCCAAAGGATTGGCCAAGGCCAGTATGGGCGAAATGGCCTTTCTGGTCGTGGCGATTATGGCCGTCGGCAATGCCGCAGGCCGCATCGTCGCCGGCACGGTTTCCGACAAGATCGGCCGCGCCAATACCCTGGTTATCATGCTGGTCTTTCAGGCTGTGCTGATGTTCCTGGCGATCCCGGTGATCGATGGCATTTACACCAGCGCATTCGCCATGCCGCTGCTGGTGACGTTCATGGTTTTCAACTACGGCACCAATCTGGCGCTGTTCCCCTCGTTCGCCAAAGACTACTGGGGTGCCAAGCATTTCGGCATGAACTATGGCATTCTGTTCTCCGCCTGGGGCGTTGGGGCCTTCGCGCTGGTCCGGGTTTCGGAAATGCTGCGGGTCAAGACCGATGGCTACACCAT
>DATFJP010000265.1:0-2377 GCA_035269105.1 Desulfuromonadales bacterium
GGCCGCGGTTTTGCCGGTTCCGGTCTGGGCCGAGGCGATCAAATCGCGGCCGGCCAGAACTTCGGGTATCGATCGGGCCTGAACCGGCGTCGGGGTGGCATAGCCGCAGGCATCAATGGCGCGCAGGACAGGATCGGCAAGCTGTAAGTTTTGAAATGACAAAAGAATTCCCTTCCCTCGATTGCTCTGGGCAATGAGGCGTCCGAACGGGACATGGCCCGCAGACAAAACAAGTGGCATGGCGGCCGCCGGGGCAAACCTATGCCCGCGGAAAGAATCCGGCCGCGCAAAACAGGACTGAGAATGTGCATCCTCGCCAACCTGATGGCTGCCACGGATTCGGCCAGGAATCGAATGCAGAGAGGGGGTCAGAGAGTGATGGGACAACGGGCCGGGGGTGATCACGAAAAAAGCGGATCTGCCGCTGCCTTTGTACAGTCGCCGGGCATCATACAGGTTTATCCGGCAAACGCAAGCGTTTTTCCATCCGGCCCCGCCAGGCTGCCAACGGCCTGGGCGTGAAAATAAATATTCGGTGGAATTCTGGTATGGTTGAAGTGTATCAGGGAGCCGCGACAGCTCCACACCCGAGATGAAAAGGACTGGTGCTTTGAGGAAAATATCCATAGAGCTGGTGCCGAGGCATACGGCTGACCTGCTGGCCGAGATGCAGCTGGTTCGTCAGCACTTCCCTTCAATCGACACGACCAACATCCCCGATCTGCTTAAATTCAGAATACGGAGTTGGGAGGCTTGCCGGCAGGCCAGGGACTATTTTTCGCACGCCATCCCCCATTTGCGCGCCATCGATTTCGACTTGCGCCACCCTCTTCCGCTGCAGGACATGCTTGGCAACAGCGGTATCGACACAGTGCTGGTGATTGCCGGCGATCAACCGCAAGACATGTCGCGTCGGACCTATCGGACCAGCTCCGTGGAGATGATCCGTGCCCTGAAGAAACAAATGCCCGAGCTGAAAGTCTTCGCCGGCATCGACCCCTACCGTTGCGGTTTCCGGGAAGAACTGGATTATGTCAAACGCAAGGTCGATGCAGGTGCGGACGGTTTCTTCACCCAGCCTTTCTTCGACCTGCGCCTGCTTTGCATCTGGCATGACCAGCTGCAGAATCTTGATATATTCTGGGGCGTCACTCCGGTCACCAGCCAGCGCAGCCGGGATTACTGGGAAAACCTCAATCAGGCTGTTTTCCCCGCGGATTTCCAGCCGACCCTGGCCTGGAACCGCCGCTTTGCCGAAACAGCCCTCGCCTTTGCCCGGCAGGCCGACGCCAGCCTCTACTTCATGCCGATCCGCGTTGATCTGGTCGCCTATTTGTCCGGATTGCTCGACTGACCACTCATTCCAACTGCTGGAGACAACCATGCAAGACACCCTTTGGACACTCCCGAAACTGATGGACATGTCAGGTTGCTACTGGAGCGCCTGCACCCTGCATGCCGGAGTCGAACTCGACGTCTTCACCCCATTGGCCGAGGCGCCGGCATCGGCCGCAGAGCTTGCCGAACGCCTGGATCTGGATGAGCGCGGCCTGACCATGCTGCTGGATGCCCTGGCCGCCCTGGAACTGCTCGACAAGCAGAAGGAAATCTATCGCACGACGCCCTTCGCCGGCCAGTATCTCGCGGCCGATTCCCCTGAGTATCTCGGTCATATCATCAGGCATCATCATCACCTGGTGGAAAGCTGGGCCCGTCTGGATGAAGCGGTCCGCACCGGGCAACCCAGCCGGCACCGGGTCTCTCACGACGCGGGGGAAAAGGAACGGGAAAGCTTCCTGCTCGGCATGCTCAACCTGGCGATGCTGCTGGCGCCGCAGGTCACCAGCCAGATCGACCTGGGCGGCCGCCGGCATCTGCTCGACCTCGGCGGCGGGCCGGGAACTTATGCGATCCATTTCTGTCTGCACAACCCCGGCCTGCGCGCCAGTATTTTCGATTTGCCGTCCAGTCGGGAGATTGCCGAACGGACCATTCGTCAGTTCGACCTCGAAGATCGCATCGACTTCATCGCCGGCGATTTCCAGGAGGATCCCTTCTCCGGCAGCTATGATGTCGCCTGGCTTTCCCATGTGCTGCACGGAGAGGATGAGGAAGGTTGCCTCAGGATGCTGCAGAAAACGGTCGAGGCCCTGGAACCGGACGGCCTGCTGCTGGTCCAGGAGTTCATTCTCGACGACAGCCGCGACCAGCCGGTGTTTCCAGCTCTCTTCTCTCTCAACATGCTGGTCGGCACGCCGTCGGGAAAAGCCTATAGTGATGCCGAAATCAGGGAGATGCTCGGTTCGGCAGGGCTCAGGGAAATCACCCGCCTGCCGATGGACCTGCCGAACGGGGCGGGGGTGATCTGCGGGCGGCG
>DATFJP010000266.1:0-5724 GCA_035269105.1 Desulfuromonadales bacterium
CGGTTTGCAGCCGTCGGTCTCCGGCCTGATCGCCCGTCTGCTCTATTGGCTGGTGCTGCTGGTTTTCATTCTGGCGGCCTCCGAAAGCCTCGGCCTGCCTCAGGTGACACAGACCCTGCAAGGCCTGGTCGCTTACCTGCCGCATGTGCTCGCGGCTGCCCTGATTCTGTTATTCGGTGCGTTGATCGCACGCCTGGTCGGCAACACGCTCGGCGCCCTGGCCGACCAGTCGGGGGTACGCGGCGGCCTGGCTCTGGGACAGATCTCCCGTTACGTCATCCTGATTTTCGTGGTCATCCTGGCGATGGAGCAACTCGGAGTCAATACCGACCTGCTGGTCATTACCGCGACCGCCCTGATCGGGGCGGTGCTGCTCGCTCTGGCCGTTGCCTTCGGCATCGGCAGCCGGGAACTGGCCCGCCATGTGATGGCGGGCTTCCATGCCCGCGACGTTTTCGTCATCGGCCAGAAGCTGTCCGTGGGCGACCGCAAGGGGAAGCTGATCGGCATCGGGCCGGTCAAGTCGACCCTGGAGACTGCGGCCGGCCGCCTGACCCTGCCCAACGCACAGCTGCTCGAAGGCGAGGTCCTGATTCACGCCGATGATCGCAGCGGACAAGAACCGGCAGAAAAAGAGGAGGACAAGGAGAAGCAGAATGGCTGAAGGCCACATTCGCATCCGCGAATACGTGGACGGCCACCTGCCCGGCAAGGCGCAGCAGGCCGCTGAGAAGCATCTGGTCTCCTGCGACCGTTGCCGCCGCGCCGTAGAGCGCCTGCAACAGCGGCGAGCCAGCCAGGACGGCGGCGGCCCGCTGCGCATTCTGTCCCGCTTCACCGAAGGTTTGATGCGCGGCGAACTGAATCTGCTCGCTCCGCTGTTCGGCAACATCCGGCTCAAGGATAAAAAGGCCGCCAAAGTCGATGCGGAGGCCTTGCCGTTACGGGTTTTGCGTCCCCGCGTCGTCGGCGGCGTGCGCAAACTCTACTTTTTCCTCGGCCGCTTCGGCCTGGTGCTGCTCATGACCATCGCGGTGCTGCTGCTGCCGACTCCAGAGGGTCTCTCCGCCGCAGGCCACCGGGCACTGGCCGGTTTCGTCTTCACCGCCGGTGTCCTGGCGCTGGAGCCGGTCTCACTACCGATCGCCGCACTGATGGTGCCGGTCGCTCTGGTCGCCCTCGGCGTGGCGACAACGCCCGAGGCTTTCGCGACCTTCTCGCGGCCCGTGGTTTTCCTGATCCTGGCCAGCCTGTTCCTGGCCGAAGCGCTGCACAAGCACGGCCTGACCCGGCGCCTGGCTTTGGCGACCATCGTCGCCTCCGGCGGCGGCACAGGGGCCGTGCTGCTCGGCATCATGGGCATCGCCGCGATTTTTTCCATGTGGGTCGGCAATACGGCCACCACCGCCATGCTGATTCCGGTGGCCCTGACCATTTCGCGACAGATCGATGACAGGGACAACGCCCGGGAGCTGCTGGCTCTGCTGGCGCTGGGGATCGCCTACAGTGCCAGCCTCGGCGGCATGGGAACGATTCTCGGCGCTTCGGCCAACGCCGTGGCATCCGGTTTCCTCAGCCAGGTCATGGATTGGAGCTTTCTCGACTGGATGAAGTACGGGATTCCGGCCTTTGCCGTCATCTTTCCGCTCACCTGGTTTTTGCTGCTGAAACTGATGCCGGTCGCGGTGACCCGGATCGATGTCGAACCGGCTCGTGAGCAGGTCAGAAAAATGGGGCGAATGAGCAGGACCGAGATCGAGATCCTGGCGATGCTGGCAGTGACCGCCAGTCTCTGGGTCGGCGGTCCTTTTTTAGAGCAGCTCCTGCACCTGCCGGACTCGCTCCTGTCGGCCGCCCTGGTGGCGGTCATGGCGGTCTGTTATCTGGCCATCCGGGAGATCATCGACTGGGAGGACCTGAAGGGAATCAGCTGGGGGATATTCCTGATTATCGGCGCCGGGCTCTCCCTGGGTGAGACCCTGGCCCGGACCGGCGTCACCGACTGGCTCGCCCTGCTCATCCGGCCGCTGGTCGAGGGCATGCCCCTGGCACTCAGTCTGGTCCTGCTGATCCTGATTTCGGCCCTGATGACCAACCTGATGAACAATACGACCATCGCCGCGGTGTTCGTGCCGGTCCTCATCGCCATGGCCCAGAGCACTCCGGATTTCAACGCGGTGACCCTGGTCCTGCCGGTGACCCTGGCAACGACTTTCGGCTACTCGCTGCCGTCGGCTTCCGGGCGGATGGCGCTGCTCGCCTCGACCGGCATGGTCGATCGCGGCGCGATGATGCGCTACGGCCTGATCATGACCATCGTCAGCTCACTGGTCCTGGCGGGCCTGTTTTACCTGATGATTCTGGCCGGCTTTCTCTAAAGGGAGACAAGGCAATGCGAATTCTGGTGATCGGCGCCGGTCGGACCGGGGCCAAGGTGCTGCGTCAGCTGCAGAAGAATTCCGACATCGAACTGATCGTCGCCGATCCGCGCGAAGAGCTGTATGCCGTCGAGGAAGGGGTGATCGAAAAAGTCGATATTCGCGAAACCCTGACGCCGCTGACTCTTGACAAGGTGATAGAAGAGTCCCGGCCCGATCTGGTGCTCCTGGCCATGGCAACCGAAGACATGGGGCTCGGACGGGCGCCGGGGATCGATGTGCTGGCCGATGCCCTGCGCGAGGAGATTGCCGCTTTGTCCCTGGTGCCGGTCATTGAAGTGGTCAGGGACCGGCGTTGAGCGGGCTGCGCACGCCAGTTGGTTTTCGTCAGAAAACTTAACGGGTGCCCATCCGGAGTTTCCGGATGGACGCTGGTTAAGAAGCTGCAGCCAACTCAGTCAAGTTGGCAACCGGCCACAAAATAAACCGTCCCACCAGTTTTCCCGTGACAAACCTCGCCCGTGGCGATTTAATGCCCTGTCGTGAAAACTTACCTGAAACTGTTCGCCGCCGCGTTCTTCTGGGGCGGCACATTCGTCGCCGGACGCTATCTGGCCGGCCATGCCCACCCGGTGTCTTCGGCGTTCTTCCGCTTCGCCATCGCCTCGCTCTGCCTGCTGCTCGCGGTCTGGAAAATCGAGGGGCGGCTGCCTGCGCTGGACCGGCGCCAGGCCCTTGCGGTCACCGCGCTGGGTTTGACCGGAGTCTTCGCCTACAATTTATTCTTCTTCAACGGTCTGGCCCTGATCGGCGCCGGGCGGGCGGCACTGATCATCGCCCTGAACCCGGTCGCCATCACCCTCTGTTCGGCGCTGATCTACCGCGATCCATTGCCGCTGAGCCGGCTCGTCGGCATTCCGCTTTCAGTGACCGGTGCTGTCGTGGTCATCACCCGCGGCCATCCGCTGGCGATTTTCAGCGGCGGCGTCGGCCGGGGAGAATTGCTGATTGCCGGCTGCGTGCTCTCCTGGATGCTCTACTCAGTAATCGGCAAGACCGCCATGCGTGGCCTCTCGCCGCTGGCCGCGGTCTGCTGGTCGTCGCTGGTCGGCACCGCCCTGCTGCTGATCCCGGCTTTGTTCTACCAGAGCCCGGCCGAGGCCTGGACCTACTCATGGACGGTCTGGGGCAGCATCGGCTACCTTGGCCTGTTCGGCACCGTGGTCGGTTTTCTCTGGTATTTCCAGGGAATCCATGAAATCGGCCCGTCCCGCGCCGCGGTATTCATCAATTTCGTGCCGGTCAACGGCGTGCTGCTGGGGGTATTGCTGCTGGACGAGCCGCTCAGCCTGTCGCTGCTCGGCGGCGGGCTGCTGGTGGTCTGCGGCGCCTACCTGGCGAATGCGCCGCGGCCCCTGTTCTGGCGGGAGGCCGCTGACCGCCGGGCGTCAACGCCATAAGGCGCGGTTCGCCGGGCCGATGAGGAAATCCTGGCTGCCGGTCGGAAGAGGAGGGCAAGAGAAGGGGGCCGTACCGTCCGTGCCCCACGCCAGTCAGCATTGACCCGGCTGGCCGGTCAGCCATTCCCAAGCCTCATCCACCTGGCCTGCACCGAAGCAGCGGCATTCGGTACCGGTCAGCAGACCAAACACCTTGGTGGCCCATTCTTCGGTTTTGCCGCTGCCGACCAGCGCAAAACGCTCCAGATCCTTGGCGTGCTTGACGTCGAATTTCAGATCTTCCCACAGGGCGCCCAGGTCGGCGTAGGGGAAAGACTGCAGGTCCACCAGAACCCGGATCGGCTCTCCGGCCGCCCGGATGGTTCCTTCCAGTTCATCGGCAATCTCTCTGGCTTCCTCTTTGCTCAGCTTGCGATCGATGCGGTAGGCAACCGCTTTGTCCGTACTGCAGTTGAGTCTTTCGTACATTTCGGGACCCTTTCTGTGCAAGGTTTGAAGTGGCATTTTATCTTTTTTGCTTCTGAGGTCCTCCAGTGATTTCTCACCGATCATTGTCTCTTTAAACTTTAACGTTTAATTGAAGGGGTGCAAGGGGCTGTGGAGGCTCAGGCGATCAGGTATAATTCATGAAAATCACAGTCGGTATGAACAGATCATGGAAAGGGATGTGAAGCATGGGCGAGATCAGGCTGAAAAGGGCTTATGAGGAGCCGGCCGGAAACGACGGCCGTCGGGTGCTGATCGATCGCATCTGGCCGCGTGGCGTCAAAAAGGAAGAACTCGAACTGGATGACTGGTTCAAGGAGGTCGCGCCGAGCACCGACCTCCGCAAGTGGTTCGATCATGACCCCGACAAATGGCAGCTGTTCCTCCAGCGCTATTTCGCTGAACTGGATAAGGACGCAAAGCAGGTTCGGCAATTGCTGGAAACTGCGGAAAGAGGGCGCCTGACGCTGGTCTACGCCGCCAGCGATGAGCGCTATAATAATGCCGTGGCGCTCAAGGAGTATCTGCAGAGCCTGATGAATTAAAAAACGGGGAAGGAGACCTAAAGGTTTTTATTGTTTTTCAATTGTTTGGGATGAGGTTATGGAAGTGAATAATGAAGTCCCTTTGCTTCGGGACAGTATGAATGCAGACCCTTTCAGGCAGTTCCTTCAATGGTTTCAGGAGGCTGAACAGGCCGGGATGCCATTGCCGAATGCCATGAATCTGGCGACCTCAACCCAAGCGGGCAGGCCCTCGGTCCGCATGGTGCTGCTTAAGGGGGTCGATGACCGCGGGCTCATTTTTCACACCAACTACCAAAGCCGAAAGGGTCAGGAAATCAAGGAAAATCCGTTTGCAGCCATTGTCTTTTATTGGTCTGCCTTAGCGCGCCAGGTCCGGATCGAAGGCAAGGTGGAAAAATTGGATCCGGCAGAATCAGAGGCCTATTTTGCCAGCCGCCCCAGGGGCTCCCAGATCGGGGCGCATGCTTCACCACAAAGTCAGGTCGTGGCAGATCGCGACGCGCTGGTGGCAATATATCAGGCTGCTGAAAAGAAGTTTTCTGGCAAAAGCGTTCCGCGTCCGGAGAACTGGGGAGGCTATCGGTTGGTTCCCCAGATATTCGAGTTTTGGCAGGAAGGGGCAAACAGGATTCACGACCGTTTGCGCTACCGCCGCGATGAGGCTGGTGACTGGGTCCTTGAGCGATTAGCGCCTTGACCGGGCCCGGCAATGGCGAACTCCGGAAGAGCGATGAGATGATTCCCCTGCTCTCTGCCGAACCCGGACACCCGGCAGCAAAGATCGAGTGATTCTTTTGACTTGCCCCCCTGACTGGGCTAGCATTGGCTGTGCTGTGGTTTGAACCGGCGGGGACATGGACGGACTCGAAGCTC
>DATFJP010000267.1:0-8247 GCA_035269105.1 Desulfuromonadales bacterium
CCGCGGCGCTGCTGCGACGGGCCGAGGCGAAGATTCGCCTGAAACTCGGACTCAGATTAAGGTGAATGCTGCGATGAATGAATATCCGCTGAAACTCGAAGGCGAGAACATCCCCATGGTGCGCTTCCAGAAGGTTACCAAGCGCTATGGACCGCTGGTGGTTCTGGACTCCCTCGACCTGGACGTTGCCGAAGGGGAGATGGTCACTATTATCGGCCCGTCCGGTTCCGGCAAAACCACGGTGCTGCGCATGCTGATGGCATTGGAAACCATCGATGAGGGGGTCATCTACGTCGACGGCGAACCTTTGACCCACATGGAGAAAAACGGTGAACTGGTGCGAGCCAGCAACAAGCACCTGCGGAGGATGCGGACCAGCATCGGCATGTGCTTTCAGCATTTCAACCTGTTCCCGCACATGACGGCGCTGGAAAACTGCATCGAGGCGCCGATCCAGGTGCTCGGCCTGGACAAGCAGGAAGCGATCGACCGCGCCCGGGATCTGCTCGACATGGTCGGCATGCTGGAGAAGGCCGACGAACATCCGGCGCGCCTGTCGGGAGGCCAGCAGCAGCGGGTGGCGATCGCCCGTTCCCTGGCCATGCGGCCGAAGGTGATGCTGTTCGACGAGGTGACTTCCGCCCTCGACCCCGAAGTGATTGGAGAGGTGACCCAGGTTATCCGCAAACTGGTGGACAAGCACAACCTGACCATGCTGATGGTCACCCACCAGATGGGTTTCGCCAAAGAGATCTCCGACCGGGTCTGTTTCTTTTACGACGGCAGCATCGAGGAGCAGGGTCCGCCCAGCCAGCTGTTCGACACGCCGCAGAAGGAGCGGACCCAGCAGTTCCTCAGCGCCGTTCTCGAAGCAAGTTAGTAGGGGCGGGGTTCCCCCGCCCACTGCCCAGCGGTACCGGCGAAAGATCAGGGCGGGGTAACCCCGCCCCTACGCTGGACCCATCCCTTTCTTTGCCAGTTCCCGGCGAGCCTCTTCGGTCTTTTCCAGGTGGCGCAAACCCATGCCGCGCAGGACGTCGGCGCTCTTGGTGAACTGGATGGGGGCATATTCGACAATCTGCAGATGATTGCCCCAGGGGTCGAGAAAGTCGAGCCCGTTGGGGAAGGGGCTTTCGAGGATTTTGCAGCCGAGCCGCTTGACCGCTTTGCGGACCGCCTCACGATCATCGACCACCATGCCGAAGTGGCGCTTGGTATCGGCCTCCTGGCTGCGGCCGGCACTCAAGGCGATGAATTGGTCGCCGAGGTCGATAAAAGCCATCGTCTCTTTCTTGCCCCGCAATTCGAATTCGAACAGCTCCCCGTAGAATTCCAGGGCCTCGTCAATATCGCCGACTTCGAGGGCAACATGGTTGATGCCGATGGCGACCGCTTTGTCTGTCTGATCTGTCATGGTTGACCTCCGGGTTGTGATTTTACAGGCGTCCTTTTGTTCAAGCATAACAAACCAAAGCCGGAAACAAGGCTCCCGGGCATGAAATTCGCTGCCGGCGGACGAAAGCCCGGCTCATTCAGATTTGGCTGTTCACTCTTTTTCTTCCTCCGCCGGGGATTCACGTGCCAGCAGCTGGTCCAGTTTTTCCCGGCGGGAAGCGAGAGAGCGGGCATGGCGCATGATGCCGGCCATCGGGTCGTTCTTCTGGCCGAGGCGATCGGGGATATTCTCGATAGTCCAATCCCGGGGACCGGCACCATTCTCAAGTTCCTTCCACTCCAGGGGGGTCGCAACCGGCGCGGCGGGCAGGGCTCGCACGGCATAGGGAGCCACGGCGGTCGCCCCGTAGGCGTTGCGCAGCCAGTCGAGGAAGATTTTGCCGGCGCGCTGATCCTTTTGTTGCGCCAGGGTATAGCGTTCCGGATGGCGACGGACCAGCAGCCGGACCGCATCCTCGGCGAAGTTGCGGACGGTGTCGAAGCCGGCGCTGCGGTCCAGCGGCACGATGATATGGAACCCTTTCGAACCCGTGGTTTGAGCCCAGGACTGCAGATCGAGCTCCTCCAGAATCCGGTAAAGGTCCAGGGCGGCCGAACGCACGGCTTTGGCGTCGTCCTGTCCTCCGGGCGGATCCAGGTCGAAAATCATCCGGTCGGGATGTTCCAGATCGTCCTTCCGGCTCAGGTAGAGATGGGGCGTCAGCATAGCCTGGTCGACCAGGTAGGCGAGGGCGGCCTTGCTGGAGATCACCGGGGCCGCGAAACTGCCGCCTTCCCGCTTGGGGATGGTGACCGTGTCGATCCAGTCCGGGAAGTAGTCCGAGGCGTCCTTCTGATAAAAGCTCTTGCCATCGATGCCGTCCGGGAAACGCTGCATGTTGACACCGTAGTGTTTCAGGTGCGGCAGCATGGTCTCGGCGACTGCCAGGTAGTAGTCGACCAGATCGCCCTTGGTCAGGCCGGCGTCCGGAAAGAACATTTTGTCCCGATTGGAAATGTCGATCTGGCGGCGGCCAACTTTCACGGCTCCTCCTTGGGGCGTAAAGGACAGCCATCAATCCCCGGCAAGGGTCGTCGCTGAAGCTTCTTCCCTGTGCACATCTTTTGCCCGCTTGTCACGGCGCAGCCCCTTGAAGCGGGGATGCCTGAGTTTGTCGTCGGCGGTCCATTCCGTGAATTCCACTTCGCAGACGAGCCTGGGCGTCACGAAATGCACATCCTGGCCTTCCGGATTGCCTTGACCGTAGGGCGAAGTCTTGCGTTCGATGCGGCTGAGGCGGCCATGCAGGTCTTTCAAGGTCTGGTCGTCGAACCCTGTCCCCACCCGGCCGGCGTAGACCAGGCTGTCGTTACGGTAGAAACCGAGCAGCAGGGCGCCGAAGCCGATCCGTTCTCCTTCCGGTTCGGTGAAGCCACCGATCACGAATTCCTGACGTTTGACGCATTTGAATTTGAGCCATTTGCGGGAGCGGCTGTGGACATAGGCGGAGTCTGCCTGCTTGGCGATCAATCCTTCCCAGCCTTTCCGGCAGGCCTGCCGATAATAATCAAATCCTTCCGCATTGCGGTGCGCTGTCCAGCGCAGGGGATCCTGCCAATCGATGGCCGCTTTGAGCAGCTGCTTGCGGCTGCGCAGGGAACATTGCGCCAGATCGTAGCCATCCAGATAGACACAATCGAAAATGTAGTAATAGACGGCAATCCGGCTGTTGCGCGCCTCCTCGGCGTCGGATGCCTGCATGCGCGGCTGCAGCCGCTGGAAGTCGCTGACCTTGTCGGCATTGAAGGCGACGATTTCACCATCGAGGATGCAGTCGGCCGGCGTCTGGTCGGCCAGAGCATCTACGATTTCAGGATAGCTGACATTCAGGGATTTCCGATTGCGGGAGAGCAGGCGAACCTTGCGGGCGGACTCGACAAAGGCGAGGCTTCTTTCGCCGTCCAGCTTGCGTTCGAAAAGCCATGCGGGATCTGTGAAAGGGTCATCGGTCAGTGTCGCCAGCATCGGTTTTATCCATTCCGGCAGCCCTTTCTTTTTTGCCTTGTCCCGCTCTTTTTCAGGCAGTTTTTCCAGAAAATCAATCGTTGCCATTTGCTTTCTCCACGGCCTGCCGGATCTCTTCCATATCCAAACCCGACTTGACCGACTTCGGTTCCGTGGACGTCGGCTTGCGCCGCGCATCGGCCTGATCATCGTCCATTTTGATCAGCAGCCAGCGGGCATCATCGCCCCGGCCGGTGCGAATCAGAGCATAGCCGCCCGAGATTTTCTGTCCCTCCAGGCGGATGGTGACGTGTCCATTGTCGATCTGGGCGGAGACGGATTTGCCTGCATCTTCCTCTTCTTCCTTGAGGTTGCTGTAACTGCCGCGGTCCCAGATCAGAACCGTGCCGCCGCCATAGGCGTCTGACGGGATCGTGCCTTCGAAATCGGCATATTCCAGGGGATGATCCTCGGTCGGAATGGCCAGGCGCTTTTCGTCCGGATCGGTGGACGGGCCTTTGGGGACCGCCCAGGATTTTAAAACACCATCGACTTCGATGCGGAAGTCGTAATGCAGGGTCGAAGCGTCGTGCTTCTGAATTACGAACACTGGGCGTTTATCGGCCCAGCTGCCGGGATTGCCGCCGGCCGAGGGTTCGCCGGTTTTACGGAAGTCCCGTTTCTTCCTGTAATCATCGAGCTTGTCCGGGGGCGCGGTCATGGCAGGTTTCTCCAGACATCAATATTCATGGCGGGCTTTTCCTCCGCGAAAGCGGAAACAGTCTGAATGACTGCGAGCAGAGCAGAGTCGAAGATTTTTGTTACCCTATAGCATAACATGTCCGAAACAGAACGAAATCAAACCCGACACCGGAAAGAGCGCTTGCCGATCATGAAAAACCCCTGGTACAGATTTCTGCTGGTCATCGCCCTGATCCTGGCAGCCAACCTGCTTATCACCTATTTCTTCCCCGCGGAACCTCCCGAACCGGTCGCCGGAATCCCCTACAGCCTTTTCAAGGAACAACTCCGGAACGATCGGGTGGCGGAGGTCACCATGCAGGGCGAGGATCTGACCGGCCGTTTTCGCCAGGCGGTCAACCTGGAGGAAAACCAGGTCCTGGAGCCCGGGTTCAAAGGAGAACAAAGCTTCGAACGCTTTCAGACCGTGCTGCCTCCGGTCGAAGACCCCGACCTGCTGCCGCTCCTGCAGGAGCAGGAGGTCCAGGTTCGGGCCAAGCCTGCTGAAGATGGGAACCTGCTGAGCACCCTGCTGATCAACCTGCTGCCCTGGGTGCTGATTATCGGGGTCTGGGTTTATCTGATGCGCCGTATGCGCGGGCAGGGCGGCATGGGTGGCATGCTCAACAAGTTCAATAAATCGGGAGCCCAGCTCTACTCGCGGGAGCAGTCTCAGAAAACCTTCGAGGATGTCGCCGGCCTGGACGAAGCCAAGCAGGAACTCCAGGAAATCATTGCTTACCTGCGTGACCCCAAAAAATTCGCCCGTCTCGGCGGCCGGGTCCCCCGCGGTATTTTGCTTGCCGGTCCGCCCGGCACCGGCAAGACGCTGATGGCCCGGGCCGTAGCCGGAGAGGCGGATGTGCCTTTTTACAGTATTTCCGCCTCACAGTTCATCGAAATGTTCGTGGGCGTTGGCGCCAGCCGGGTCCGGGACCTGTTCAACAACGCCAAGAAGAATGCACCGAGCATCATTTTCGTCGATGAGCTGGATGCCGTTGGCCGGGCGCGCGGCACCGGCCTCGGCGGCGGTCACGACGAACGGGAACAGACGCTGAATCAGCTGCTCTCGGAACTGGACGGCTTCAACCCCCATGATGAAGTCATCGTCCTGGCCGCGACCAACCGGCCGGATGTCCTCGATTCGGCCCTCCTGCGGCCTGGGCGGTTCGATCGGCAGGTGGTGATCGAGCGCCCGGACTGGCGGGACCGCGAAAAAATTCTCCGGGTCCACACCCGCAGCATGCCCATGACCGACGACGTCAATCTGGAACTGGTCGCCAAGGGAACGCCCGGCATGGTCGGCGCCGACCTGCAGAGCCTGGTCAACGAGGCGGCCCTGATCGCGGCCCGGGACGAGGCCGAACGGGTTGCCATGGATCACTTCGAACGGGCCAAGGACCGGCAACTCATGGGGATGGAGCGGAAAATTTTCATGTCCGATGAAGAGAAGCGCACCACGGCCGTTCATGAAGCCGGTCACGCCCTGGTGGCCAAGGGCCTGCCAAATACGGATCCGGTCCACAAAATCACGATCATTCCCCGGGGCCAGGCCCTCGGCGTGACGCAACAGCTGCCGGAGGATGACAGATACCATTTCCGGCGAGGTTATCTGCTCGGCCGCATGACCGTCATGCTCGGGGGGCGGGCCGCCGAGCATGCGTTTTTCGGGGAATTCTCCACCGGTGCCCAGAACGACCTGAAACAGGTCATGGATCTTGCCGAAAAGATGGTCTGCCAGTGGGGAATGAGCGAACGCCTGGGCCCGCTCAGCTATCCGCGCGGTGAAGAGCATCCGTTTTTAGGGCGCAAACTGGCGACCGAAAAGTCCTTCAGTGAAAAGACCGCCTGGATCATCGACCAGGAAATCAAAAAGATTGTCGAATCCGCTCAAGAATGCGCTTCCGGCATTGTCTCCGAAAACCTTGCTGTCCTGGAATCTCTGACCGACCGTCTGCTTGAGGATGAAACGATCGATCGGCAGGAATTCGACAAGTTTCTCGAAGACAATCCCTTGAAATTCCCGGAAGAGGCCTGTTCGGAGATGCAAATCGGCACAGGGAAAGGGCCGGAGGAGGGATCGGCTGCAACGGAAGTCGAAGAGCGGGAAAAAAGCCAGGAAGGCGATGAGTGAACAAGAAAGAGAACAGATATCGCAGGCAATCAAACGCCTTAGGGCCTTAATTTTCTCAGGAAAAAACAGATTTTTAAAAATACGCCCAGGCCAGGGTAGACTTTTGTTACCCCTAAGAGTAGCAAAATTCTCCTTGCTCAATAGAAAATGGATGCTAAGGTTTAATATGGTCAATTTGAGTCGAAATTCCACGATGTTGCCGTCAATTTTACGAGTGGCGGGCAACAGACGTTCACAACCAGCGAGGAGGCAAGCCGATGACAGACGACAAACAAAAAGATCCGATCAAGGAACATGAAGAAATCATCGTTAATGTCTGCGAGGAGTGCGGAACGCGGTATTCCTATGAGGAAGCCAAGCAGAAAAACATGACCTGTTGCGGGAAGCCGCTGACGCAGCGAAAAGAGAGGGTCTCGACGCCGATGGGTCCATGATCGGGTAAGCACTTGAGATTTCCCCGCAGGCGGGAAGTAATGTGACCCTGTCGCTCGCCTGGTGTTAGTAGAACCGGATAGGAAAAGAAAGGAGACGTTATGTCAGACGAATACAAAGATCGTTTCTCCGAAGCTTCAAAGGAACTCCCGGAAAAATCGGGATATGTCTGTGAAAGCTGCAAGACCAAGTACGACAAGGACGAAGCCAAGAAAAAGGACATGAGCTGTTGCGGCAGAACGATGAAAGAGATGGTGGAAGAGGGATTCGGCCCGTAAAAGAACCCCGCTTCTCCACCCATTGTGCCTGCCTGCCAGGCCTTGAATGATAATTTGGTGCAAAAAGGCGGCTTCTCGGGCCGCCTTTTTTATAAAGAAAGGATAGCTGAACGATGGAAAAGAAAAAAGCGCATGAAGAGAAGCTTCAGGCCCAGTTGGACGAATGGGACGCCAAAATCGACACCCTGAAAGCCAAAGCGTCCAAGGCCGAAGCCGACGCCAAGGTTAATTACCACGAAACCATCGAGGAACTCGAAAAAAAACGGGCCGATGCCAAAAAGCGACTGCAGGAATTCCGCGAAGCCAGCGATGACGCCTGGACCGAATTGAAAAGTGGTCTTGATAAAGCGTGGTCCAATCTCGGTTCAGCGGTCAAGTCCGCGACTGAAAAGTTCAAGTAAACCAAGGCTATTGAGCGGCGTTGGAGAATGTCCTTTTTGGTGTCCCCCTGCAGAGAGGAAACAGATGATGCGTAGGCATATAATCAGATGGTCATGGGCAACCTTCCTGTCCATGGTGCTGGTCTTGTCCGGAGCAGCCGTTGGCGCCGCCGGGCAGCATAAACAGAAAGAGCAGGATGCAGCCACAGCCGCTGAAGTCCAGGAAAAAGCAGCGGCAACCTATCAAGCGATGAAAGAATATTCCGCGGAGCAGAGAGATGAGGCGATTGCCGCAGCGCAGAAAAGGCTTCGGCAGCTGGATGCCCGTATCGAAACCATGCAGCAGAATCTGGATGAAAACTGGCAGGAAATGAGTCAGGGCGCGCGGCAGAAGAGCCGGGCGACCATGGACAGGTTGCGCCAGCAGCGCCGGGAAGTCGCAGAATGGTACGGCGGCATCCAGCACAGCTCGGCAGAAGCCTGGGAAAAGGTGAAGAAGGGGTTTGCGGCGAGCTATGATCGGCTTGAAAATGCCGTTTTTGAGGCGAGAAAAGAATTTACCGAGGGCGGCGAGCAGAAGCAGAAAGGGAGTTCTGGTCAGCAGGGGCAGGGGAACTGAACTGTCCCAGCAGCGGCTGCGTCGGCAAGGGTGCCCGCGTAGGAGCGGTCTCCAGACCGCGAATGACAACCGGGTAGGGAACTGCTCCGGGCTTTTCGATTTCTTATTTGTAAGCAAACACCTTTAAAAACGGCGGGTTTCGTCCGCCGGCCGACTTACTTTTTGTCCAGGCGGCCACAAAAAGTAAGCAAAAAGGGCCTTTTTCTTTCCGGACAAAGAGCACT
>DATFJP010000268.1:0-11214 GCA_035269105.1 Desulfuromonadales bacterium
TCACATGTCTGGGTCGCAGAGGGCAGGCGGTCATTCTGCTGGCATTGATTATTTTTCTGCTGGTTCCGTTTATTTTCACGAACAACATGACCCTGATGCTGCGTCCCGAAGTATGGCAGGGCTATTTCGAGAATGCCTCAGGGACTCTTCTCAATTGGGGGGAGCCGACCCTGATCCCCCGCTACCTGCATTTTGTGCTGGGCGGTCTCGCCGTCGGCAGCCTTTTCGTGGCCGTCTACAGCCGGTTTGCCGGCCGTGACGATTACCTGGTGGAACAGGCAGGCGTGAACCTCGGAATGGGGCTATTCACATGGCTGACTCTATTGCAGATGATCGATGGCATGCTTTTCTTCATCCTGCTGCCCGGCGATGTTCAGCAACAGTTTCTCGGTGGCAGTCCCCTTGCCAGCGGGATTTTCCTGCTCGCTTTCTGCCTGGCGCTGCTGGCTCTGGCGGCCGGATTTCGCCGGAAGGTCACCCTGGCGGCACTCGTGGTCGTACCGCTGGTCTATCTGATGGCCGAAATCCGGGCGATGGTCCGTAGCGGCTATCTGCAGCCGCACTTTACCCTGGAGCAGCTCAAGGTTGACCCGCAGATTTCTCCCCTGTTCCTGTTTCTTGGCGTTCTGCTGGTGGGTATCGCGCTGATTGCTTGGATTCTCTGGCGCTGGGCCAGGGCGATGCGCTATGGGGAATAAGTTAAAAAGCCTCTTTTTAGATGGGGCGCGCCGCGACCGGATTCCCGCCGAAAATGCGATCTTTTAGAAACTGTACCGCACAGCCGCATAGACGTTGGTATTTTCCTGAAACTGGCCGAAAAAGGTATCGTCGTTGCCCAGGAAGATGTTCGCACCAAGCTGGGCCTGCCAGTTGTCGGTAAAATCATAGGTCGCCTTGGGCCGCAGATAAACGTCGTCGACGGAGAGGTCGTAGAAGGTGAAGAGGCTGAGGATCAACTGGTTCTGAGCCAGAAGCTCCCGGGTGAGATCGAAAGTGATCCAGTGGCGGTCTTCCTCGCGGGCGGGAAAGCCATCGGGCAGATTCCGACGGTAGGCGCCGTAGTCGAGCATGTATTCGATGTAGTACTGGACGCCCAGGGTCAGATCGGTGGCGACTTCCTGTTCGTAGCCGGCCAGAAAACGCCATTCGCTGTTCTGCACGAAAGGGTCGTCCCCGTCCCGGTCGTCGCGGCTGTCATAGAGGGCGAACTCCAGGTTGCCGATCCCCGGGCCCACCGTACCGCGGATGCTGGTTCCCACAACCGTCAATTCCGGGAAAATGCGTTTGCCGGAATCCGGGTCCGTTCCCGCCGGTCCCTTCCAGTGGCCGTCATATCCATAAAAGGCCAGTTCGTAGGTGCCGATGTTGCGGTAGACCCGCAGAGCGATCTCATCGTCGTCGAACCAGTCGTCAGGCCGGTCGGTTGCGATGGGATCGTTTTCGCCGCGCAGGCCGCCGAGGGCGGGATCGTAGAAGGACAGCCGCGAGCCGTCCACGAAACGGTTGGCATCGAAACGCGGCGCATAGACGACATCGACATTGAACAGATCGCTGTAGAGAGACGCCTTGAGAGCATCCGAAGGGGCCTTGAGGTAATCGACGTCGCGCCCCAGGAAAAAGGATTGGTAATCCTTGGGGAAGAGATCATTCAGAAAGAGCAGGTTGCCCGTTCCCCAGGTGAGAATCTGACGCCCGGCCTTGATGTCCAGGAATTCAAGGGGCGTCAGCGACAGCCACAGCTCCCGCAGGTCGAAGAACCCCCGCCCTTGTTCGAGATCGACATCGTTGTGATCGCTGACCGTGGCATCGTAGATCAGATCGCCGGTGAAGCGGAAGCTGCCGCGGGGCAGAAGTTCCGGCACGTACTTGTCGTAGCTGATCTGCAGCCGGGCTTCCGCCAGGGACACATCGTCCTGCACCGGGTCGTCTTTCAGGCGCGTACCGCCGCGAAGTTCCGCATAGCCTTCCAGGTCGTCGGGGAGAGTCCACCCTTCCGCCGCTTCTGCAGGGGATGCCGGTTCCTCGCTGGCTGTCTTGTCGCCGCCGTTCAGCCCGGGAGGCAGCCCAGGCTGTGAGGGGGGAGACTGCCCAGCGCTGTCCTCCCCCAGACCGGGCGGCAGTGCCGGTCCGCCAGGCGAAGCGGAGTCCTTCTCCTCCAGGCCACCGGGTAAAGACGGTGGCTGAGCCAAGCCTGTTGCGACCGTGGAGAAAGCGCTGAAAATCACGGTCGCAACCGCAATAAAAACCAACCCTTTTTTTGAATCCATGGGAACCTTCCCGCCCTCGACTGCCGATTCTCAGATCACTTGATGTATTCCATGGGCGGCTTGCGCAGATACCTTTCGGTGAAGATATCCTTGGGCAGACCGACATTGTACTCGACATCGCTGTATTCGATGGTGGTATGGCCGCCGGAGCGCAGATCTTCCATTTTCGATTTGGTCACGGTTAGAAAGCCCTCCGGCCGTTCGACCTCGAGCACCGTGTAGCGCCGGTAGGCTTCGCCGCGATCATCGTAATATTCCGTCTGGATCGGCATAAAGGTGTCGCGGTGTATCCACATCTTGTAGTTCGCGAACTCGACGGTTTCCGGCTCCTTGGGGATGTTGTTCAGGATGAAATAGGTGTCGGTGACATTCACCAGTTCGTGTTTGTCTTCATTGGTGTTGCGCCCGGAGACGTCCTCGTAGAAAAAATGCGAGCCGACGAAGCTGGTACGCTCGTCGGATGCGGCGATGCGCTTGACCAGGTCGAGGTCGGGAAGATAGAGCCAGCGGTCGTCATCCTGGTCGGGGTCAACGTGCTTCCAGACCATGAACACCGTGTCGCTGACGTCGGGCGGTGCCTTGAAGTAGACGTAAAACCGCTGGTCGCCGGTGGAGTCTTCCGGGTCCTGCACCTCGGCGTCCGCGGGCGGCTCGTTGTCGCGGCGCAGGATGGTGAACTTCCGGATCCGCTCGCGCCCCTGGGCGTCGATGATGCTCATGTGGACATCGGCGCGGCCGTCCTTGCCCTGGTAATAGGCAACGCGGTTCGAGCGCTCGACGATCTCGTCAACGGACGGGGTGTCCGCCTTTTCCTGAGACGCCGCAGGCAGGCACCAAAAGATGCCGAGCAGCACAATCGCCGGGATAACCGCATTTTTCAGATATGACCTGGTCATAGCGTGACTCCTTGAATCCTGAATGTTTACTGGCGCTGAGCGTCTTCCTTTTTGCCGTCTTCAGCGACGAAGGCTTCCGTTCGCGCTTTCTCCGCCCGTGACGACCAGGTGCACCATCCTCCCAGGACCAGCACCACGGTCGCGCTGATCCAGCTCAGCGTCGTCCAGCCGAGGGCAAAGAACTGGCGCAGGTTGATCACAATCAACGCCACCGCCACGACAATGACAACAATACAGGTACTGCGGTTACAGAGGGTGCAGGAGGGTCGCGTGCGCGGAAACAGCTTGTTTTCCAGCAACGTGATCGCCGCCGGCAGGATCAGCATCGTGGCAACGCCGGCGAGCAGCAGAATGGCCGCGATGAAGATGCCCACTGTCTGGTAAGGGACCAGCGGTGCCAGCAGCAGTGGTAAAAACCCGATGCCGACAACGATGGCATTGCGGGCGATGGCACGCGACGGTTCGCCAAAAACCGGCCCGGCCGTTTTTTCCCAGGAACCGTAGTCGGTGTACATCATGCGGCTGCGGGTCAGAAAATGGATGGCATAGTCGACCGAGAGCCCCAGGCTCAGAGAAGAGAGCACCGCCACGGGCATGTCGTAGTCTTTGCCGATGAACCCGATCAGGCCATAGGTCATGGCGATGGTCACCGTCAGCGGCGCCATGCACAGGATACCCCACAGGGCCGAGCGGTAGAGCAGGGTCATCATCAGGAATACGGCCAGGAAACTGCCCAGCAGCGCCTCGAGCATACCCTTGACCATCTTCTCCTGCCAGACCACGTTGATGTAGGTCAGACCGAACCAGTCGTGTCGCAACTCGTAAACGGGGTCGAGCGCTTCCATATGCTCCTTGAGCGCAGCGACCGCCTCGACGGGAGCCTGAGCGATCGTCTCCTCAATCCCTTGCAGGCTCCGGCCGGATTCACGGATATAGCCCGCCACTGACCGCAAAACCGGGCGGAAATGTTGTGGATTCTCACGCACCATCGACTCGGCTTCCCCCCCCGAGGCGTCCCAGAACTGCAGCCAGTCGTTGACGCTTCGCGCCACAATGCTCATGTCGCGGTTGTCTCCGCTGGTCAACTGCAGCCAGACGACGCCGGTGCGGTAGTCCGGGGTGACGAAATGCCAGAGATCCTGCGGGCGGTGGCTGTTCTGAAACTGCAGCAGACTCTGCGCCACGGCGCCCTTGCTGTCGGGGACCCGCATGGCCTCCTCTTCGGTAATCACGTGGCCGTCACGCTCGACGCCCACCATCAGCTCGCGATGAACCGTCTCCACGATATCCGTGACCGAGTTGGACTTGCCGACCAATCCGCCAAGCTCGGTGTTCATGTAGTGCTGCAGAGCACCGATCCAACGAAGCGTCTGCGGATTTTTGAAAATCTCCGGCTTGGCGGCTTCGGCCTCATCCGGAACGCGCTGCGCTGCAGTTGGCGCCTCGGCTGTCTTTCCCCCCAGGCCCGCCGGCAGCGCGGGACCTGAGCCGTTTTCTGAAATCGCGCCGTTGCCCAGCCCGGAGGGCAAGGCTGGACCGTTGCCATTTTCTTTCTGCGAAGAGTCGGCATTCATCCCGGATGGCAACGCCGGCCCTTTATCCTGTCCTTTCGCGTTCTTCTCATCCTCGCCTTCTCTGCTGTTCCTTTTCTCCTCCATCGGCGGGAGCTTGGGAGCGTCTTCGGAGCGGAAGGCAAGGTAGGCCATGTAGGTCCCGCCGAAGTGATCGTTGAGAACCTTGTCCGCGATGCGGATGGGATGCCCCTCGTCGAACCACTTGGTCGGATTGTCGTTGACCCGGATCAGGCTGATTCCGTAGCCGGAGATTGCCAGCGCCGCAGCGCTGACGATGATGATGACCCGGGCGCGCCGGTAAGTGCCCCGGCCCGTTGCCTGCAATACGCGTCCCAGCATGGTCTTGCCTGCAGGATCATCATCGCCGGAGGCATGCCTGGCGCCGAAGTCGTCCAGCACCTTCTTGGGAAGAACGGAAATAAACGCCGGCACGAGCAGAATCGAGCACAGCCAGGCCACGATGACGCCGAAGGCCACGAACAGACCGAAGACCTGGACCGGGGGAATCGGCGCCAGGGCCAGGGAGGCGAAGCCGATTGCGGTCGTCAAGGTCGTATAGAGCATGGGCGTGAACAGCCCGCTCATCAGTTCCTGGATGGTCTTTTTACGATCCCGGGTTTTCTGGTAGCGGTCGAAGAATTCGGAAATAACGTGCACATCGTCGAGAACCGCGATCGGCACGATGAAAATCGGGATCATGGAACTCATGATGTGCACGGTGTTGCCCGTGATCACCAGCAGGGACATGGTGGCCAGCGTCGCGATCAGGGCGTCCCAGATCGCCGGCAGAATCACCAGGGCCGAGCGGAAGAAGAACCACATGAGCAGAAAGATGATCACCATGGCCACCGGCGCCGAGATCGCCATCTGCTTGAACATCTGCACGCCGAAGGTGTCTTCGGCAACCGGCAGGCCGGTGATGTGGTAGTTCTCGGCGCCCTCAAGTTCTGCGACATGGCTCTTGATAATCTTGCCGGGGAGAGCCGCTTCGAGCCACAGCCGTTTCAGTCGGTACTGCTCGCGTTCGCCAAGGGTATCGCCTTTTGCGAGCAGTTCCCGCCCTTCTTCGCTCAGCGACCGGCGCTTCGATTCATCGGGTGCCAGCCATTCGCCATCTCCTTTTCGACCCATCCAGGCGTTGAGATCGGCGACGAAAGCGTCCACGGCTTTGCTGCGCTTATCGAGCAGCAACTGCGCCCGTTCTTTGAATTCAGAAGAAGCATTGTGCTGCCGGGCCGCACGTTCATAGCGGGAGATGACACCTTGCCATTCATCCACCTCTTTCCGCACATCCAGCAGCTTCTTCTGCGTTTCCGAAGAAAGTTCCCGCCATATGTCCCGAACCAGCACCGGGCCCTGCCCTTCGGATGCGACCGCCAGCTGGTCGAGAAGTGCGTTGAAACTCCCCACCTCCGAAGGAAAAAGGCGCGACGGGTTTTCGATCTTCTGCTGCAGGGCGGAATAGATGCGGTATGTCACATCTTTGGCGGTGATAGGCAGATACAGGGCAACCGCCCTGCCGTCCTCCGAGACCAGCGTCCCCTCCAGAAAGGGAATATCGAGGGCTTTGCGCTTTACCGCCTGGGCGGCTTCCAGGGTTTCCGGCGGCTGAGGCATCAGCCACTCGAACCGCACCACGCCCGCGCCGCCCGACTCCACGTTATCGACCATGGAAGGCGCGATCATATCCTGCTGCACGACTCCGGCGAACTCTGCGGGGTCTTCCGGATCGCGCCAGCGAAGCCCCCGGGAGAATTCAGTCAGGGCATAAATCTTCCGCAGGGATTGGGGAGTGAAAACCCCGTGCTCCTCGTCCTCGGGATTGACGATGCCGACGACGATCATGTCGTTCAGAGACATGATCTCCTTCATGCGGTCGTGAAAGACACGCACCGGTTCGTCGTCCGGCAGCATGTTTTCCGGGTCGGTGTCGATCTTCAGCGAATGCAGGGGGGCAAAGGTACGCGGCCAGAGGCTGGGCAGCGCCGCCAGAAGGGTAAGGACGATGGTGGCACCGACAATCATCGAAGCGATGAGCTTCGGATGCTCGACCGCAAACCGGCCAATCTTGCTTCCAGTATTCATGACATCTCTCGCAAAAGAATTTCAGAGGCTGCCGCGCGCAGACAGATCGCGGCGGCAGACCCATTCCAATGCAAAACCTTTTTCTTCCCGGTAGCTTGCCCGAATTGCATGACAGCAATTGTACCCGATTTTATTCGGGATGCACGCAGGGATTCCCCGAAAAACCATCGCACTTCAGGTAAACCCGCAGCACATCGGCGTTCACCGCCCATTTGCTATTGCTGCGGTGACTGAATAATGAAATCTAGGAGGTTGTCGTCGTGGCAGGAAAATTATGGGGATGGAGGAATGAGAACCGACCTACTCATCGGCCGCCGCTTTTTGCAGGCGCAGATCATCGTACCAGGCTGTCGCCTGCGCGCCGGTGTCGTCCGTATCGGTCATGATGGCGATGGCGCCGGCCTGGGGCGGATCCTCGCCGAAGGCCCTGCGGAAATCGCTGACGATATTGCGCCGCACGGTCATCCATTTCCCGGCCTGGTCCGGACCGCTGGCCACGACCAGCATCATGGCGTTGTCGGTATAGGCATTCGCCAGGATCTCGCCTTCCGGCAGATGATTGGCCCAGATATAGTTAAGGGTCCGGGTTTTCGGGAAAAACCAGTGCGGGAAAATCACATAGACCCGGGCAGCGTAGTCGTCCCCCTGCTTGCTGTGTGCATCGCCCCGGGCGATGGTATCCCGGATTTTCCAGCGCCAGGAGAGAACCGGCCATTGGCCGGGGTCGAACTCTATTTCGTAAACCAATCCCGAGGCAGCCGAACTGCTTTCGGCTCTCAGCACATGGTTCGCACCGTCCTTGACAACCTGGTAGCGGGTTTCACCGGCAAAACTTTTGACGGACCAGCCCGGCGCAAGGCCGTTCTCGAAATCATCGATAAGAATCCGTTCGTCAGCAGCCCCGACCGGGGCAACGGCCAGAAACAGGATGATGAGTGAAAAGTTCAGCAGCAATTTCATAGAGAGATATCTCTGCAAAGGGTTGATTGCGGCGCACCCATCTGGCCGGCTGACCATCCCGCTGGGTGAAAGCCGGCATCGACCGGGCGGATCAGGGGCTACAAATCATTCAGCAGTCGGTAAACCTTCTGCTCAAGGTCCCAGACGGCCGCCGCCCTGGCCGGCTCTTTTTCTTCCTCGAACTGAAGTCGGGCCCAATCGAGCTGTTTATGCGCCGAAATCAGAATCGGCGTCAGGTCCGCCTCCAGCCGCATGCGGGGGATCTCACCCACCCGTTCCAGAGATTCCTGAAGAATTTTCAAGGCCCGGGCGACTTTGCGCGCGCCCTGACCTTCGTCAAGACCCTGAGTCCGCAAATCGCCGAGCAGGAAGTCGACCTCACGGGTGATCTCGCGATAGCGGTCTGAAATGGCCATAGCCGGGTCACCTTTCCTCTGCAGAAGAGTCCTCATCCTAGTCAATCGATCCGGCAATGACAACCGCAAAAACCGGAATGGGTTGACTCTCCAGCGGCTCGCCTGTTAAGCTTTGCAGACAATCTCAAAGCATCGAGCCCTGGGGGAGTAGACTTACTGAGAGTTCCGCACCGGGCGGGACGACCCCTTGAACCTGATCCGGGTCATACCGGCGTAGGGAAGTGGCCATTCAACCGGGCAATCATGCCCGGCAGAGAGCCGCGTTCAGCGGCTTTTCACGTTTTATGCGGATAACAGTCAACGAACGGGAACATCATCTGCCACCTGGCGTAACCCTCGCCCGGCTGCGCAGCGAAATCAAGCCGGACGCCGACCTGATGATCGTCAACGGCTACCCGGCGGATGCCGATCAGCGTCTCGCAGAAGGCGACCAGGTGGTTTTGATTCGCCGCGGCGAACAGCCGGCCGAAGAAGAACTGGATGCCCTGCTTTCGGCCCGGCACAGTCCCGGCATACAGACCCGCTTGCGGAAAGCCTGCGTCGGCATCGCCGGGGTCGGCGGGCTTGGCTCTGCGGTGGCTCTGGCCCTGGCCCGGCTCGGCGTCGGCCAGCTGATCGTCGCCGATTTCGATATGGTCGAGCCCTCCAACTTGAATCGCCAGCAATACTTCCTGGACCAGATCGGCCTGCCCAAGGTTTATGCCCTGCGCGATACTTTGCGACGCATCAACCCCCATGTTCGGCTGACGGCCTGCCACCTGAAACTGACCGCTGCCAACCTCGGGGAAATTTTTACCCCCGTGCAGGTCTTGGTCGAAGCCTTCGACCGGGTCGACCAGAAGGTCATGCTGGTCGAAACCTTCGCCGCCTGCTGCCCGGAAACGCCGATTGTGACCGGCTCCGGGATGGCCGGCTACGAGCCGGCCAACAGCATTCAGACCCGGCAGAGCGGACAACGGCTGTTCGTCTGCGGCGACGGAGAAACCGCCGCCGGCCCCGGCGTCGGCTTAATGTCGCCGCGCGTCGGCATCGTCGCCCACCATCAGGCCAATGCGGTTCTGCGGCTCCTGCTGGAGCTCGCGCCCTGATCCTTGCTGCATGGACAAACGGATGACAATCACATTAAACGGAAAGCCCCGGGAAATTGCAGACGGCATGACCGTCGCCGGCCTGCTGCAGGAGCTGCGGATCGAGCAAAAACAGGTGGTGGTCGAACGCAACGCCGCCATTCTGCCGAAACAACGCTATGCGGAAGAGACCCTTGCCGAGGGCGACATCCTGGAGATTGTCCACTTTGTGGGCGGCGGCTGACTTCAACGCTGGAGAGAAAAAAACCATGAATCCTGAATCCCGCAGATATCGGGTTTCCCGGAGAAGGAATCATTATGGATAAACTGGTGATCGCAGGTCGCGAGTTCACCTCCCGCCTGATGGTCGGCACCGGCAAGTTTTCCTCCAACGCGGCGATGGTCGCGGCCATGGAAGGCTCGGCAACGGAAATCGTCACGGTCGCCCTGCGCCGGGTGGACATCGATAATCCCGGCGACAGCATGCTTGCCCATATCGACCGCTCCCGCTACCTGCTGCTGCCCAACACCAGCGGCGCCCGCGATGCGGAGGAAGCGGTCCGTCTGGCCCGGCTGGCGAGAGCGGCCGGCTGCGAACCCTGGGTCAAGCTGGAAGTGACCCCGGACCCCTATTACCTGCTGCCGGACCCCATCGAAACCCTCAAGGCTGCGGAGATACTGGTCAAGGATGGTTTCGTCGTCCTGCCTTACATCAATGCCGACCCGGTCCTGGCCAAGCGTCTCCAGGAAGCGGGCACCGCCACGGTCATGCCGCTCGGATCCCCCATCGGCACCAACAAGGGAGTGCGGACCCGGGATTCGATCGCCATTATCATCGAACAGGCAATCATCCCGGTGGTGGTTGATGCCGGGCTGGGCGCCCCTTCGCATGCCGCGGAAGCGATGGAGATGGGCGCTGATGCCGTCCTGGTCAACACAGCGCTCGCCGTGGCCGATGAGCCGGGCAGAATGGGCGCAGCTTTCCGCAAGGGTGTCGAAGCCGGCAGGGAAGCCTTTCTGGCCGGTCTCGGCGCGCCGAGCGAGCGCGCCGAAGCCAGCAGCCCCCTGACCGGTTTTCTGCATGAATAAAAGCGGTCGCCAAGCCGCATGATCACTTTTTACGGTTCGTGCTACCATGGCTCTGTCGGCCCGGCGCCTATCCGGCCATCATGACCGCGGACCAAACCTCAACATTGCAACCCGACGAAATCAGCCAATGAGCTATGCCACTATCCTCAATCAGTATGACCCGCAGCAGCTTGCCGCCCAGATCGGAAAACGCACCGCCGCGGACGTCAAGTGCGCCCTGGCAGCAGACCGCCTGACCCCCCGGGATCTCCAGGCCCTGCTGTCGCCGGCGGCCGAGCCCTACCTGGAGCAGATGGCGCAGAAAGCGCACCGCATCACCCAGCGCCGCTTCGGCAAAACCATCCTGCTTTATGCACCCCTGTATCTCTCCAACGAATGCAGCAACGGCTGCCTTTATTGCGGCTTCAACGCCACCAACCAGGTTCCGCGCAAGACCCTCAGCCTGGATGAGGTCGAACGGGAGGCCGGCATCCTGCATCGCCAGGGATTTCGCCATGTCCTGCTGGTGACCGGGGAGTCTCCCGGCAAAGCGGACCTTGCCTTCCTGGCGGCCGCCGCCGAACGGATCAAGCCGTTTTTCAGTTCGATCTCCATCGAAATCTATCCGCTGGAGACCGACGGCTATCGGCAGATGGTCGCGGCCGGCGTCGACGGCCTGACCATCTACCAGGAAACCTACGATCGGCAGCTCTACGCCGAACTGCACCCCTTCGGCCCCAAGCGGGATTACGATTTCCGGCTTTTGACCCCGGAACGTGCCGGCCAGGCCGGACTGCGCAGGATCGGCATCGGCTTCCTGCAGGGACTGGGTGATTTCCGTTCGGAGGCGTTCTTCACCGGCCTGCACGCCCAGTACCTGG
>DATFJP010000269.1:0-7793 GCA_035269105.1 Desulfuromonadales bacterium
GAATAAGAATTTTCTGGTCATTCGGAAGAATAGTTGAGAAGCAGCAATTGTCAACCAAGGAAGCCTGACCCCAGCTGTTACAAGCCTGCCCCCATTGTTTGAACATGTGATATTGACGACCGTTACATGATGCCCTAATATCTTGTAAGGTGCGTCAAATAAAGAATTGCCTTCGTCCAAGGTGACAGCATGAAACCGTCGACTGCATTGCAAAGACATCGCGAAGCGGTCATCCGGGCCGTCCAGGCGCGGCGCGCTTGTAATCCCCGGGTGTTCGGCTCGGCTCTCACCGGCACCGACACCGACGGCAGCGATCTCGACCTGCTCGTCGACACCCTGCCAGGAGCAACCCTCTTCGAATTGGGAGGCCTTCAAGTAGATCTCGAAGAGATGCTTGGCGTGCCGGTGGATGTGCTGACCCCCGGGGATCTGCCGGCCAGGTTCAGGGACAAAGTTCTTCGAGAAGCGAAAGCCATATGAGCGCCGCTAAACAACGCCATCTGGCGCTTGAAGACTATCTCAGCCACATCGAAGAAGCGGCCGCCATGGCAAGTCGTTATGTGCGAGGCTTAACCAAAGAACAGTTTCTTGCCGACCCAAAAACCCAGCAGGCAGTCATTTATAACATTCTTATTCTTGGCGAAGCCGCCACCCAGATCATCAACGAATACCATGATTTTGTCGCGGCACATCCAGAAATTCCCTAGCGGGAAATGCGCGGCATCCGCAATCGCATGGCGCATGGATATTTCGAGTTGAATCTGGATATCATCTGGGAGACAGCAACCAGCGCCCTGGAGCAATTAAGCAAACAGATCGCTTCGGCAAAATCATCCCTCCACTGCCTTTAAAGTAATGATTAGCACTTTCCCGGACATGACAAAACCTGAACGATCTGATCCCGCAAAATAAGAACGGCCTACCCTCGGAATGAGCAGATGGCATGGGAGTGTCCCTGCCAGACGGTAACATATCTTATTGAGGCAACGGGACTGGGGAAAATAATTGTCGTTGATCAGTCAGGCCTGACCCCAGCTGTCAACGCGCCAGGGTGGGTCAAGATTGGATGCCGATGGTGGGGCACTTCTCAATGCCGACCGATAAATCGTAAACGAATTTGCAGACCAGGGCATCCTGCACTGCAACTCCGGTAGAAATAAAAAGGACATTCTTGTCTTTCGGGTGCGTGGCGGCGGAGAAATCTTTTAGCTCGGTCACCATTCCGTCATGGAGCAGACCGGCCGAGCCCCAGCGGTTCATATCACCCAAGCCCATCGATTGCTGTGAATCGGTCACCAGCCGGTGGGTCTCAAGCAATGAGGCATCGATTTCGCTCAGATTGTCCGCGTCCGCACCCACGCTGGCAAGAAAGGCGATCCCCTCGCTGTTGGAACGATCACACAACGGCACCTTCGAAGTCGTGGCGAGAAAAACAGCTTCCGATTCGCGACAGAGGGCATCCAGCGGTTGCCACTGGATTGTCAGCCCAGGCAGATAGTGCGCGCAAAGGCTGGCGAAGCGGTCACGGTTGCCTGGGTCCGGATCGTAGATGGCAGCTGTGCTGAGGCCACACCAGCGATGCAGGATAAAGGCGGTATAAAACCCGATGCGGCCGGCCCCTATAAGTCCTACGGTCCGAGGCTTCAGACCGCTACGCCGCATGGCCAGGCAGGCGATCGCAGCGGTGCGGAACGAAGACAGGACACAGACATCAAATAGGGCATAGACATGATTGTCGTAATAATCGATCAGCATCGCCTTGCCGACACAGATTTTATCCATGATAGAGCGCTGTTCTTCGTTGGTCCCGATAACCTTCACGAATTTCAGCCGCAGCGAGTTGATAGCACTGGGCATCACCCGAAAATCACCGGCCAGTCCGGGAGTTGTAAAGACCTGCTTGGTCGGAAGCTGCATCTGGTCATGATCGGGCCAGGCGTCATAAAAGGCGCTGAGATGGTCCAGGAAAGCAACACCATGTTTCATCAGTATGGCGTGTGCCTCGGTTTCATTGATAAAGACCCAGCTTTCATCGGCCAGACGAAGCAACCTTTGCATGGATAAATCAACCATGGAATCTTCCAGGGCAAGGGATATTTCATGGATAGACATCGTTTGTAACCTGTCCTAACGAAGAGGCATGATTAGTTGACCACCCAGCTTTCGAGCAGGGTGACCAGCTCGGCGTGGCGCTCGGCCGTCAGTCGCGTGTCGGGGGACGACGAGGAGAATTGCAGATTATCAACAAACTCAACACGGTCGACGTATTCGAGCGGCAACCCGGTATTGAGGAATTCATCGGTTTGAACAACCAGTACGATCGCGTCAACCTGTGCCGAGAGCACCAGAGCCCGCACCCGATAATAATTCTCGGTAAAGGGCGTCCGCCAGGCCTCGCCATCGACCGTCAGGACGTCCTGGTGACCGGCCAGCACACAGCGCAAACCGGTGGCGGCCAGGGAGCGCTGCCGGCCAAGGGCAGCCTCCAAGGCAGCCGTCCCGCCGCTGAAGACCTCCACCGGGACAAGGCCCTTGCCCGTCACGAGATCCTCGAGGAACGGCCGGACATACTGACGGGAAACCTCGCGGCCGCCCAGCAGCGGCGCAAAGTTGACTTCGTTGATAATGGCCCCTGTGTCGTACCAGGGCTTGTTCACATCAGGCGTGATCAGATCAACTCCGGCCACATTGAGGTTGAAGAGGTCGGCGGCGGCCAGGGCGATCCTGAGATTTTCCTGATGGACGTCCTGGGTGACTTCCTGATTGATTCCGCCCCAGGCAGTCGATTCAATGCGTCGCAGGGGAACCAGCTCGTCCTTTTTGGGGACCGAAGTCTCGCTATACCCGGCAGCTTTGATTGCCGCGCGGGCAAGATCATCGAGAGGTTTGATTTCGGAGCGTTTCCAGAGCGGCCTCCGCTGCTCGGCCAGGCATGCCGCGGCAACCAGCTCGGCAATGCTGTGGCGGCCGTCGCCAGCCACACTGAGAGGTAATCGCTTGACCGCGTAGAGCAATTTGCCGTTGGCGATGAAAAGGCGATGACAGACACCTTCGACCTGCTGCTCGACAATGACTTGTTTTTTTTGTGAGCGCTTCAGCGCTTCATCGAAGCAAGTGGCCAGGTTGACTTCATCGACAACATCAACGGCAACCCCTTCGCCTCGGTCTCGATCCGCCGGCTTGACCACCAGCGGCCAGCCAAGACCACGGGCCGCCGCGAGCGCGGCCTCCCGATTGTCCACCACCGCGTGCACAGGTGCCGGCAAGCCGGCCATGCGCAACAGCGCTGCCGTATAAACCTTACTTTGCGCCAGTTTGGAACCGATTGCCGAATCAAGATCAGTCGTACTGCGATCGACGCGCCGTGACTTGCTCCCCCAGCCGAGTTGAAAAACACCGCCGCCGAGGTGAATAAACGGAATCCCGGCAGCATGAGCTTCCTGCAGCAACGGCAGAGTTGACTTTCCCATTAACTGCATTTCCGACAGAGGCTGGATCACCTGCTTCAGGATGGTTGCGTCAAATCGCTGCACATTGTCTTCATTAAAAGGCGTGGTCGCGGCCCAGGCACAGAGCTGAAAAGAGGTTTTCAGGGCCAGATCGTAGACCGCCCGTGAAATCAGATCGACCAGTGGCAAGGCGACGACGGCACTCCACTTCTGAGGCTGAACCGCCGAAGGAGCGCAGGCTAAAATCCGGGGCGGATCAAAAACCGGGATCCGGCCGATGCGCAGCAGCTCCATAGCCAGCAGCAAACAACGGTGCAGCCACTGAGCAGGTAAAGTTGTGTCACCGGCCGAAACGGGAAGTTTTGTCGGCAGAAGATCTTCGACGGGATGATCAAATATCCTGTTCAGCCAAGGGTCAAGCAACCGGCATGCCTCCAGATGCGGTGCCGAAAAAGTCAGGTTGTAGGAAACATGGAGTTGTCGAGGCTGACGGGTTTCAAGCATAGGGTCAACTACCTGGTCAGGTTGCGCACCTTTGATGCTGGTCTTGATCTTTAATCACCACAGTAAAATGTATGATAAAGCCTGAAAGTGCAAGATATTTCAGTCGAAGCAGGAGGTCCCTTTGACAGCCTTTTAATGGTAGCCCCTTTTGAATCCAAAAAAAATATCCTGTCCATCATTGACGCGCAGCATCAAATATTAGACTGCGCCGAAAAGCCAATGCGGAGATTCTCTGGCGTAAGAAAAAGATCGTTGTTGATGCCTGTTTCTCAAGCCGCCGGTAAAATGAATAAGAAATTCCTGGTCATGCTGAAGAACCGTTGAGAAACAGCAATTGTCAACCATGGAAGCCTGACCCCAGCTTAAGCAAGCCTCGGGGGAATTAATCTACTTCATATCATAGATTAAATAAGGTCTTTCTTATTTTGCTGCTTGAGATTCCGGGGGTACGGGGAGCAAATATGACGTCTATGTCTGCCTCTTTCAGGCGCGGTGTCAATCGGTTCCAGCGCTCTGAGCCATGCCAGTCTCCGCCGACAATTACGACATCAACATCATGTCTGTTGAACCAGTCCAACCAATAGGGGTGATCATCGAGTGGTACCGAGAAAACAAAGGCATGGTCGACACATCTCAGGGCAGCAACGAGCTCGCAGCGCTGCTTCTCGGTAAAAACAGTGCCATGGTTTTTCCCTGGCGTTTGTAGCTGGTCGGCACGAATTCCGACCCAGAGTTGTCGGCATCTTTGCGCGGCATACTCGAGGTAACGAAGATGACCGACATGGAATACATCGAAGACACCAAACGCCACCGCGCGCCGGGCACAGCTTTTATCAAAAGACATTCTCGAGCCTCTCAATCGACTCTGTAATCCATTATCGCGCAACCTCTCAGCATTGGTTCTGCAAGTTTTTGCGCAACCAAATTTCCATGCGCCCTAGCACAGGATGGTCGTCATTATGATCGCGCAAAGAAACAATCAGAGCCATGGCCTTGGCATAATTGCCGCGAGACACGCAACTAACAAGCTGATTATATACTGTGGCCTGGACCATTTCTGTCATTGCCTGCAGATTTGGAACGCCGGCGCAGCTGTCGAAATGGGGGTCCGGAGCACGCCATGGCCCGTACATCTGTGTCAGAAAATGATCGGGATCGTCCGGCCGCCAAAATTCATGGCCCTGCCAATGGTCCCTCAGCAGATCAAAGCGGTCGAAATGCAATACCCTGCTCTGCGCCCGATACTTGCCAGGCAACAGCCAACCATAGCCCAGCTTCTCTCCGGCGTCCCAGAACTGTAGAAGATCGACTGTCACCTGCGTGACCCGATCAAAGAAACAGGAGTAACTGTTACTGTTTAGACTCATCGGAGCAGCAATGTAACGTACCTGTGCGAGCATAATCTTACGCGCCAGATCCAGGCTGTCTGCCGGCATGAGTGCGACATCGAGATCTTTATCATTGTTGAGAATCGCCCCTTCCCGCCACCACCCCAGCAATGTCCCGGCGGTCGGAACAGGCCGCATACCGTGTCCTTCCAGAAGGTCAACCACAGCCGTCAGAGCCTGCCAGGTCTTGGCAACATTGAAATCGGAGGACTTTGCCGCGGGTGAGGCCGGAGGTCGCTGCATTTGCAGAGCCAGCTCCTCGCGACGGATCGCGATGGCCCGCTCAAACTGATAATCCAAGGCATACAGAGCACTGCCCAGTTCCATCAGGTTAAATCGCGCCGCAGCCCCCCATCCCGGTAGCGCAATTGCCTGTTGGTACCAATCGATCCCCTGAGAATAATAGCCGGCATTCAGACAGAGGGTCAGCATCTTCTGCCAGATGAACAAACTCCCCTTGTGCCGATTGACCACGGACACCAGCAGTTGCGAGGCGCGAATAAAATCACGGCAGGCAGCAAAGAACAAACCATCAAGCAATATATTGACTTGCAGCGGATCGTCTGGCCTGCGATGTTTCTCGATTGCATGACCGGCGGCAATCAGATCCTGGCGTAAGATAAGCTCGTAGCAGGTCAGCACCGCGGCAACCGGGACATCCGCAGAGGCGCCTTTTAATGCTGCCATCAGATTTGGATCCTGGCGATGTCCTTCCAACCAGGCCAATGGCAGGCCAGGGTCCTTTTCCATCTGCAGGGAGAGCTGCTGAAGCAAGCGGGATATGTCAGGTGCAGAGGGTGTCATTGGCATACGAGGTTTGCTGGCCATGCGGGGAGCATAGCGAGGAATCCGAAAATGTCAAGCCAGGAAGCCTGACCCCAGCCTGACCCCAGCATTATAAATTAAAACTGAAAGATATTAGGGTTGTTGAATAGCTTTTTCAGATCTTCTTCGGTCACATCGGGCTGCTGCTTTTGAATCTGCTGGCGACGTTTGTAGAGTTCCGGCAGCATGGCCAGGCGGGGCATGGAGAGGATCTGGGCATAGGCCAGGTACAGACTCTGGGTCTGTTGAAGCTGATGCAGGGTTGCCCCATCGCAAGCGGCCAGGGCTTTCTGGTCGATGCGGTGAAGTCCCTGCGCCATGGGTCGTTCGGAGTCGGGGTTCTCGAACGGCCAGGGCCAGGGTTCCAGCAGCTTGGCTGAGGCCAAGGCATCGACGGCCGCCTGAGTGTGCTGGCGGTTCTCATGGCACCTCCGCAAAAAAATCAGCAGATCCTGCATAGCCGGCTGCAACTGGCCTTCATCAGTAAAAAAACGCTCCTCGTTTTGCGCCGGGTCGGGGTTTTCGCGGTAGAGCCCGCTGGCATGGTTAAAACAGAGCACAGCCCTGGTCTCCCCTTCTGAGGCGCTTTCCACTAGGGCAAAGGGGTAAGCCCGGTAACAGCTGGCCATATAGCTGGATAGAGGCCGCGCCTTTGCATCCAGGTAGAGGTTGTCACCACTGTGCAGACCCTGTACCGCGATCAGTCGCCAGGAACCATCTTCCTGTTTGATAAAAGCGAGGGCATAGCGGGGCACAAGTTCATGCACTTCGGCCATGAGCACCGGGGCACAATTCTGCCCGACGGCAAAGGAGTAATTACTGAATTTTTGCCAGCCGTGAGTCAGATGCTCGTTCTTTTTCAGGGGACGCACGTCTGATTTCATAACTTATGCAACTCCATTCGGAAAAAAACCCCCCTCAGAGCGAGCCCTGAGGGGGGATACGGTTTGCTTTAACCAAACCCTAAGGGCTTGGCATCACTGGCTATGGCCAGGATTAGGCAACAATGTCAGTTTCATCGAAGTTAGCCGAGGTTACACCGGTCAGTGCAATGACACCGTCGATATCGGAATCACCGTTGGCATCAAAGAACAGCAATCCAGCGCCTTCCTCACCGTCGACCAAACCGGTGCCCGGAGTACCGTCAAGATCAGCCGCAGAGGTCAGGTAGTAGCGCACCGTACCATCCATTACGGCTGCTGCGTCGGCATATGCAGTAGCATAATCCGCTACCTCTGCAGCTTCCTGGTAATTGGTATTAGTTCCAGCAATATTCAGCTGAATGGTGTCAACTCCTGTGCTGAAGTCAGTGATGACATCCGCGTCAGCATCGGCCCAGACTCCGCCACCGGCACCCAACGCGGATGCGCCGGTTCCACTGATACCTGGATTGTTATCCAGATCAACAGTAAAGCCACCGTTATCGGGGTCAGCATCAGTGATCGTGATGACATTGCCTGCAACCACAGAAGTGTATGCCCCACTCAATGGATCAATGCCGGCCTCCAGCGCAGTCGCGATTGCATCCTGATTCTCGCCACCGGTTGCGGTAAACTCGTAAGTAAACCCATTACCTTCAGCGAGGTTGACTGTGATGCTGTAAATCTCGCCTGCCTGTGCTGTACCT
>DATFJP010000270.1:0-4931 GCA_035269105.1 Desulfuromonadales bacterium
CCGAGCGCTACCCGATGCGGATCACGCCCTACTACCTGAGCCTGATCAAGGAAGTCGGCGATCCGATCTGGAAGCAGGCCGTGCCCGATCCGCAGGAGCTGGCAAGCAGCATCTGCGGCGCCGACCCCCTGGAGGAGGAGAACCAGAGCCCGGTGCCAAACCTGGTGCATCGCTACCCTGACCGGGTCCTGTTCCTGGTCAGCGCCGCCTGTGCCATGTACTGCCGTTTCTGTACCCGCAAGCGCAAGGTCGGTTGCAGCGAGATGGTCGTCAGCCGCGACACCGTCGACGCCGGCATCGACTACATCCGCCGACATCCGGAAATCCGCGACGTGATCCTTTCCGGTGGCGACCCGCTGCTGCTCGCCGACGAACAGCTCGATCGGATTCTGACCGCCCTGCGGAGCATCCCGCACCTGGAGATCATCCGCATCGGTACCCGTGTGCCGGTGGTCCTGCCGCAGCGCATCACCGCCA
Organism: Desulfuromonadales bacterium; assembly: GCA_035269105.1. Lineage (GTDB taxonomy): Bacteria > Desulfobacterota > Desulfuromonadia > Desulfuromonadales > BM103 > JAQYVZ01. The sequence continues at coordinate 478 of DATFJP010000270.1, forward strand.
ACCTGGTCCGGATACTGCGCAGACACCATCCGCTCTATATCAACACCCATTTCAACCATCCGCACGAGCTGACCGAGATCGCCGGTCGGGTCTGCACCCGTCTGGCCGATGCCGGCATTCCGCTCGGCAACCAGACCGTTCTGCTGCGCGGCGTCAATGACGATCCCCTGGTTATGCGCCGGTTGATGCAGAAGCTGCTGATCTACCGGATCCGACCCTACTACATCTATCAGGCGGATGCGGTGCAGGGCACCGAACATTTCCGGACCCGGGTCGAGGAAGGTCTGGCCGTTATCCGCGCCCTGCGCGGACACACCTCCGGCATGGCGGTCCCCGCCTTTGTCATTGACGCCCCCGGCGGCGGCGGCAAGATTCCGCTGCTGCCGGACTACCTGCAGTCGCTTGGGGAAGAGATCATTCTCAGGAACTATCAGGGCGATCTGTACCGCTATCCCAACCCTGAGCTGCCGGTCGTGGAGAAGAGGGACCTGGTCGTGCACGCCGGCTGAAGGTCGCTAAACGACTAAGCGACCAAATCCAGACCGGCCTGATCGGCAATCAACCGTTGAGGCGGTTCAAACCCGGCAGGCAATTATGACTGTTCATGTTGACAATAGGTGTTGGCCATGGTCTAATTTGATCAAAACCAACGGACCGTTCGGTTTCCCATTGATGGCAAGAAGGAGACAGCTCATGAAAAACCTCGCACTGATCCTGGTCGCCCTGTTCCTCGCGGTAACGCTTTCAGCCTGTGCCTCAACCGGCATGAACGGCCAGAGCAAGGTCAAATGCCCGGCCTGCGGCTATGAGTTCAACCCGGATGCCGGTGCCGGCGAAGGCCAGTAACTCTTTCCCATTCATTCTCAAGGGGCGGCTGCGGTCGCCCTTAGTTGTGGAAGCGGACAAGACTTGAACCGGGCGGCAGGGGAGAAGAGATCATGACCGAAAAGGATGCACAGGCCGCGTCCGGCTTCTCGGTACCGCAGCCGGCCTGCTGAAATCGGCAAGATCGCTGTGGCACACTCTCGACATGCTGCGCAAAATCCTCGACCTGCGGCCGCGGGTCACCGGAATAACGCCTGAGACTCCACTTTATCGGGGGCAGAAGCAAAGGAAAGGGCAGCCGGAAGGCTGCCCTTTCTGATCCTGACTGAGGAGGCAGGTCAGTCAATAACGGATCAATACCCCAACATAGGGTTCGTCAAATTCGACATCAGCCGTAATGTCGCATTTGAAAGCGTTCAAGGCAGGACGAATTTCCAACGCATGACCTGCTCCTGTCGCCTGAAACTCCTCTCGTACTCGTGGCAACAAAGAAACCTGGTGCCCGCTCTCTGCAAAAGCAAGGGGTATGCCTGAATGCACCCTGCTCGCTAAAATCTTTCCCCTGACCTGTCATTTCGATAACTTATGGAGGGAGGGGCGACCTGCGAGGAAAAGACTGTACCGACCAAAAGCGGCGGTCCGCGGTGCTGAACTGACAAAGATGGGCATTTTTAAAGGCGAAATCGCCCGTCAGCAGACCACCCGGTTGCGCCCGTCCTGCTTGGCCTGGTAAAGGTTCATGTCGGCCTGGCGGACCAGGGCCTGCAGACAGGCATCGACATCGCCTTCGATGCGGCCGAGAGCCAGCCCGGCGCTCAAGGTGCAGCGCACCTGCTCAATCTTCCGGGCGGCAAAATTCTCCCGGATGCGATTCGCGACCTGGCAGGCGGCATTGTCCGAGATGTCCGGCATCAGCACCAGGAACTCCTCGCCGCCATAGCGGGCGACGACGTCGGATGCCCTCAGGGTGGCGCGGATGATCTGGCCGCTCGTCTTCAGCACCAGGTCGCCGACCTGGTGGCCCCAGCGGTCATTGACCTGCTTGAAATGATCCAGGTCGATCATCATCACCGCTACCTTCTGCTGCTGTCGTTGAGCGAGCATGCAGAGGTGAAAGGCGATCTCCCGGAAGGCCTGCCGGGTCAGACAGCCGGTGAGGGCGTCCCGGGTCACCGCCCGCGCCAGCCGCCGGTTCTCCTGCCAGAGCCGGTCCAGGGTTTCGCCCAGCAGCTCCAGGGAGGAATCCGGAGGACCGAAGCGGGAAAGGGCCGCAACGAAATGCTTGACATGGTGCTCGTAGGCCCGCTCCGGGCTGGAAGTGCCGACCAGGAAGCAGAGCAGCGAAAACAGGACCTGGAAGGCCGGATGCATCATATAAAATTCGAGCCGGTAGGCGAGAATCAGTGATTCCTCCACCGACAGGTGAACGCAGCCTTTCTGCAGCAGGGTCTCGACTTTACCGAGGGCCCTCTGCAGTTCATTGCGCACCTCCTCGGGGTGCTCGAACACACCGGGCATGTTCAGCACCTGTGCAGGGTGCTGCAGGACTTTCTCCCAGAAGCGCACGTGCTTGGCTTCTTCGGCGGCCATCTCCCGCCAGAAAAGCTGCAGCTCCTTGTCCTGCGCGCTGCAGGCCAGTTCCCGGTAGGCTCCGCAGGCGATCCGGTCACAAACCAGGCACAGCTTGATGATTTCCAAGGTCAGATGCCCCGAAGTCGCTGTCCCGGTCATAAGCTCTCCTTAACGCTCGTGCGCATGTCTGCCGAGGCCTCGTCGCCGGCAAAGCCGGCCGTCCGACGGATACTGAACACTTGGCCCCGCATCTGGTTAGAATACCATGTTCGGACAACCTTGAAAAAACATTCCCCTGCAGGATTAGAACAAAACCTTAACCCACCAACCGTGCTATATTAAGCGCGGCTTAACTCGTCACGCAGAGGAAATTCATGACCACAAAGAGGCACCCGATATTCCGCAACTCCTTGCCGGCGCTGCTCCCGGCGGCCCTGCTCCTGGCGCCGGCGCTGAGTTGTGCTGCCTCGGCGTCCTCCCCGACCGGTGATTTTTACAAGCTCAATACCACCCAGCTCTGGATCATCGTCGGCATCATGGCCTTCTTCACGGTCGACCTGCTGTTCGTCATCTTACGGCACCGCAAAACCGAAGCGGCCCTCCAGGCCAGCGTCGCCCAAACCAGGCTGCTGCTGAATTCGGCAGCGGAGGGGATCTATGGCCTGGACCTCGACGGTCGCTGCACTTTTCTCAACCCGGCCGGTCTGCGCATGCTCGGCTACCAGAACGAGGACAGCCTGGTCGGCCGCGACCTGCATGGTCTGATCCACCATACCCGCAAGGACGGCTCGCCCTATGCCGCCGAAGACTGCAAAATCTGCCATGCCTACCAGCAGAACAGCCGCGTCCACCTGGAAGACGAGGTCTTCTGGCGCAAGGACGGCAGCAGCTTCCCGGTGGAATACTGGTCCTACCCCCTGCAGAAGGGCAGCCGCACCATCGGCGCCGTGGTCTCCTTTCTGGACATCAGCGAACGCAAGGAGGCGGAACGCCAGCTGCAGGAGGCCAACCGCGAGCTGGATGCCTTCGTCTCCACCGCGTCCCACGACCTGCGCACGCCGCTGACCGTGATCGGCGGCTACGTCGACCTGCTGCGCGATGAATACGGCGACCGGCTCGACGACGAAGGCCTGGAATACCTGGCGGCCATCGAAGACCACGGCGACCGGATGACCGAACTGATCGACGATCTGCTGTCCCTGGCCAGAGCCGGCACTGTCCCCCCGCCGGCTGCCCCGGTGGCTGTCGAGGGGGTGGTCCGAGACGTCCTGCACAGGTTCAAGGACCGGGTCCGCGCGAGCGGGGCGCAGATCGAGCTGCAGAGCCTGCCCGAGGTGATGGTACCGGAAACCCTGCTGACGGAAATCTTCGCCAACCTGATCGGCAATGCCCTCAATTATGCCGTGCCGACCAATCCGCTGATCACGGTCGATGGTGAACGCCGCGACGGCCGGGTCCGTTTCCGGGTGCGGGATCACGGTCCGGGCATCGCCGCCGGCGAAACCGCCCGCATTTTCGAGGCCTTCCACCGGGGTGCGACCAGCCGCCGGGTGCCGGGCAGCGGCATCGGTCTGGCCACCGTGCAGAAGATCGCCCGCCTCTACGGCGGCCAGGCCCGAGTCGAAGGCACCCCGGGCGGCGGCGCGACCTTCCTGGTCGAAATCGACGATCCGCCCGGCGAGGCCTGAGATGCTGACCGTCGGCCTGATCTACCTGGCCCTGATAACCGCCGCCTACCTGGCGCTCAGCCGCTGCAACCGGCCGAAGACCGTCGAGTCGCTGCAGGTGGCGGCGCGCTCCCTGCGCATGCTGCTGCCGCTGCTGGTGGCTATATTCGGCCTGGTCGGCCTGTTTCAGGAATTTTTAACTCCGGAGCAGGTGCAGCAGACCATGGGTGCCGCCAATGGCCTGGTCTCCCTGCTGCTCGGCGGCCTGCTCGGCGCCATCTCGATCGGTCCGCCGCTGGCGGCCTACCCCCTGGCCGGGTCCATGCTGGACGCCGGGGCCTGGCCACCGGCCGTGGCCGCCTTCATCGTCTCCTGGATCTCGGTGGGCAT
>DATFJP010000271.1:0-14872 GCA_035269105.1 Desulfuromonadales bacterium
GCCAACCACCAGAGCGTCCGCCGCCACGATTTTTTGCCGCAAGGCGGTCATATCGTCTTTGATTTTGCAGACGTTGTCATTGACACAACCAAGACAACCGAGACATGGACCGATGCGCAGGCTGGCCAGGGAAACGAATTCGGCTTGATTATCTGCGTACTTGAGGACCTCCCTTACCAAGATCTCAGTTGTTCCTCCCTGTCGGGGGCTGCCGGAAATTCCTAAAATAGCCATATTTTTCCCCTTCATGACTTCTCGGTGGCCGCGGCACTGCTTGGCTTGCGGCCCCGCCGCCAGGTGTGGAATTTTTCCACCCAGCCCAGCAGTTTCTCCGGCACATGAGCCTTTTTCCATTCACCGGCGGCCATCTTGTTGGCCTCTGCCAGGGTCGGATAGGGATGGATGGTACCGAGAATCTTGTTCAGGCCGATGCCGTGCTTCATCGCCAGGATGTATTCGGCAAGCAGATCGCCAGCGTGGGTGCCGACGATTGTGACCCCGAGGATTTTGTCTTTGCCTGGCGGGGTGATGATCTTGATCCAGCCGTGATCTTCGCCTTCAGCAATCGCACGATCGAGCTCGGCGAGTTCGAAGCGGGTGACTTCGTGATCGATCTGCTGCTCGCGGGCATCGGTTTCGTTAAGGCCGACCCGAGCAACCTCGGGGTCGGTAAAAGTACACCAGGGAATTACGCTATAATCGACGCGAAACTTCTTGAAATGACCAAACAGGGCGTTGACGCTGGCATACCACGCCTGGTGTCCGGCCGTGTGTGTGAACTGGTAGGGTCCAGCAACGTCTCCGGCACAGAAAATGTTCGGGAGATTGGTGCGCAGAAAGGGGTCGGTTTCTATGGTGCCGCGCTCCGACAGTTGCACACCCAGTTCCTCGAGGCCAAAACCCTCGGTATTGGGGCGGCGGCCGACCGCGACCAGAATGCGGTCGAAGGGAATGCGCACGGTTCCTTCTTGATGTTCGCAGACCAGGAATGTCTCATCACCTTCGACAACGACTTGCTTTGCCGCATGTTCCGTCAGAACTTTTACGCCCTCGGCTTCGAAGCTGCTGCGGACAAACTCTGCGACATCCGGGTCCTCCCGGCCCATGAGGTGCGGGGCCATTTCGACTTGCGTGACCTGCGAGCCGAAGCGGGCAAAAGCTTGCGTCATTTCACAACCGATTGGCCCGCCCCCAAGCACCACGAGACGTTTGGGAAGTTCCCGGAGCTGCCATAGGTTGTCGGAAGTCAGGAAGTCGACCTTGTCGAGGCCGGGAATCGGCGGCACGAAGGGTTTCGCCCCAGTCGCTATGATGATGCTCCGGGTGGTCAGGGTCCGACCATCGACGTCGACGGTGAAAGGGGAGGTGGTCCGTGCTTCGCCCTGGATGCAATCAACACCGAGACTGGTGTAGCGCTCCAGCGAATCATGCGGTTCCACCTTGCTGACCACGCGCTGTACGCGCTCCATGACCTCGCCGAATTCGAAATCTGTGTCTGTTTTGCGGAAACCGAATTCCTCGGCGCGGCGACCGTAGGCCAGCATTTTGGCGGAGCGGATCAGGGCCTTGCTGGGGACGCAGCCGGTATTGAGGCAGTCGCCGCCCATTTTGTGCTTTTCGATCAGCGCGACCTTGGCCTTGACGGCTGCGGCGATGTAGCTTGACACCAGACCGGCCGAGCCGGCGCCGAGGACGACCACGTTGTAATCAAAATTTTTCGGTTTGGAAAAATGTTTGCTGGTCTTGTGTCTCTTCATGAAATCGACTCCCTTGCGGGCCAAGAGCGGGAAGATGCCGAGCAAAGCCAAGGAAAAAATCAATTCGGGGGAAAGGACCCCTCCCAGGCTTTCAATTTGGCCGAGCTGGGTGCCTGCGTTGACATAGACGGCGGTTCCAAACAGCATGCCCACCTGGCTGACCCAGTAGAAGGTCAGGGTTTTCATGGGGGTCAGTCCCATCACCAGGTTGATCACAAAAAACGGGAAGATCGGCACCAGGCGAAGGGTGAAAAGGTAGAAAGCTCCTTCTCTTTCGATCCCGGCATTGAGGGCGATCAGCCGATTGCGGAATCGCTCCTGGACCCAGTCCCGCAACAGGAAGCGACTGACCAGAAAAGCCAGGGTGGCGCCGATTGTGCTGGCAAAGGAAACCACCACGAGAGCCGGCAAGAAGCCGAACAAGGCCCCGCCGGCCAAAGTCATGACGGCTGCTCCGGGCAGGGACAGAGCCGTCACCAGGACATAAAGCACAAAATAAAGCCCCAGGGTCATCACTCGGTTGGCTGCATAGAACTGCTGAAAGGCCTCTTGACGAGCTTTGAGTTCATCCAGGGTCAGGTGGCGGTGCAGATCAAACGCGAAAAAAACCGCAACGAACGAAGCAATCGCCAAAAGGACCAAAATTTTTTTCCAACGACCTGCCATGATGCCCTCTCAAGGGGGTTCGGGGGGAGGCTGGAGCCTCCCCCCTTGTTCCTCTGTTCAGTTTCTTATTTGACCGGGCTGGTAAAGATCCAGTCATTCTGGATTGCAGCGGTGTGGCAGCCGATGCAGCCGGCAACCTTGCCTTCTTTCTCGATGGCTCCATCGGCCTTGTATTTGGCCCAGAACCAGTCGCCGGCGTCCGGGTTGTAACCTTCAACGCGGTACATGATTGTTACTGCGCCCAGGCTCTTGTCGGCCATGTAGTTCTCTTTGACGATGATCGAGCCGTTGGCCAGGGTGCCGACCTTGTCATTGATTCCGGTCTCGGCAGCTTTGTTGACGTAAGTGGTTAGCAGTGCGCCGTGCGGGTGCTGTCCCTTGTAGAACTTGTCGGTTCCCGGCCAGAGAGCCCAATCCTGGTAGGGATTCTTTTTGGTGATGTAGTCATAAACGGCCTTGCCGTCTGTCTCAGGGGATGTTCCGCCGCCGGCGAGGGCAGTTGCCCAGGTCATGGCTATCACGCCGCAGACAATCACTGCGCTAAATAGAGCTTTTTTCATAGTCACGCTTCTCCTCTCAAGGTTAGGGTTGGAGTTTCAGGCCCATCCTGATTCTCCTGGAAATCCTTGCTCATGTTCCTTCCGAACAGTTCGCGCCACCGGTAAAACAGGCATAGCAACGGTGGTGGCCCAGCATCACACGCTTTTCCATCGCGGCCTTTAACGTGGGGCCAAGATCGAAGCTTGAGATATCATCAACCAGGGTGCAGGCATAGACGCCACAGGTGCCGTTTTTGCGCACGATCATTTTGCTGAAATTGCACATGAAGGCAGCACGTTGTTCGCCACTTAAATAACGGGTCATGCAGGTTTCGGTAATTTCCGGGACATTGGACTGTGAGCCGGGACGATGGAATTCAGGGAATTTGATGATAGGAATATCCTTGGGAACGCCGGCCACACTTAAAAAGGGTTCATAGGCGCGGTCCACGGCAGCGCTGTCCTCATCGGGCCGTTTTAAGCGCGCAATTGAAACGCCGAAGCCGGCCTGATGCAGCCGACCGAGCGTATCCAGGGCCTTGGCAAAACTTCCTCTGCCACGGGCGCGATCATGTGCGGCCGGATCGGGATGGTCGAGGCTGATGCGGAAGTTCAGCGGATTCGGCTTGCCGTGCAACTGGCGGATTTCGGCCAGTTTGTTGATGAGCGGGCCGGTTGCATTGGTCAAAACCAGACAGGGACGGTGAACCAGGGCGGTGTCCAGAATCTCGATAATCTTCGGGTTGACGAACGGCTCTCCGCCCGTGAAGGAAAACTTCTCTACACCGAGTTCGACAGCCTCGCCGATAAAGCGTTGGGCATCATGCAGAGTGAGCGGTTCAATTCGTCCATCGCCCGGTTTGGAACCTTCATAACAAAAGGCGCAGCGCAGGTTGCAGTTGGTTCCGGTATGAAACCAGAGTTCTTGCAGAGCTTGCGGTTGAATATAGCCGCGAGGCTCATCCTGGCTTGTGTACTTCCAGTCGTCGGTGCGATTCATCTTCATGAGAAAAGATCCCTTTGCGCTTGAGTGAGTCATTTCAAACCAAAGCTGGAATTGGCTGCTTTCAGAGAGGCGACGCTTCGCTGTCCAGAAGGTCCGGGACGTTGAGGTCGCCTTCCGACGTCAAAGTTTTCATGAGTTCTTTGGCATTGGTCAGGATGATCGTGCGAAAGCCGGTATCAATCAGGCCTGCCTTCTTGAACTCTGCGATCCGGGTGGCAACGGCTTCCCGGGACGCGCCCACCAGATGAGCAAGATCTTTCTGGCTCAAAGGTAAACTGACGCTGCCGTCAGCCATCCTGGTGCCGTGGCGACGCGCCTGCCAGAGCAAGGTCAGCACCAGCCGGTTGGCGACTGGCTGAAAGATCAGGTCTTCCAGGCGCATTTCCAGCTCCCGGCGGCGCAAGCCAACCATTTTCAATACCCGCAAGGCCATTTCCGGGTGCCTTTGCAGCAGGTCCTCGAACTCTCGTCGGGTTATGATGCATAGCAAAGCATTGTCGACCGCTGTGGCACTGTGGGTCCGAACCTCTTCTCCCGCGACCGCCAGCTCGCCGAAGATTTCCCCCGGGCCAAGGATATCCAGAATCACTTCCCGCCCTTCGGCGCTGGTTCGGGTCAACTTGACGCGCCCCTGTTTGACCAGGTAGATGCTGTCGCTTTGCTCATGAGCGAAATAGAAGGTCGTGTCCTTCTTGCAGGAAACCATTTCGCTCTGTTTGGCCAGTCGCTGCAATTCATCTTCCTGCAGCCAGGAGAAAAGCGCGGCATTTTTGATGTACCAGAGCCTGCTTTGCATATTCGTCGCCTCAATGGTGAGCCTGGTTTCCGCCGGAAACGGTTCTTTTCCGGTTCGAAAACCTCACTGTGTCCATCCGGAGTTTCCGGATGGACACTAACCCAGTTCGACATCCAGTGCGTCCAGGAATTTATTGAACGCCGTAAAGACTTCCATGACACCGAGTGCCTCGATGATCTCGGCGTCACTGGCGCCCACGTCACGGACACCCAGAAACTCCTCGTCCGTCACGTCGTTGGCAGCCTTGTTCGCTTTTCGGGCGTAACGGATCAGGGCTCGCTCCTTCTCCGAGAAATCAGCTTTATCCAGGTCGGTTTCGATGCGGGCAATTTCATCTTCGCTGACGCCGATTGTCTTGAGGGCGCCGCTGTGAGCGGCGACACAGTACTTGCAGCCGTTGTCCCTGGAAACGAGCAGGGCAATCGCCTCTTTTGTCTTGCGCGATAAAGCCCCCTCCATCATGACGCGTTTGACCTTGTGCCAGTTCGCCTCCAGCAGGGGCGGGTGGTGCGCGTAGGTGCGGAAAAGATTCGGGACCATGCCGAAGGCTTTCTTGATGTCCTGAAAAATCTCTTCGACCTCTGTGGGGCCGGTGCCGGGTGCAACGGTTTCAATCCGATTCATATTCCTTCTCCTGATAAAAACGGGTTCAAGGTCAAACTTTCAGTTCGAGCAGAATTCGCAGTGATTCAAGGGCTCGTTGCAGCGGTCCCGCATCCTTTTGCAGCCGGGACTGCATGATTCCCCCTTCAATTGTGCCGACGATCAGTTCAGCCAGATGAGAGGCCGGCAGGTCCTGACGAACCTGTCCACTGTCCTGGGCAGCCTCGATGGTTTCCTCCAGTTTTCCGATCCATTCAGCGAAAACTTCACCGACCAGTTCGGCGAAAGGCGGCGCATTGTCGCAGGCTTCAAGTGCCGTGTTGCCAAACAGGCAGCCGCCGACAAATCCTTTGCTCCGGTTGCGCTCCAGGGCATGGCGGAAGAAGTTGTCCAGGCTGGCGCCGGGCGTTTCACCCCGAAGCGAATCATCCAGGAATTGCTTGAAAGTCTTTCGCGCCCTGCGTAGAACCTCGAGGCCGATTTCTTCCTTGTTGGCAAAATGAAAATAGATGTTTCCCTTCGTCATGCCTGTCGCAGCGAGCAGGTCGTTGATGGTTGTGATTAAAAAGCCTTTGCGATGGAAAACCGGAGAGGCTTCATCAAGGATTCTTTGCCGGGTTAATTGTCCTTTGGTTGCCATGGTCGGTTGCTCCTAAGAAAAAAACGGACCGTTCGGTTTTTTTCTTAGGATACCACGTCATCATTTCCTGTCAACGCCCGCTCAATGCATCCAGCTCTCCGTGAGAGCGATCAAGGCGGAAGGAAATGCGGTCAAAGAGAGCAATGCAGGTCGCTGTGACTGCCTGTCCTTGTCAACCACCTTAGAGGCACTATCAGGTTTCTGGATATAATCTGGATTACATTTTGCGGAAAATTTGCAAACGATTCTTTTCGAACTGTTGCGAAGGACTCTGTGGCCTTTTTCGATGCGCTTCGGCAGGTTTTCCGGACCAACATCGGCGGGCAGCTGCCTCCGGCAGGCCGCTGCAGACCTTGGGGGCATCAGGCAGGAACGTCACCGGCGATGGCGGCAAGGCATGCGCAGGTGGCACAACAGACCTTGAGAGAAAACTCCAGGTTCAGCGTATCCAGGGTGTCGCTGGAACGATGATAGTGCGGATTGCGAAAATTCGCCGTGTCGGTCAGCATCACCGCCCGGTATCCGGCATCCCAGAATGGAGCGTGATCGGAACGGCGGCTGTCCGGCAACATTTCCCCGTTGCCGGGGACCAGCAACGGCACATGCGGCAAGGGGCATTCTGTTTTTGACATCAGGTCTGCCAGCAGAGCAACGAGGTCGGCCGACCTTTGGTTGCCGATTATGGCTATGAAGTCGCCGGTTTCGCGAACGTCCTCCGGATAACCGGCCGGCTTGGCTTGGGTGCAATCGGTACCGGCGTAAGCCACGGATTCCAAAACGACGACTCCTTCTATGGCCCAATCGTTATGCCGGGCATGGCCTGCCAGGGCAGCACTGCCGCGCGTGCCTGTGCCGTGCTCGCCGGGGATGGCGTTCTCCTCAAGGGAAACACCGATAAAATGGATGCTTCGTTCGAATTGCAGTGGGGCCAGAAGGGTTGCTGCCTCAAGCATGACCGCAACACCGCTGGCATTGTCGTCCGCGCCCGGGGATTCGGCGACCGTGTCATAGTGGGCCATGACAATGACGCGCTCGTCGGTTTTGCCGCGTCCGGCAAGCGTGCCGATGATGTTGCGGAATGGTCGACCGCTGTCGTCAAAGATATGCTCCGAAACATCACATCTCAGAGCGGCGAGTGTGGCCGCAAGATAATCGGCAGCCCCTTCCAGAGAAGCCGGGGCCGTTTCAGGATGTCTGACACCTTCCAGTCTTTGAATGTGGCTGCGAATGCGTTCGCCACTGGCCCTTTGATAAAAATCGGATGGTAATAACACGGTCTTCCTTTCATTTCTTTTTGCCTTCGTCAGGCAAAGGATTCTTTGATTTGTTTGGCTAACCCATTGAATAGATATCCAAACGAACCCTGCCGAAGGCCATCAACACGCCTCGGAGGGGGATGCCGCCCAGGCCATTCGATCAGGGGGCCGCAGGCAGATCCGCTTCTCGCAGGTCCTGTTCGAACTGGACAAGAATTTCTCCGGCCGCTGCTTCAAGGGCGGCGACCACAGCTTCGGGGGATTGTTCGCCAAGAGGAATCTGTTTTCGATAGCCTTTGTGGAAAATTAATTCTGGTGCGGCCGGCAGATCCCTGAAGAGACTGAACTCCATGGCCATTACGGCAAGCGGCGGCGAAACGGAAAAATCACCGTAGAGAGCGGACACGTCGCCTTCCAGGAAGTAACCGGCCTGAATTCTGCTGGGAACTTCCAGAACCCGGCCGAACAGGCCTGCGGATTCCAGCCATCGGCTGACCTCCTCGGTGAGCATGACGGCCGGCGGTGCCAGAAAGCGGTGGTAATAATCGGCTGCAAAGCGGTTTTTCCCCATCCGGTAAATCAACCTGTCATCGTCGAAGCGCGCCGAGACCCTGAATGGCCTGATCAACAGCGGTTCGCGCACCACCGCTGCTCCAGGCGCGGTGTCCTCGCCGCGGGAAGCGTTAAGGAGATAAAAATTCCGACCAGGCCTTTCGCCGCCAAGGTCAACGCAGCCTGCCATCAGAAATACCGCAGCGAAGAGCAGGGGAAGGCACCACCGGGAGAACAAGCCCATTATTCACCTCCAATCAGGGTCTGCGGGGGAGGCCCACCAAAAATGAAATTCCTGGGATTTCGCGCCAATTCCTCCGAAACCGTGCGAAAATTTTCCGAAAGGATGCGGAAATTCCTGATAATCAGTTCAATCTCAGGCTCCTGATCGGCCAAAAGATTGTCCAAGCGCCGTGAAGATCGCTGGATGCGTTCGAGGGTCGCCGCCAGGTTTCCGGATTCTTCGATCCGTCCGGCCATGCGGTCGATCTTTGCCGTGGTCCGGGTGGCTTTCTGCAGAAAATCCCGAAGGGGAGGGCGGATTTCCTCGATCAGGCGCCGCGTGTCCCGCAGGGTGGCCGAAGTTTCCGAGATCAGGGGTTCGATTTTAATTTCGCGGACGAGTCCTTCGATTTCCCGGTTGGTGACCCGCATCTCCTGCAGAAGCTGTTCAGCTTCCCGACCAATCCCGGCCACGTTGGCATCCTCGGCAATCTGGTTGATGGTATCGAGCGACTGCTGGAGGGATGAGGACAAACCGGCAATATTGATCTGTTCGAGACTTTGCATAATCTGGTCCAGAGAATCCGTCAGCCGGGTCATGATGCTCGGGGCAGAGGGAATATAGGGATAATCCGGTTGCCAATCGAAATCCAGGCGCGGATAACGTTCAGCTTCCAGGTAATCCGCCTCAATATAGGCGGTCCCGGTCACCCCCTGAAAATTCAAGCGGACCCGCAGCCCCTGACGGATCAATTCTTCCAAGCCTTCACCCTCATTGGCTTCCGTCTGAACCAGGAAAACATCGGTAAAAAGGTCCATCCGGACCAGGACATATCGGCGCCCCGTGGCATATTCCTGGCTGACGAGGCCGATTTTGTCCACCTTGCCGATCTGCACGCCCCGAAATGTGACCGGCGAGCCGACACCCAGGCCCTGTACGGAGTCCTCGAAATAGGACTCGACCATGATCTCCGGCCTGAAAATTGCGCCAACTCCGAGAACAATGACGGCGGTCAGGGCAATCACCGTTCCGGTTATGACAAATAGCCCGATTTTCAAATAATTTGCGCGGTTGCTCATGCTGTTTTTTCTCCCAGGCGGCTGTCTGTCATCAGACCTTCTCCGGGTCGGCCTCGCGTTGGAAAAACTGTCTGACCCGGGGGTTGTCGCTATGGTCGCGCAGATGGTCGGGCCGCCCCTCGGCAATAATCTTCCGGGATTCCTTTTCCAGCATAATGACACGATCCGCGACCGTGTAAATGCTCGGCAGTTCATGGGTCACAATGACGAAGGTCATGCCGAGGTTTTTTGACAAGGTCAGCACCAGTTGGTCCAGTTCGGCTTGGGTGACCGGGTCGAGCCCGGCGGAGGGCTCATCGAGAAACAGAATCTCGGGGTCGAGAGCCATCGCCCTGGCAATGGCCGCCCGTTTTTTCATGCCGCCGCTGATTTCCGCCGGCAGGTAATTTTCGTAGCCCTTGAGATCGACGATATTTAATTTGAGACACGCCACAAGGTTCTGAGCCCTGCCGGGCAGGCGGGTGAATTCCTCCAGAGGCAGTCGCACATTTTCCAGCAGGGTCCTGGAGCCGAAAAGGGCGCCACTTTGGTACATGACCCCGATTTTTCTTAAAATCCCGAGGTGTTTCTGCTCATCCTCCGTGGCGATGTCCTCACCGTCGATCAGGACTCGCCCCTTCTTTGGCGGCAGCAATCCGATCATCGCTTTCAGTAAAGTACTTTTACCGCTCCCGGACCCGCCGAGGATGATGAACGTTTCGCCCCGGTTCACCTCGAACGAGACATCGTCGACAATGATGTCCTGGCCGTAGCCGACCGTCAAATTCTCCACCTGGATCATTGGCGTTGTGGATGCGGTCATGATCAGATCCCCAGATAGTAGAAAATCACCGCAAAAATGCCGTCGGCGATCACGATCAGGATAATGCTGGTGACGACTGCGCGGGTCGCCGAATCACCGACGGCACTCGGCCCGGTTTGGGTCTGAAGGCCCCTGAGACAGCCGATACCGGAAAAAATCAGACCGAAGACAAGGGCTTTCAGAAGGCCCTGGGAAAAATCGATCCAGGTGACCGCGCTCATGACCTGGTTGACGTAGGTGATCAGAGGATAGCCCATGGAAAGCAGAACGATCGATCCGCCCAGGATACCGACCAGGTCAGCAAAAACGGTCAGCAGCGGGGTCACCAGAATGGCGGCGATCACGCGCACGGTGACCAGAAAGCGAACCGGGTCAAGGCCCATGGTCAGCAAAGCATCTATTTCTTCGTTGACCTTCATGGTGCCGATCTCGGCGGCGAAAGAAGACCCTGACCGCCCGGCGAGCGTGAGGGAAGTCATCAGCGGTCCGAGTTCCCGGAGGATGGAAAGGGCGGTAAGATCGGCGACATAGATTTCCACACCGAACTGACCCATGGGAATAGCGGCCTGGAAGGCCATGATCAGGCCGACCAGAAAAGCAATCAGGGCAATGATAGGCAAAGCGTTGACCCCTGCCTTTTCACTGACCAGGAAGACCTCTTTCCAGCGAATCTGCCGGGGATGAAGTGCCGAGAAGGTCAAAGCTGCGGCGAGTTCGCCAAGAAAACTGATCGATCGACGCCAGTCGGACCAGACGGCATAGGCCATCCTGCCCATCTCCTCGGCAAGGTTGGGCGGCTTGGGTTCCTTGACGGCAGGTTTCTCAAAATCGGGCGGAGCGTAAAGCTCCAGCAGCTTTTGCAGCTTTTCCGGCAGGCCGGTGATTTCGAAACTGGCGGCGCGCTCCTGCTGCCGGCAGCGAAGGTCAACCAGAAAGGCCATTCCGGAGCCGTCGGCATACTGAACCCCCGAGGCATCTATCAGCAGTTCGCGAGGCTGTTCGCGGGCGAGCAGGTGTTCGGCCTGCTTCCAGACTTCACCCAGGCTGTCAGAATCCAGCCGTCCCGACAACTCCAGGATCAGTCTGTTTCCCTGTTCGGTGCGGGCTGCTATGGAGGCTGTTTGCTTGGGCATGGTGGGACTGACACGGCAGGAAAAGTAAATGGCCTCAGGTAACACTACCTATCAGCGGGTATTGCCACTATACTATACAGCAATAAATCCATTTTTCATGCTTTCATTGGCGGGAGGCGGGCGGTTGAGTCTTGGCAACCTGCAAAGTTTTGAACGTAAAGAGGGAATTTTGCAAAAATGGTTGCCAGCTACTTTTCCCCCGAACTGACTCGAGAGTTTTTCCGTTGCAAGAAGCCCGCTGCGGCCGTCTGCCATGGTCCCCAGATTCTGGCGGCTGCTGGTGTCATCGAAGGAAAGACCAGTTCTGCCTGTCCGGCGGTTGGCCCCGATGTTGAGCAGGCCGGCGGAACCTGGCCCGCGAATAACGAAACTTCCAGTGATGCCCATATTGATGGGAATCTCGTCACCGCCCCGGCCTGGCCGGCACACTCTGAATGGATTGGAAAATTTCTGGGGGTTATTATGGCCAGCAGGACAGAGCCTTGAATCGTCAAGATCCGAAGAGGCCGTGACCCTGTATGAAGTTTTATACGGTCCCCTGAGTCAGTTGCTTTATGTTTAATAATCCTGGAGTTATAAGAGGATTTTATAAATGGAAGAGTCATGCAAAGGCAAAAGGCAACCCGTAGAAATTTGCGCGTCCCTCCAATGAAAAACTCGAGCCAACCCATGACCTTGCTCCGAGCAGTGGGATCTTTTTTCTATAGGCCGGTTTTTTTGAGTTTGCGCCACAAGGTTGACCTGCTGATCCCCAGAATTTTCGCGGCTTCCGTATGATTGCCTTTAGTCAGCAGCAGGGCTTGCCGAATTTCTTCGACTTCGTCGTTGAGTAGCTGGGAGATGATTTCATTCTCCTGAGGGGGCTCAAGGTGCTGTTGAATCATGTCGATGTCTATTTTACTGCATTTCAGCGTCGCCAAAACGCGTTCAATAACGTTTTGCAGTTCACGTACATTGCCTGGCCAACTGTATCTTTTGAGTTCATTTAACGCTTTGCTGGTAAATTCCGGTGAGCGTTTCATTCCGGTTGTGTGCTTCTGCAGGAAAAAGGATGCAAGTGGGATAATATCATCTCTTTTCTCCCGCAGTGGATATAGCCTGAGCTGCAGGACATTAAGTCGATAAAAAAGATCAGCCCTGAACTTATTTTCGCTGACCAGGCTCTTTAAGGGGTTGTTGGTGGCTGCAATGATTCTGACATCGACGGGAGTCAGGCTGTCGCTGCCCAATCGCATGACCTGTTTTTCCTGCAGGGCGCGCAAGAGTTTTCCTTGGGTGACATACTCCATTTCGGCAATCTCATCCAAAAACAGCGTGCCACCATGGGCAATTTCAAAAAGCCCTGCTTTACCCTTTTGGCTGGCCCCGCTAAAGGCACCTCCGACGTAGCCGAACAACTCGCTTTCCAGAATCTGGGCGGGCAGGGCAGCGCAGTTCAGGGCAACGAAAGGGCCATGCCGGCGGCGGCTGCCGTTATGGATGCTTTGGGCGAAAATTTCCTTGCCGGTTCCTGTTTCGCCCTGAATGAGGATGGCAGAATCTGTTATGGCGAAGTCCTTTGCCAAGCTGACCGATTTTTGCAGCTGGCTACTCGTGCCGATGATCTCTTCAAAACGATGCTTGGCAATGTGGCCAGTGGCAAACAGCCGTCTACGAACTTTGGCTTCGACTTGCTGAAGTTCCGTTACCTTCTGGAAGTTGATGACGGCCCCGACGACCAGATCATTGACGCAGATAGGGAGCTTATTGCAGACAACTTTCTCATTGTTAAGGTTGTGCAATTGCCCCAAGACCTGCCTGCATGACCTGAGGGTTTTTTCGAGTTTTAATTCGGGCCAGAGCTGCTGGATATGTTTACCAAGCGCATCCGCAGCAGCAACCTGTGTGAAATTTTCGGCGACAGGGTTAAAAACCGTTATGATGCCATCTGCATTGACTGAAATGACACCGTCAGAAGCATAGTCAAGGACGGCTCTGAAGAGATTGCCTTTGGCCTTTTCCTGTTTCCTGGCTTGGGCGATGTTTTTCGCTTCCCGTGCTGCTTGTTGAAGACTCTCAGGGCTGTTTTCTATGATGGCAAAAGGAACTCCGTATTTCTGGGCAGCTCTACCCGTAATCGCGCCCCCGACAATAATGTCTGCATCATCTTTTGTGGCTGCCAGAACTTTCCGTTCCACCTCGTATTCATTTTCCAGGGGGAAAAAGCGGATTGTCGCACCGAGGATTGAATCGAATTGATCAAGGTTCATGATCATCGGGGTGAAAGCGACCACCCCGATCCGCTTGCCATGGAATTTTGCTCTTTCAATGGTTTGGAGAATGTCCAGAACAGTAAAGGGTACTCTGACCACGGACAGTTCGGGCTGGGCCTCCTCAATCATTGCAGCCGTCATTCCCCGGCTGATAATGACCTCATAGCCATCACTTGCCAGTTGCTTTGAAATCTCCACGGCCTCTTTAAGCAGGCCTGTTCTGATGCGGATGTCGTTGTGGTGGTCCTTAAATACAGATTGGGCCTGTTTGGCGAGGGATGCGTCGGGAAGGATGCAGGCAACTTTAGGCATTCTGGCCTCTGGTGAAACGATCTGAAGCGAATTGCAACGATTTAAAGCGATTGTGCAACAGTATGTGGTTTGTTGCAAATAGTAAATCAAAAAATCACTGAATTTATTGGCTTTTTACTGTTGGCACGATTGTGGCTAAAGATTCATTTGAATAAACTTTCACTTCTTTAACCCGTAAACAGGAGGCACAGAATGAAAGTAGCCAAGATTAGCCTAGTTTTTGCCCTGGTGCTCGCGGTCGTCATGACCTTGGTTTCCGGCCCTGCTTTTGCCGAATTCCCTGAAAAACCGATCACCTACACCATCCCCTTTAATCCGGGGGGTGAATCGGACATTACCGCTCGCCTTCAAGAACCCGAATTGGAAAAAATCCTTGGCGTGGCCGTTAATGTAACACACAAGCCGGGTGGCGGCGGCGCTGTGGCATGGGGTGAATTCCAGCGCACAGCCGAACCCGATGGCTACAGCATCATTGGATTCAATATCCCACACATCATTGGTCAACCGATGCTCCGTAAAGAAGCCGGTTATGAGACTGATGGGTTTAAGCCCATTATGTGGTTCCATTTTACGCCCAACGTTTTGGTGGTCAGCAAGGACAGCGAATTCAAGACCCTGGATGATTTCATCGCATTTGCGAAGGAAAAGCCCTTTGTCGCTACCGTTGGCGGAAGCGGCACCTACAGCGCGAATCATCTTGAGACAATCAGGCTGATGAAAGCCGCGGATATCGATCTGACTTACGTTCCCTACACCGGCACAGGGCCGGTCATTCCTGCCCTGATGGGTGGACACATCAAGGCTGCCATGAGCTACTCCCCGGTAAGTGTGAATTACAAAGACAAGTTCAGGACGCTTGCCGTTGCCGCAGATGAGCGCGTGCCGGCTATGCCTGACGTCCCCACATTCAAGGAACTGGGCTACGATATTGTGGGTGGCGCTTTCCGGGGTGTCGCCGCCCCCATAGGCACCCCCCAGGCCGTCGTGGACAAGCTGGCTGAAGCCTTCACAGAGGCAAACAAAGAAATCAGCAAGAAGCAGCTGGCTCTTGGTTTCGTCATGAAATATGCCACTGGTGATGAAGCTCCGGCTTTAATTGAACAAATGCGTAAAGCCTACGGCGACGTATTGAACGATCTGAAGAATAAGAAATAACAATATTGTAATTGTTCAGACTTCTTCATTGCTGTGGTTGAGGTGAACAGGTCACCTGCTGCCTGTTCGCCTCACCCGGCGATGGGTCCCATGATGGCGGT
>DATFJP010000272.1:0-10860 GCA_035269105.1 Desulfuromonadales bacterium
ATATTAGGCGCCTTAAAGTTTGTCACAGAGAACCGACTCGATATGCTCAGTGACCAAATTGAGGTTTTTAGGCGCGGTTATCTTGATCTTCCCCAAAGTCTTATTCCTGAGTATATCTTGGCAGAAACAGTTTACGACCAGTCCAACGAAGCTACTATTAAGGATTTCCCAGCCGCTTACATTATACCGCCCCAAGTCGTTGATTTTTTGTTGTTTAATGGTGTTCAGGTCGTAAAAGCAAGCCAACCTTTCCAGTTGGATACAGTCACTTATCCTAAAGGGACATATATTGTGTGGATGGCTCAACCAAAACGCGGCCTGGCTAACGCTTTTTTAGAAGACCGGGTAGACGTAGTGGTCATGCAAGAGATGCAGAGTATACAAACCAACAAAGTCAATAAGGCAAACCTGCCGTAAGACTCTACTGTAAATATTAAAAATATGGCCACCTGGGTTCGGTCCTTGGTGGCCTTTCTTATAATGCAGCCTATTCAGAAAAATCTCCAGACAGCTCAAAATTACCGCCTTCCAAAATACAAGATGATAAATAGGACGGGGCATCCAAAATTGGGCAATCCGCCTTTTATGGCTGCTTAGCCTTCCTATAAATCAAGGAAAGCAGGTAACATAAGGATAGGACCACATACCCCAGTGTTGTGAAGATTACGAATCTCGGTAGCATGGAGTCTCAAGGAGAATGTTTTTTTCAAGTCGAAAATGTCAAGTGACCTGGATGCCGCCATGGAAGGCATCGTAAACGACACGAAGCTTTACTAATATGGTTGACTTTTGAGTTGTGTCTTAGGCTATAATGCCCAGCATGATGCTAGTAATTAGGAAAATTGCGGTGTCTCTGTCTTTCTTGCTGGCGCTTTCCTTTTTGGTCGGGGTCACTCTTGCACCTGCCATTTCGGCTGCTCAAGTTCAAGCTGAAGAGTGCTGTGATAAGGACAATGCACCTGAAGTGCCCGTTAATGGGGGAGAGTGTTTCGATTGCAACTGTCCGACCTGCCTATATGTCTATCATCCAAATACTGAACAAATCAGTACCTTTACGCCCACAAATAGAACCTATTCTTGGTTAGTTTCAGAAAAGCCCCCATCAGGATTTATCCTTTCTATCGATTATCCACCTGAAGTTCTCTGAAGTCCCTTTAGACAATTAAAAGCATAGAAATGGTCAATGGTGGCCGTGCGTCAAAGTGCGGTCCCTATTGGTCTTGTTTTCATTAATAAAAAACAAAATGAGGACTCATAACGATGAGACATTCGCTATTGAAGGCAGTCGTGTATGTATCGATTCTTGGGATTGTTGCTCTAATGGTCGGGTGCAAGGATCAGGTTTTTCAGGTCAATGATGTGGTTTCAGACCCCGGCGCATTCAGTCAACCATTGACCCTTGAAGGTGTAGTCTATGCCCACTCTCAAGATGACACAACGATTGTGGGAGTGATGGACAAAAAGGAATTGCAGTGCACGACCCCAAACTGCAACAAGGCTTTGCTGGCTGTCAAAGTTCCCGGCAAACAACTCTCTATTGGCGATGAGATCAAAGCTTCCGGTTCCATAATGAAGGAAAACCGGGGTTATATTTTCAGGGCTGATGATGTGACGGTCGTCGCCAGACACAAGCTAGGAGCCTAAGATGACCCACAGAAAATTGATCTTCAAAAGCCTGACCCGAAGGAAGGGGCGATTTCTTTTCACGTTGCTCGGCATCATGATCGGCATGGCCTCTTTTGTGACCTTCATGGCGCTCGGCGGCAGCCTCAAATCCCAAATTGAGCGAGAATCTGCCGCGCTTGGTGCGAATCTGGTTGTAACCCCAAAAGGAAGCTGTGCCTACGAGCAGGTTTCAATTCTGACAGGAGAGCAGCTGCCGACCAATATCACCAAGGACGAGGTTGCCGCGATCCGCTCAATCGAGGGGATGCAGGCGATTCCCTATCTGGCTGAACGTTCTGCCATCGACAATCGCCCGGTTTCGGTCATGGGCATCCTTCCGGAAGAAACCAGGATTTTTAAAAACTGGATGCTAGCTCAAGGTGAATACTTTCCGGAAGAAACCGCTGACGGTGCCGTACTTGGGTCAGTCCTGGCAGAGCAGTTTGGCTTGGCCCCAGGTTCGGACGTGCGGATTCGTGGCGTTGACATAAGGGTTTTAGGTGTGTTGGAAGAAACCGGTGGCAAAGACGATTTGACCGTTTTTATGAGTCTCCCCGTTGCGCAAAAACTCTACAAGCAGAAAGACCTGGTCTCCTATGTGGCTGTTCGCGTAGACCGCCTCGATGAGGTCGAGTTGTACGCCAATAAGATCAAGGACAAGGTCAGTCTTGGCGTCGTGTCCGACAAACAGATGCGCAGTTCGGTTCTCTCGATTGTCGGGACGGTCAACATGACGTTGCAGATGATTGCGGCAGTTGCAATCCTGGCCGCTGCCTTCGGCATCGTCAACACGATGATGACGGCAACCTACGAACGCAAGCGCGAAATCGGTATTCTCCAGGCCATGGGCGCCACCCGGAATGGTGTTTTCAGGCTGTTTCTGTTCGAATCGGGCGTCTACGGTTTGATCGGCGGCATTGGCGGTGCGGTGATGGGCGGCCTGGCCGCGGTTTTCGCCACGCCTTTTATCAGTCAGAATGCTGCTACCTCTTTTGTCAAAGGCTCCGAAAGCAGTCTTGACCCGACCATGTTTGCCGGAGCGATTCTGTTTTCCACACTGGTCGCCATGATCGCCGGGTTGTACCCGGCTGTCAAAGCGTCGAAGCTCTCTCCGGTGGAGGCTATCAGCTATGAATGATACTGTCATTACTGCAAAGGAACTTGTGAAAGAATATGGAAAAGGAGCGACCCTGGTGAAGGCACTGCGTGGTATCGATCTGGACATTTCCAGAGGCAGCTTTACCTGCATCGTAGGTCCGTCTGGCCACGGTAAGTCGACACTGATGCACCTCCTTGGCGGCCTTGATCATCCGACCAGAGGCACCGTATTGATTGATGGTCAGGATATGTTTCGCCTCGGCAACAAGGAACTGGCTGGTTTAAGGGCAAAAAAAATTGGCTTTGTCTTCCAGTTTTTCAACCTGCTGCAAAGTTTGACTGCCCTGGAAAATATTGAAGTTGCACTTATGCTGGCCAGCGTCCCTGAAAAAGAGCAAAAAGATCGCGCAAAAAAACTGCTCGACAGTGTTGGCCTCGGAGAAAAGGCAGATGCGAAGCCGGGCCAACTTTCCGGCGGCCAGCAGCAAAGGGTTGCTATCGCTCGAGCATTGGCGAACAATCCGCCGGTGCTTCTTATGGATGAACCAACGGGCAACCTTGATTCTGCGGCAGAGGCAGAAGTTATGAAGGTTCTGAAGAAACTCAACCGGGAAGGGAAAACCATTATTTTTGTTACCCACAGTAACGAAATCGCCTCAAGGGCCGATAACATCGTCTATGTGCTCGACGGCCAGATTCAAGTGCCTCAAGAGCTGAGGAGGGCCGGTTGAAATCCATCCAAAAACCTTAAGCCCAGCATGATCAAAGAGTCGGGGGAGTTGAAACTCCCCCGGCTCCCGTGCCGCTATGGGCAATACACCTTGGAGTCTGACTTTTCTCGACTTTCGAGTGTTGACAATCAGATTTTAATGTTCGACAATTGAGTATATATTCAAATGAAAGGCAAGCTGATGGACATCGACGAAACCTGCACCGCGACATGCCTGCACTCGGACAAGGTGGCTGAGGTCAAATCCAAGATGGCTCCGGGGGAGGTGTTGCTGGATTTGGCTGACCTTTTCAAGGCTCTTGGGGATTCCACCCGCGCCCGCATCCTGCATGCGCTCTCTTTTTCCGAGCTTTGCGTATGTGATCTGGCCGCTCTTCTCGAGATGAGTTCTTCTTCGATCAGCCATCAGCTCCGGGTGCTGCGTGGGCAGAAACTCGTCAAATATCGCAAGGATGGCAAGAACGTCTTTTACAGTTTGGATGACGTGCACGTTTTGAGTCTGATGAAGCAGGGACTTCAGCATGTAGGCGAATAAGGCTTTTAATCCTGACGGGTGACAAGGCCCTTTTTTTAGTCTGCATGATATGAATATATCTTCATGCGAGCAGACGAATTGGTCGGGCCCGGGTCAGACAACCCTCGAAGAGGATTGATTATGAACAGAAGAATCGATTACCGAGTCCAGGGCATGTGTTGTGCGGAAGAGGTCGGCATCCTGCGGCAAGAGGTGGGCGGCAAACCGGGTGTCATCGACCTGGAGTTCGATGTGCTCAACGCCCGCATGACGGTGGAATTCGACTCCGGATTACTTTCCGCCGACCAGATTGTCCAGGCGGTCGGCAAGAGCGGCATGCAGGCCATCCCGTGGGAACGAAGGCGTCCCGAGCAGAGAGGCAGCTTCTGGGAACGGCATGGCAGACTGGTTTTGACCGCGGCCTCGGGGATTTTTCTGCTGGCCGCTTT
This sequence comes from Desulfuromonadales bacterium, assembly GCA_035269105.1. Classification (GTDB taxonomy): domain Bacteria; phylum Desulfobacterota; class Desulfuromonadia; order Desulfuromonadales; family BM103; genus JAQYVZ01. The sequence goes on from DATFJP010000272.1 coordinate 4,457, forward strand.
CGTGACCCATTGGGCTTTGCACGGCAGCCTGCTCGATGCCGTCTCCGGGGGGCATGGTGGACGTCATGCCATGCCCCCAGCGGTCATGCTGCTCTATTTGCTGTCCGCACTCAGCGGCGCCTGGTACGTGTTTCCCAAAGCCCTACTGGCCCTCCGCCGTCTGCGGCCCGACATGAATTTCCTGATGGTGACGGCAGTCATCGGAGCCTTCGTCATCGGCGAGTGGTTCGAGGCGGCCACCGTTGCTTTCTTGTTCGCCCTCTCCTTGTTGCTGGAACATTGGAGTGTCGAGCGGGCCCGTAACGCCATCGGGGCTTTGCTTGATCTCGCACCGGCAACAGCTCGCTTCCGGTATCCGGACGAAAACGACATCCAGGAAATGGCTGTTGAGGAGGTCCCTCTCGGCGCCATCGTTCTGGTCCGCCCGGGAGAGCGGATAGCATTGGACGGCGCGGTGGTCAGCGGCCAATCCTCCGTCAACCAGGCACCGATCACCGGCGAGTCGATGCCGGTCCCAAAGGAACCGGGCGATCAGGTCTTCGCCGGCACCATCAATCAGGACGGGGCCCTGGAGTTTCGTGCTGACCGAAAGGCCGACGAGACCACCCTGGCGCGCATCATCCGCATGGTCGAAAGCGCCCAGACGCGGCGGGCCAACACCCAGCAGTGGGTGGACCGGTTCTCCACCCGGTATACCCCGATTATGCTGGTCCTCGCGGTCGCCCTTGCCTTACTGTCGCCCCCGCTGGCCGGATTGTCCTGGGCGGAGGGAGTCTATCGCGGCCTGGTCCTGCTGGTCATCGCCTGTCCCTGTGCCCTGGTGATCTCGACTCCTGTGAGCATCGTCTCGGCCCTGACCGCCGCCGCCCGGCACGGCGTCCTGATCAAGGGCGGACTCTATCTGGAAGCGGCCGGACATCTTCAGGTTCTGGCTCTGGACAAAACCGGGACGCTCACGACCGGGCAGCCCGAGGTACAAGCCCTGGTCCCCCTGAACGGACACAGCGAACGGCAGTTGCTCGAACGGGCAGCGGCACTCGAGGCTGGCAGCGAGCATCCTTTGGCCAGGGCGATACTGCGCAGGGCGAAACAGGTCGGCATCGAGGTGATCCCCGCGCGGCAGTTCACGGCGTTTCCAGGCAAAGGGGGCGAAGGGAACATCGGTGGCAGGCTGTTCTGGATCGGCAGTCACCGGATGCTGCATGAGAAATCCCAGGAAACTCCGGAGATTCATGCCCGGGCGGCGGAACTCGAGGACGCCGGTCATTCGGTCGTCGCGCTCGGCAACGACACCCATGTCTGCGGGCTGATCAGCATCGCGGACAGCCTCCGCGAAGACATCCCGCAAATTGTCTCTGAAATACGGGAAGCAGGTGTTAAACGCATCGTGATGCTGACGGGTGACAATGCCGGCACGGCCAGAGCGATTGCGGCCGAAACCGGAATCGAAGAATATCACTGCGAACTTCTGCCTGAAGACAAGGTCGAAGCGATTGGCCGCTTGGTGCGGGAAAACAGGAGCGTGGCCATGGTCGGCGATGGCATCAACGACGCTCCGGCCATGGCGGCGGCGACCTTCGGCATCGCCATGGGTGCCATGGGGACCGACGCGGCTCTGGAAACGGCCGACATGGCCCTGATGGGCGATGACCTGTCCAAGCTCCCCTGGCTGATTCGCCACTCCCGTCGGACATTGCGCAATATCCAGCAGAACATCGGCTTCGCCTTGGGGCTGAAAGCGGTGTTCATCGTCCTGACCCTGTTCGGCATGGCCACGCTCTGGATGGCCATCGCTGCCGACATGGGCGCAACGTTGCTAGTTGTCTTCAACAGCCTGAGATTGTTGAAAGATGTTAACTGAGGTTGTTAAAAACCGGCCTCTCTGTTTGTAGGAACAGACTTGTCCCTTTATCGCAAAGCAGGTTCCCGCTAGCCGAACTCTTCTTAAAAGTCCTGTTAAAACTCGCTCTTGGATTATCTAGGGATATTTAATATGCGTTTGAGCCGGACGAAACCAGGCAATGTCTGTCAGATCAAGTCTCGACTAATACACATAAATGGATCTGCTTTTCTTCATTCCGAGGATTGCCGGAACCGCGGGTCGCAGGAGGTTCAGGTTGCTGTTTACCAGAACGGGTAAAAGAAGGAGAAGGTTAGGGAGCCGAAAGTGTGGCCTTCTTCCTGACCTTCGAATTCCGGTGTCCGCGTGACGTTGGCATAGGTCAGCATCCAGTTGCCGTAACTGATGCTGAGACCCACCGCCAGGTCGGCGACCAGCGGCTTCTTGTCGACGCTGTGGCTGTCGGTAAAAGTGTTGCCGTCCATGAAGATGTCATGCAGGACATACTTGCCGTTGATCGCCGCAAACAGGTAAGCGCTCGGTTTTCTGCCGGGAGAGAAGCGGGTGCTGCCGGCCGGCCTGATCACTGAGACGCCGAAATTGCGCGGCATGTTGAGCCCGAACCGGACTTCGAACCCGGCGTTGAGATAAGTGGAGACATTGCCGAGCGCCCCGCCGGCATGCAGGATGAGATCAGGGGCCAGCGGACCGCTCTTTCCCGGGTAAAACAACCGCTTGCGCTCAAAAGCGATGACCAGGCCGGGTTCGTTCTGCAATTGATTGTCCCAGCCTTTAGCGGTTTCAAGGCTGCGCAGTTCGTGGACCAGAGTCTGGACCTCTTCGGCGAACGACCAGGGCCCGACCATGCCCAGCTGGATTTCGACGCTGTCGAGAAATTCCCTGCCTTCGGCAATTCTGGCCCGGCGGTGATAGGCCAGGCCGAGGTAGGTCCAGCCGGCATAAGGCCGGTCGTCGGCAATCAGTTCGGTCTGCTCGATGTTTTTCGGAGTATAAATGTTCTGGCCGAGAGAGAATTCCGCTTTGTGACTGAAACTGGGTCCGGATTCCGCGATAAACGGCAGCTTGTGGATCGTTTCCAGCACCTGCCTGGGCAGAGAAGCGTTTTGGGCATGGACTGAAAGGTCCGGGGAGATCAGTGAATATTTGACGCCATTGGTGTAGTTGCTGTCGGTGCCGTTGAAAAGGTCGTTCTCAAAGTAGAAGGATTGGGTCCAGGGGTTTGCGGCCGCTGCCTCGGCCCGCTGCGCAGCGGCGGAGAGCAGACTGCCTGTCAACAGCAGGTAAAGGCATGAGATTTGAACGAGTCTGCGGAATGTCATGGATCTGCCGCTGTTCCTGCAGTCAACCTGATCAGTTATATCATTCGGCTCGAAGCCTTCCAGGCCCCCGAACTGCGCTGGCAGAGACCGGAAAGGCCCAGCGATACGGATGATTTGTCGATGGTAAGCTCAAGTTTGCGGGCACAATCTTACCATGCTCAGCAGACTTTATGCAGGACGATCAGGTCGACAGCTAAATTTTTCTGTCCCCTTCGTTATTATTTGCCAGGGCCTCTCTTTCGGCGCCTGGCTTCCGATGAGATATGGGCCGTGGTAGAGTACCCGGATAACTATCAAAAGCCCGAACCCGAACAGAGGGAGATGACATGTCCATCACGCTGGCCTTCGACGTTTACGGCACATTGATCGATACTCAGGGCGTCGTTGTCGAACTCGAGGAAATGATCGGTCAAACCGCGGCCGAATTTTCGCGGACCTGGCGCGAAAAGCAGCTGGAATATTCTTTCCGGCGCGGTCTCATGCAGAACTATCGGACTTTTGCCGTCTGTACCGCCGAGGCGCTGGATTATACCTGCCTGCGCTTCCGGCTCGATCTGACGACCACTCAGAGGAAGCGCCTGTTGGCGGCTTATCGTTCACTGCCGGCCTTCGATGATGTCGCTGCCGGTCTCCAGCAGGCGCAGGACGCCGGCTGCCGGGTTTTCGCTTTTTCCAACGGCAGCCGGGATGCTGTGGCGGGCCTGCTCGGGGCAGCCGGCATCCGCGACCGCTTCGAAGACGTGGTCAGCGTCGATGATCTCCGTTCGTTCAAGCCCAACCCTGCCGTCTACAGCCATTTTTTGAGATGTGCCGGAGTTTCCGGCGACCAGGCCTGGATGATCTCGTCGAATCCCTTTGATGTGATCGGTGCGGTTTCGGCCGGCATGCGCGCCATCTGGGTCAGGCGGTCGCCCGACATGGTTTTCGATCCCTGGGGGATCGAGCCGACCCGGACCGTCAGCAGCTTGAAGGATCTGGTCGGGGCGGTTGCTCAACAAGATTCCACCTCCGGAACTTCCTGACGCTCGCCTGGCGAGGTGCGGACCTGTCTCCAGGCGATCCGTTCCTGCAGCTGGCGATTGTCCATTGTTAGCCCTAGTACCCTGTAACCGATAGAATGTCGCAAAATTGCGCAGGAATTTGGCGGGTCAACAAGGCGTGACGAACGATGCATAGCCGTAGCTACGTATCGTTTGTCACAACGCAGTTGACGCGTCAAAGGACAAGCAAGATGCGACAGTTTATGGGTTACAGGGTACTAGGTGCCTATGTTAAAATTCGCAATTCCGGTTTTCAGGAGATGCTGGCAACTCTCTGAACCAGCCCGGAGATTCCTCTTATAGAAACGGAGCTTTTCTGCATGATAGGAACAGTGCTCAAAAAAATCGTCGGCAGCAAAAACGAGCGGGACCTCAAGCGCAGGCAGCCCATCGTCGATGAGATCAATGCTCTCGAAACGGAGATGCAGGCGCTTTCCGACGCCGACCTGCAGGGCAAGACGCCGGCCTTCCGGACCAGGCTCGATCAGGGAGAGAGTCTCGAGGATCTGCTGCCGGAGGCCTTTGCCGTGGTGCGCGAAGCCGCACAGCGGGTGCTCCACATGCGGCATTTCGACGTTCAGCTGATCGGCGGCATGGTTCTGCATGAAGGCAACATTGCTGAAATGAAGACCGGCGAAGGCAAAACGCTGGTGGCAACTCTGCCCTGCTATCTCAATGCCCTGACCGGCAAGAGCGTGCACGTGGTGACGGTCAACGAATACCTGGCCCGCCGCGACGCCGAATGGATGGGCGCCGTCTACCGGTTCCTGGGTTTGACCGTGGGCTGCGTTGTGCACGGCATGACCGATGCCCAGCGCAAGGAAGCTTATGGGGCGAATATTACCTACGGGACCAACAATGAATTCGGTTTCGACTACCTGCGCGACAACATGAAGTTCGCTCTCGAAGACTACGTGCAGCGCGCCCTGCATTTCGCGATCGTCGACGAGGTCGATTCGATCCTGATTGATGAAGCGCGCACGCCCCTGATCATTTCCGGGCCGAGCAGTACCACCGGCGAATTCTACCAGACGGCGGACCGGATTATCCCCAAACTGAAAAAGGGCGAACTGATCGAAGAGCGGGACAGCAATATCGGCCGGACGGTGAAAACCTATACCGGCGACTACACGGTGGACGAAAAAGCCAAAGCGGCGACACTGACTGAAGAAGGGGTGGCCAAGGTCGAGAAGCTGCTCGGTGTGGACAACCTCTACGAGCCGAACAACATGACCCTGCTGCATCACGTCAATCAGGCGCTCAAGGCGCATGCCCTGTTCAAACGGGATGTGGATTACGTGGTCAAGGACGGCCAGGTGGTGATCGTCGACGAGTTCACCGGTCGGCTGATGCCCGGTCGGCGCTGGAGCGACGGCCAGCACCAGGCGGTGGAAGCGAAGGAGGGGCTCAAAATCGAGCGGGAAAACCAGACCCTGGCGACCATTACCTTCCAGAACTACTTCCGCATGTACGACAAGCTGGCCGGGATGACCGGAACCGCCGATACCGAGGCCGCTGAATTCAAGGAAATCTACAACCTTGAGGTCGCGGTCATCCCCACCAACAAGCCGATGATCCGGATCGATCAACCCGACCTGATCTACAAAACCGTGCAGGAAAAGCACAACGCGGTGATCGCCGATATCGTCGAGAGCCGGGAAACGGGCCAGCCGATCCTGGTCGGCACCATTACCATCGATCACTCCGAACTGCTCTCGAAGCTGCTCAAGAAGCAGGGCGTGCCGCATAATGTGCTGAACGCCAAGCACCATGAACAGGAAGCCGAGATCGTTTCCCAGGCCGGCCGCAAGGGCGCCGTAACCATCGCCACCAACATGGCGGGGCGCGGCACCGACATCGTTCTCGGCGGCAATCCGGAAATGCTGGCCCGGCGTGAAGCGGCCGGCGCCGAAGATGCGGAGGAGGCCTATAACCGGGCCCTGGTCAAATACCAGGCCATGTGCCGGGAAGAGAAAGAGGAGGTGCTGGCCGCGGGTGGGCTGTACATTCTCGGTACGGAGCGCCATGAATCCCGCCGGATCGACAACCAGCTGCGCGGCCGCTCGGGCCGGCAGGGCGACCCCGGGGAAAGCCGCTTCTACCTCAGCCTGGAAGACGACCTGCTGCGGATTTTCGGCTCGCAGCGGGTCTCCTACGTGATGGAAAAGCTCAAAGTGCCGGAAA
>DATFJP010000273.1:0-2785 GCA_035269105.1 Desulfuromonadales bacterium
TGGTCGGCGAAGCCATTACCGAGAATCTGCGCACCCTGTTTTCAATTCCCTTGCGCCTGCACCCCCCCTTTCCGCCGCTGGTCGACGTGCGCGGCGAGGTTTACATGGAAATCGCCGACTTCCGTCAGCTCAACCGCCGTCGAGAGGAGGAAGGGCTGCCGCCCTTCGCCAATCCGCGCAACGCGACAGCCGGCAGTTTGCGCCAGCTCGATTCCGGCATCACCGCCGAGCGCCCGCTGAAGATTTACTGCTACGGCGCAGGTCGCCTGGAAGGGCCGCCGCCGAAAACCCACAGCGGCATGCTGGAGCAACTGCAATCCTGGGGACTGCGGGTCAACCTGCCCGAAACCCGGAGGGTCAGTGGCATCGAGGACGTGATTGCCTTTTATGCAGAGGCAAATGGCAAGCGTGAGCAACTCGCCTATGAAATCGACGGGGTCGTGGTCAAGGTGGACGATTTGTCGCTGCAGCGGGAGCTCGGTGAAAAAACCCGCACGCCCCGCTGGGCCGTCGCCTGCAAGTTCGCCCCCCGCCAGGCCGAGACCCGGGTCGAGGAGGTCCGGCTCCAGGTGGGACGGACCGGCGCGGTCACACCGGTCGCGCACCTGCACCCCGTCGAAGTGTCCGGGGTCACGGTTTCCCGCGCCAGCCTGCATAACTGGGATGAGATCGAACGGCTCGGTCTGAAAGTCGGCGACCGGGTCATCGTCGAACGGGCCGGTGACGTCATCCCCGACGTGGTCAAGGTCCTGACCGCAAAGCGGACCGGTGAAGAAACGCCCATCGTTCCACCGAGCCGGTGCCCCGAGTGCGGGTCGCCGGTCAGCCGGCTGCCGGGGGAAGTGGTGCCGCGCTGCCAATCGATGGCCTGTCCGGCCCGGCGGCGGGAAGCGCTCAAGCATTTTGCCTCCCGGGCCGCCATGGACATCGAGGGGCTCGGTGACCGCTATATCGACCAGCTGCTGAACCTCGGCCTGGTCGAGGATGCCGGCGATCTCTATTTCCTGACGCGCGAGGACCTGGACCAATTCGAGCGGATGGGCGATCGTCTGGCCGCGAAACTTCTGGAAGCGATCGACGCCAGCCGCCGACGGCCGCTGCCGCGCTTCCTCTATGCGCTCGGCATCCGCCACGTGGGCACTCATCTGGCCAAGGTCCTGGCCCGGCAGTTCGGTTCCCTGACGGAGCTGATGCAGGCAGGCCGGGACGACCTGCTGGCCATCCACGAAGTCGGACCGCAGGTCGCTGACAGCGTGGTCCGCTTTTTCGAAGCGGACCATAACCGGCAGACCCTCGCCAAATTGCAGCGGGCCGGGGTGGAGCCGCAGCCGGAGGCCCGGCAGGCCGGCGGCCCGCTGACCGGAAAAACCTTCGTCTTTACCGGCACCCTGGAACAGTTCAGCCGCAAACAGGCTCAGCAGATGGTGGAACAGCTGGGCGGACGGGCTTCCGGGTCAGTCAGCGGCAAAACCGATTATCTGGTGGCAGGTTCCGATGCCGGCAGCAAAAAGAGCAGGGCAGAGCAGTTGGGAATTGCCATCCTTACCGAAAATCAGTTTCTGAATCTGATCAAAGAGAAAGGAAACTCATGAGCAAGCGAGCCAGTCTCAAAATCGAAGGGCGGGTCCAGGGGGTTTTCTTCCGCCAGTCGACCCAGGAAAAGGCGCAGGAACTGGGCCTGACCGGTTGGGTCCGCAACCAGCCGGACGGCAGCGTGGCTGCAGTCGCAGAAGGACTTTCAGGAGATATTGAAAAGCTGATCGACTGGTGCCGGCAGGGGCCGCCGGCCGCAGATGTCAAATCTGTGGATGTCGAATGGACGGAGGCCACCGGTGAATTCGGGCAATTCCGGGTCCGCTGACAACCCCGGCAAACGTCCGGCTTGGAGAGCCTGGCTGGCGGCGCCGGAGAAAGTCACTCGGAAGCGTCGTTTCCCTCGGCATTCTCGCCGCGCGCTTCTTTGTGTTCGAGAAATTCGTCGAACTGCTTGCTGAAATCCGCGAATTCGGCAAGCTCCGCCTTGTCCTTCATGAAAGTCGGTTCGCTCTGCAGGTAGAGGGTGGTCAGTTCGGCCAGCGAACGCAAGGCGTTGAGATGGGTCCTTTCGTAACCATGGGAAGCATCGATGCCGAAGCAGATCAGCGCCGTGCGGGTATCATTGCCAGCCTCGACCGCCGAGGCGCTGTCGCAGCGATAGTGCCGGAAGACGTCCCGCTGGTGCTGGATTTCGTAGCTCTGGCAGATGTCGATCAGTTTCCTCGTCAGGTGAAAGTCGAAGGGGCCGCTGGAGTCCATCATCGCCAGGGTCACGCCGGATTCGCGGGAATTCTGCCCGGGAGCGACCGTGCCATTGTCGATGGTGACCAGTTCGCTGGCGCCACGGTGCAGGATGGCTGAAGCTCCAGACCCGGTCTCCTCCGAGATTGTGAACAGCAGGTGAATATCCACCGGCAGTTGCACCCCGGATTCATGAATGGCCCTGGCAGCCGCCAGCAGAATGGCGACGCCCGCCTTGTTGTCGAGATGCCGGGAGACGATGAAGCCGTTGTCGAGGAATTCCGGTTGCGGGTCTATCGCCACGTAATCGCCGATGTTGATGTTCAGCCGTTGCAGGTCCTGAACGTTTTTGACCACCGAATCTACGCGTAATTCCACCTGCTGCCAGGCGACCGGCTGCTGGTCGACTTCCTCGTTGAACGTGTGCCCCGACGCCTTGAGCGGCAGGATGGTGCCGCGGAAAGCCTCCGTCTCGGTGTAGAGGGTGACCCGGGCGCCTTCGGCGAAC
>DATFJP010000274.1:0-27741 GCA_035269105.1 Desulfuromonadales bacterium
CGTGGGCTTCGTCCACCGAAAGAGTGCGGGGCAGATAGCGGTTCAGTTTGGGGGTCGCCAGTTCCTCGGCGGGGCTGGCGGCGATCAGGTTTTCCCGGACCAGGAAGCGGAAGAACATGCGCAATGATGACAGTTTGCGGGCGATGGAGGAGCGCTGGTTGCGGCGCAGCAGTTCGGCGAGATAGCGCCGCAGCAGCAGGCCATCGACCCGGCGCAGGTCCTGATCGTCGACCATTCCCCGCTGGCCACAGAAATCCTTGAATTCCCGGACATCCCGTACATAGGCCCGGCAGGTGTGCGGCGAGAGGTTCCGCTCAACCGTCAGATACCGTTCAAACCGCGCAAGCCAGGTCTGCATGGATGTCTCCCGAAATTCTTTCCGCCACAGGCAATACGTCTGAGCCAATTATGCCTGGTTACGGGATAACTGTGAAATCAAAATAAACAGGGATATGCAGGATGCACAGGATAAAAAACTTAAAGTCTCGATTTTCAAGTTTTTTCATTTTATGAAAAGTATCCTGTCTATCCTGTTCATCCCTGTTATATCCGGCTCTTTTGCCCTCCCCGTTCCTGGAGGGCTCACCCAGCGTCATGTTGACGCCCCCTGACCCCCGTGCCATAATTCGCCCATGTCAGTTATTTTCTGCACACTCGGCTTTCTCTTGCAGCTGCTATTCGGCGTGGTGGCGCTGGCAGTCCTGCTCAGCTTCACCCTGGCCTGGTACGAGCGGGCCAACAACCACCCCGAGCTGATCCAGCGTCGCTTCACCTGCCGGGGCATTTTTCTCTCCCTCTGGCTGATGCTGCAGGAGATTTTCTGCCTGCTGGTCACCCTGATACTGCGGCCGTTCGGCTGGAGCAACCCGGACACCCGGTTCCTGGAGCCGGACCGGCAGCCGCCGATCATTCTGCTGCACGGTCTCTTCCAGAACCGCTCGTGCATGTATTGGCTCCAGTTTCGCTTGAAGAGAGCCGGCTTCAAAAATGTCATGGCGATCAACACCCCGTCCTGGCGGGACCTGGAGACCTTGACGGAAATTCTTGCCCGCAAAATCGATGAGGTGATCATCGCCCACAAAGTGGAGAAAGTCCACCTGGTCGGGCATTCCATGGGCGGCATTATAGCCCGCAACTACATCCAGCGGCGGGGCGGCGCCCCCCGGGTCGCCTGCTGCCTGACCCTCGGTTCGCCCCATGCCGGTTCTAAGCTGGCGCCTTTCGCGCTATCTCAGCTGGGCAAGGCTGTTCTGCCCGACTCGGAGTTCCTCAATCAACTCAACGCCGTCGACAAGCCGCCGACGACCCGCGTGATCGCCGTTTATACCCGCCACGACAATATTGTCTTGCCGGCTACCAATGCCCGGCTGGCAGCCGCGGATGAAAACATTGAGCTGGATGGCATGGGCCATACCTCACTGCTGTTCCATCCCAGAGTCATGCAGACGGTCATTTCACAACTGGAGGGTCGGGACACCCATGAAGACACTCAATCTGAAGAGCCGACAAAGGTGTGAACTGATTGATATCACCGACCAGGTCCGCGCAGCAGTGACCGAAAGCGGTGTCATGACCGGCCTGGTCCTGGTTTGCACACCACATACCACGGGCGCCGTCACCATCAACGAAAATGCCGACCCCGACGTCGTCACCGACCTGCTGGCCGGTCTGGACCGGATCGCCCCTCTGCGCAACGATTATCGGCACGCTGAGGGCAACAGCGCCGCCCATATCAAGAGCAGCCTGCTGGGGGCGGGAGAAAGCCTGATCGTTGCGGACGGTCAACCCGTACTCGGTACCTGGCAGGGCATTTTTTTCTGCGAATTCGACGGCCCGCGTTCCCGCAAAGTCCAGGTCAGGGTCGTGGCGGCATGAAGCCGCCGGTCTCCCTGCACCCTCTCGACGACTACCAGCCATCCCGCGTCAGACAAGCTTTAATTGCCCTGCTCGAACCCCTGGGCGGAATGGAGTCGTTCGTCCGGCCGGGACAGACCGTGCTGATCAAGCCGAATATGCTTGCCGGCAAGCCGCCCGAGAAAGCGGTCACTACCCATCCGGAGATCGTTCGCCAGGTGATTCTACTGGCCCGAAAATGCGGCGGCCAGGTCAGCGTCGGCGATTCGCCCGGCTTGGGCAGTCCGCTGAACGTGGCGCGCAAATGCGGGATTCTGGAGGTGATCGAGGAAACGGCAACGGATTTCGCATCTTTTGTCGAGTCGGTGCCTGTCGGCTCCAACGGCGGCACCTTCCATCATCTCGAGGTTGCCAGGGAACCGCTGGAAGTCGATGTCATTATCAACCTGCCGAAACTGAAGACCCATCAGATGATGGGCCTGACAGCAGCGGTTAAAAACATGTTCGGCGTGGTGGTCGGCATGCGCAAGGCCCGCCTGCACCTGCAGGCCGGCACCGATAAGGCGTTCTTTGCCGCCATGCTGCTGGAACTGGCTGACCAGGTCAAACCGGCGCTGTCGATTGTCGACGGGGTGGTGGCCATGGAAGGCGAAGGGCCCGGCAGCGGCACTCCGGTGCCGGTCGGCGCCCTGCTGGCCGGCCCCGACCCGTTGGCGGTGGATACCGTGGCCGCCGAACTCCTGGGCCTGCCGCCGGACCTGAACTGGGTGCAGAAAGTGGCAAGAGAGAGGGGCCGTGAGGCCGCGGATTTGATCGGGATCGAGCTATGCGGAGAGCATCTCGCAGCCCTGCGTCCGGCCCACTTCCGAGCCGCCAAAAGCACGGACGTCAACTTCGGCCTGCCCGCACCGGTCAAGAACCTGATCAAGAATTCCTTGACGGCCCGTCCGGCGGTCAGAGCCGGCCGCTGTATCCGCTGCGGCCACTGTGTCGACCATTGTCCGCCGCAGGCGATGACTCTTGGCAAGGACCGGGTGAGGATCGACTACAGCCGCTGTATCCGCTGCTTCTGCTGCCAGGAATTGTGCCCTCACGGCGCCCTGCTGACCGAGCAGGGGTTGCTGTTGCGGGTTGCGGATTTCCTCAGGGACCGGAAAACAGGGGGTTGACCCGTAGGGGCACGGCGCGCCGTGTCCCTACGATGTGCCGCGCCCCTACCCCCGATTCTTGATCAACGCCGAAATCTCCTTGAACTCGGGTGTCTTCGAACTCTGCATCAGCTGGAACAGGACGATCTCCGCGGTGGTCACAACCGCGCCGGCCCGCGCGGCACTATCGAGACCGACCTTTAGATCGTTTTCCCGCCGGGAAATGACGCCATCGCCGACCACATGCACGTGAAAGCCGGCTTCGAGCAGGCCCAGCACGGTCTGATAAACGCAGACATGGGCCTCCATGCCGGTGACGACGATCTGGGAACGGCCGTACGATTTGAGTTTTTCCAGGAAGGCCGGCTCGCCGCAACAGCCGAAGCTGACTTTTTCGACCACGCCTTGCCGACAGGCGGCCTCCAGTTCCGGGACGGTGGAACCCAGACCGCGAGGGTACTGTTCGGTGACGACGGCCGGAATCCCCATCCGGTCCATGCCGCCAAGCAGCATCTCGAGGGTATCGAGCATTTGTCGGTAAGCGTCCGGCTCCATGGTGACCACCAGCTTTTCCTGGACGTCGATCACCAGCAGCAAGGCCTTCTCCCTGTCCAATTGCAACCGTGCCAATTCATTCATGAGTGTTTGACTCCTTCTGGGAAGCTGTCGGGCGATCCGGACTGAACCGAAAATTCGAGCCTTCGAGAACAGATTTCAGCTCGTTTGCAGGCTCATAGCCATAGGCTATGGGGCAAAAAGGAACTGAAATATGGCCGAAGAATCGGATTTGCAGCCAGTTCATGGATCGTCCGACAGCCTCCTCACTAAAAAAGTTCCGGGTTGATGGCAAACCGGCCCGGATTCGTCATGCCGGACGCTTGAGCCCGAAAACGCGGTCTTCAGAATTCGAGATGGCGCTGTACAAAACTTTCGACGCTGCTGATTTCGTCCTGCAACCCCTGGATCTTATTCTCGAGCAGCACCATCTCCTGGTCCATCTGCTCCATGCGTTCCTGAAATAGCTTGATGCGCAGTTCATGCTCACGGCGAGCCTTGACAGCCTCGGGGCTGGAACCGATGGTTCCCGACCGTGCGTCCGCCTCCAGCAGCCGGTCTTTTTCATCCATCTGCATCAGAATCGTGTCCATCTGGTTGCGGCTCACCCGCATTTCCTGCAGGTCCTGCTCCAGCATCTCGATGCGCCGGGAGCGAAAATTAAGATAGGCGATGGCCGTATCCAGCTTCCGAGACAGGACATGCTGCTCGGCCAGCTGCCGTTCCGCCTCCTGCTGATCGGCCAGACGCTCGACAGCGATCGTCAACTTTTCAATTTCCGCCGCGAGGTTGCGGTCAGCTGCCGGCCCAGCCGCGCCCAGGCAGGGAGCGCCCAGCGACAGCGCCGACAGGCAGAGAACCACTTGCCGCAGACGCTTGGAAATTTTCATTGGCCCCTCCTAGTGGATGCCTGTTGCCGGTTCTTCAGGCGGAGACGGGAGACGGATTTACCGTTCGCGTATTTTGGCCAGCAGGCGCAGGATCTCGAGGTAAAGCCAGACCAGGGTAACGATCAAGCCGAAGGCGGCATACCACTCCATGTACTTGGGGGCGACGCCATGGCCCCGCTCAATGAAGTCGAAATCGAGAACCAGGTTCAGTGAAGCGATGACCACCACGAACAGGCTGAAACCGATGCCGATCACGCCGGACTCGTGGATGTAGGGCATCTGGAAGCCGAAAAAAGATCCGACGAAACCGATCATATAGACGAGAAAGATACCGCCGGTGGCAGCGACGACACCCAGACGGAAATTTTCCGTCACCTTGATCATCCCTGATTTGTAGGCAACCAGCAGGCAGAAAAGCACGCCGAAGGTCAGAGCCACCGCCTGCACCACGATATCGGGAAAGCGCGCTTCGAAAAACGCCGAGATCCCGCCCAGGGCCAGTCCCTCCAGAACCGCATAGACCGGAGCCGTGAAGGGCGACCAGGTCGGCTTGAAGATCGTCACCAGGGCCACTACCAGACCGCCGATCAGACCGCCCATCATCCAGGGCTGCACGGCCGCGGGACCCTGATTATAAAACAGGTTCCAGGTATAGCCGGCGCCGATCACTACCAGCGCCAGCATGATAATCGTCTTGTTGACCGCACCCTGCAGGGTCATCGGCTCGGCATCGGCCAGACTGCGGGTAAAGACGTTTTCCTTCATCATTGGATTACTGGTACGCATGAACGTTCCTTTCAGAAAAACGCACTCTCTTGCGCAAAAATCGACGAAGGGGGGAGCACGCATGCTCCCCCCGGGTTGTTCAACGGGTGTTCGTCGGCAATTCCGGTTTATTCCTCGTATACCAGAACCCGGATCAGGCCGCAGGTCGAGCCGCCTTCCTGGGTCGTGGTATCGCTCACCGAAATCACCCGGCCGATGCCGTTTTCAGCGATGAAACTGTTGATGCGGGCATCCAGTTCATCGAGTTCGCGCTGCGCCTTGAAGGGCTGCAGCGGTTCGCCGAAGGTTTTTATCTTGAGCATAACAGTCTCCCCCTTTACACTTGGACAACTTCCTTGACACCCTCGACCCGTTCCACCAGTGTCCGCTCGATACCCATTTTAAGAGTCATGGTCGACATGGGGCAGGAACCGCAGGCTCCGGTCAGCCTGACGCTGACCACCCCGTCATCGGTTACATCGACCAGTTCAACGTCGCCGCCATCCGCCTGCAGGTTGGGGCGGATCAATTCAAGCACTTCCTGCACTTGTTCTTTCATCAGGTTCTCCTTGGTTGGGTTTGTTTTATCCGTATTATACCGCGTCCGCCCGGCATCGGCAATTCGCCCGGAGCGGCCGGCTGCGCGACAATCTTTTTGCCGCCTGTCCGTTTTCGCCGGAACTATTCCTAGAACCCCATGCCGGGAAAGGGCAGATCCCGGAGGGCGCGTGCACACAGCAGTTGCGGTTGATCAACCTGCTTGCCCTGCACCAGGACCTTGAAGGTTTCACCCATGCCGGCCTCGGGCATGATCAGGTTCTTCAGCGTCAGCCGCAGGGCGCGCGCTTCCTTTTCATCGGCAGTTCTCTCCTGCAGACGCAGAAGTTCCTCGACGAAACCGAGCGCCATCAGAAAGCGATACTGCTCACCAAACCAGAGCGACTGCAGACCGGCTTCCGCGCCGGCTTTCTGCAGGGCGGTAAAGTCGACATGAGCGGTAATGTCCTTCTCACCGGGTTTTTCGTAAGGATCTTCATCAGCCTGGTGCCGATGGTAGCACATCAAGGTGCCGCTGCGCCGGTGCGGGGCGTACAATTCTAAAGCCGGATAGCCGTAGTCGATCGTCAGGACGAAGCCCCTGCCAAGCCGCTTGCCGGTCTCGCGCATCCAGCGCGGCGCGGCGAGATTGACTTCGCAGCGGTTGCCTGCCACGGGTTGCACCCCGAGCCAGTCGAAATGATCGGCCAAATCCCGGGTCGACAGCTCACGCAGTTCCTCGCCAAACCTGTTTTTCTCAGCATTGACCACGAACACTTCCTGCAGCCGCCCCTGATGCTTTTCCACGAGGTGGACCGGAAAGGCATCGAGCAATTCATTGGTCAGCAGGCAACCGCTGTCAAGTGACCAGTTTTCATCACTCCAGCGGACTTTTTCGGCATGACCGGCAAGCCGCTCGGATTGGCGGCGGCGGCTGACAGGGCTGAGTTCGATCAGGACATAATCCAGCCGTGCATAGACTGCCGGAGCCTCGGCGGCGAGGGCATCGAGGATATCAAGGGCCAGGTAGCCCTCTCCGCCGCCCTGCTCGAACACCTGGAAGGGCCCCTCTCCGAGCAGTTCTGCCATCTGCACCAGCTGCCTGGCAATCAACCGCCCGAACAGGGTATGGACACTACTCGACGTAAAGAAATCCCCGGATTTACCGATCCGCTGCCGGCCGGTCATATAATAACCGTAAGCGGGGTGGTAGAGGCATTGCCGCATGAATTCGGCGAAAGGGATTCCCTCCTCCCGGGCAATCTGTTCCCGCAACAGCTCTGTCAAAACCCTATTTTCTGTCGACTCGGGCATCTTTTCTTCACCAGCAATCGCTGCCTGTTAAAAGCTGGCAGTTTAGCGCAGACTGCAGGCCAGTACAAGGTCGATCGCCGCGGACCGGACGGATCAGCATCGCCAGGCCGCTATCATCCGGCCGGGATCGTTGGTGAAAATCCCGGCAGCGCCCTGGCTCACCAGACGGCGGGCGGCCAGGGGGTCGTCCAGCGTCCAGGGGAACACCGGCAGGCCAAGCTGACGGCTGCGGGCGAGCAGGGTTCGGCTGACCAGGTCGATACGGGGGTGCAGGGCCAGGGCTTTCAGGTTTCCCGCCAGGGCCAGCGCCCGATGCCAGTCGGGCTGATCCAGTAGGACCGCCAGAGGCAGGCGGGAATCGGCTGCGCGAAGCTTGCGCAGCAAAGGCCGATCAAACGATGAGATCACCATATCCCCGCGTGGATGCTTTGCCAGCAGATTCCGGACCTGCCGCCCGGCACCCATGTCCTTGATCTCGACATTCAACTTCAGGCGACCGGCAAAGCCGACCAGAACTTTTTCGAGTGTCGGGACCTTTTCACCCTGCCATCGGGGTCCGAACCAACTGCCGGCGTCGAGATCATGGATCTCGGCATGAGACAGGTCACTAATCCGCCCGGAGCCATTGGTGGTCCGATCGACGGTTTCATCATGCATCACCACAGGCACGCCGTCCCGGCTCAGATGCACATCCAGTTCAATGCCATCGGCACCGGCTTGAAGCGCCGCGGTGAACGCGGCGAGGGTATTTTCGGGAGCAACGGCCGAGGCGCCGCGATGAGCCCAGATAAAAAATCGAGCCATGATTTGCTATGCTCTCAAAAAGAAAAATCACCCTGCCGGCCACAAGCAGGATTCCATCCGGCAAGCAAAGGATAATCCGAAATGAAAAAATCCGGCTGCAACGTCTGGCTGCTGCTTCTCGCCCTGCTGCTGATCCTGGCCATGGTCCTGACCCTGCTGTACGGCCACAGGGGAACCAGTCGTCACGGTTATGGTCGCGAACTTTCCACGCCGCCTTACCAAGGAATGGCGGTCATCACCCACCCGGACCGTTCACCTGTGGCAAGCGGAAACTCTGAATTCGTCTCTCGCGACAGATCGGCTCCCCAAGTTCTCAAGGGTTAACCGACAAACTAGGAGCCTGTCGACAGACTCCTAGTATTTTAACTTTGATCCGGGCCCTGACCAACCTTAAAATGATTTGTCTTTCCCCATAAAAAATGCCATCATGCTGAACTTCTTGACAAAACCGTAATCCGAGGAGGTCTTGCGATGGACCGCAACCTGGCATTGGAACTGGTCAGGGTCACCGAAGCAGCCGCCCTGGCCTGCGGCCGTTGGGTCGGCAAAGGCGATAAAATGGCAGCCGACAGTGCTGCGACCGAGGCGATGCGCCGGACTCTGGAATCGATCGAGATGAACGGCACGGTGGTGATCGGCGAGGGCGAGATGGACGAAGCGCCGATGCTGTATATCGGCGAACGGGTCGGCAACGGCAAAGGTGCCGAGGTGGATATTGCCGTTGATCCCCTGGAAGGCACCAACATCTGCGCCAAGGGCAAAAACGGCTCGATCGCGACCATTGCCCTGGCCCGCAAAGGCGGCTTTCTGCATGCGCCCGACATGTATATGGAGAAAATTGCCGTGGGCCCCGCGGCGTGCGGGGCCATTGACATCAATGCCTCTCCCACCGACAATCTCCAACGGGTCGCCGAAGCCAAAAACTGTTACGTGGAGGATCTGACCGTGGTCATCCTCGATCGCCCCCGCCATGACAAAACCGTTGCCGAGGTCCGCCGGGCCGGTGCCCGGATTCATTTGATCAGCGACGGCGACGTCGCTCCCGCCTTCGCCGCGGCGGTTGAAACCAGCGGCATCGACGTGCTGATGGGCATTGGCGGGGCACCGGAAGGCGTCCTGGCAGCTGCCGCCCTCAAATGCATGGGCGGCGACATGCAGGGCCGGCTGGTGTTCATGAACGAGGAGGAGAGAAACCGCGCCCGGCAGATGGGCATCGAGGATTTCGAACGGGTCTACGACTGCGAGGAGATGGCTCGCGGTGATGTGTTTTTCGCCGCGACCGGGGTGACTAACGGCGACCTGCTGCAGGGCGTCCGGTATTTCTCAGGCGGGGCCGAAACTCAGTCGATTGTCATGCGCTCGAAAAGCCGCACCGTCCGATTCGTCGAAGCCCGACACAGCTTCGATTTCAAGCCTGTTTACTGAGCCCGTCCCCGCAGGCTTAATGCTTGCCATATGCACAACAAGTTGGTAACATTGCGGCGATTTAATTCTGGAGTTGCGAGGTTTCATCATGGCAATCATCACCATTTCACGACAAATGGGCAGCGGCAGCATTCCGATCGCCCACGAGCTCGCCGACCATCTGGGTTATACCCTGGTGGACGGCGAAGCAATCATGGAGGTTGCCGACTCCTACGGTCTCTCGCGGGAGTCGGTGGAGCTGGCCGATGAAAAGCCGCCGCATTTCGTGGAAAAACAGGACTTCCAGCTGGAACTGGACCTGCATCTCATCGAACTGATCGTCCTTGAGTATGCGCTCCGGGGAAATGTCATCATTTACGGCCGCGGCGGCCAGGACCTGCTCAAAGACATCCGCAGCGTCCTGCGGGTTCGCATCATCGCCCCCTTTGAAGAACGGGTGGAACGCTGGGCCGAGCGGGAATGGCTGGACCCCGACTATGCCCGCGTTCTGGTTCGCAAGAGCGATCAGCAGCGAGCCGGCTTCATCAAGTATTACTTCGACCGCGACTGGGACGACCCACTCGCCTACGACCTGACCATCAACACCCAGCGGCTCTCCCCGGAGATGGTCGTCAAGGTCATTGCGGAGAGCGTCTACGACCAGAATCTGGTCGAATGCAAGCCTGAATGCAAACAGAAGCTTTCCGACCTCATTCTTCGCAAGCGGGTGGAAATCGCAATTCTGGCCAAGAGCGAAATCGATGCCTTTCTGCTCGACATCGTTGCCCGGGACGGCATCGTCAGACTCTCCGGCCAGGTTCACTCCCACGCCGAAAAGAACAAGGCCATCTCCCTGGCCAAAAGCACGGATGGCATCAAGGAAGTCATCGAGAACATCAAGGTGGTGGAATTCCGCGCAACTCCGCGCGAAGATTAGCTTTGAGGTTCCATGGTCCCTCAGAGAGCCGGCCGTTCGGCCGGCTCTCTGTCGTTTCGGGCCGGCAAGCTTGTTGCCGATCTCTCTTCATGATAGGATATTTCGCCTGTTTATCAGGATCTTGCGACACGATTATTCTCCAAGGAGCATTCCTTTATGGCTGGCCATAGCAAATGGGCAAACATCAAGCACCGCAAAGGCGCTCAGGACGCCAAACGGGGCAAAATCTTTACCAAAATCATTAAGGAAATTACCGTCGCCGCACGCCTCGGCGGCGGCGACCCGGACACAAATCCCCGCCTGCGGACGGCCCTGGACAAGGCCAAGCAGGCCAACATGCCGAAGGACAATATCGACCGGGCCATCAAGAAAGGCACCGGCGATCTGGACGGTGTTAATTACGAAGAGGGGGTTTTCGAAGGCTACGGTCCCGGCGGTGTCGCCCTGATTGTCGAATTTCTCACCGACAATCGGACGCGCACAGTGGCCGATGTCCGCCACATTTTCAGCAAGTATGGCGGCAACCTCGGCGTCAGCGGCTCGGTCAGCTTCCTGTTCGAACGCAAGGGCGTGGTTTCCTTCAAAACCGAACTGGACTTCGACCGGATTTTCGATGCCGCCCTCGAAGCCGGCGCCGAAGACGTCAAGGATGAAGGTGACACCTATGAGGTCATCAGCGACCCGGCAGATTTTATCGAAGTTCGCGACCATTTGCACGAAGCCGGCCTGGAATACGAAACTGCCGAGGTCGCCATGATCGCCGCGACCCTGACGCCGCTGGAAGACAAACAAGCCGAGACCATGCTCAAGTTGATGGACGCCCTCGAGGACAACGACGACGTCCAGAACGTTTATGCCAACTTCGACATTTCCGACGAGGAACTGGCCAAAATCATGGACTGACGCCATGATCAAATTTGACTTTTGAATTCTTGATTTTTAATTCAATTCAAAATTCAATTCAAAATTCAGAATTAAAAATTGAGAATTGAATTCCTATGAGAATTCTCGGCATCGACCCAGGCACGCGGATAACCGGCTACGGCATTATCGATGTCGAAGGCAACCGTCTGCGGCATGTCGAAAACGGCATTGTCGCCACCCGCAGCAATCAGCCCCTGGCGGACCGCCTGAAAATCATCTACGATGGCCTGCAGCAGGTTATTGCAACCCATGACCCGGCGGAAATGAGCATCGAGCAGGTCTTTCTGGCGAAAAACCCCCGAGCGGCGCTGACCCTGGGCCATTCCCGCGGCACGGCCATGCTGGCCGGCGTCAATGCCAACCTGCCGGTCTGCGAATACTCGGCCCTGCAGGTCAAAAGTGCGGTCGTCGGCTATGGCCATGCCGGAAAACAGCAGGTGCAGCAGATGGTCAAGGCCCTGTTGAATCTTCCGGAAATTGCTCAGGAGGATGCAGCTGATGCCCTGGCAGTAGCTATTTGTCATGCCAACAGCCGCACTTTGAACCAGGCCGTTCTACAGACCGGGCGTCGCTAGGAAACCAATGCATCTCATACGTCACCACATAATCAACCCTTTAAGTTGGACGCCATGATAGCTCTGGTCAAAGGCGAACTCGCCTACAAATCGGTCGATCACGTCATTCTCGACGTGAATGGCGTCGGCTACCGGCTCTTCATCCCGCTCTCGACCTTTTATAAGCTGCCCGACAGCGGCCGGATTCAGCTGTTCGTACACACCCATGTCCGGGAAGATGCCCTGCACCTGTACGGTTTCCTCTCCACCGATGAGAAACAGCTGTTTGCCCTGTTGATCAGCATTTCCGGCGTCGGCCCCAGGCTGGCGATCAATATCCTGTCACACATCCCGGCCGCCGACCTGCAGGCGGCCATTGCCGACGGAGACGTCAAACGCCTGTCCGCACTGCCCGGCATCGGCAAAAAAACAGCCGAGCGCCTGGTCCTCGAACTCAAGGATAAAATCGGCGACGCCGAACTCTCCCAACCGCCGGGCAAACCATCGACAACCGGCGGCGGCAAGACGAAGCCCCTCGACGATGTGGTTTCGGCGCTGGTCAATCTCGGTTACAAGGAAAACCAGGCCCGCAAGATCCTGGAAAACATGGAAATTGCACCGAATACACCGATGGAGGATATCCTCAAGGGCGCGCTCAAGGTTCTGGTCAGGTGAGGCTGAAGGGATTTCACCATGGATGAACGCATCATCACCCCCCAGCCACATGGGGAGGAACAACTTTTCGAAGCCTCCTTGCGTCCGCAGACCCTCGAGGAATATATCGGCCAGACGAAAGTCAAGGCCAACCTGAAAGTTTTCGTCGCCGCAGCCAGAGGCCGTGGCGAAGCCCTCGATCATGTCCTTTTCTACGGCCCGCCCGGGCTCGGCAAAACCACACTGGCCCACATCATCGCCAATGAAATGGGCGTCAACATAAAAAGCACCTCCGGACCGGTGATTGAAAAGCCGGGAGACCTGGCGGCGGTCCTGACCAATCTCGAACCGCACGACGTGCTGTTCATTGATGAAATCCATCGACTGTCGCCGATTGTCGAGGAAATCCTCTACCCGGCCATGGAAGACTTCCAACTCGACATCATGATCGGCCAGGGACCATCCGCCAGAACCATCAAGCTGGACATTCCCCGCTTTACCCTGGTCGGCGCCACCACCCGGGCAGGCATGCTGTCTTCGCCGCTGCGCGACCGCTTCGGCGTTTTCAGTCGACTGGAGTTTTATACCGGCGAAGAACTGGCCAGCATTGTCGCACGCAGTGCTCGACTGCTGGATGTGACTATCAGCGCCCAGGGGGCCCGGGAAATTGCCCGGCGCAGCCGCGGCACACCACGCATCGCCAACCGACTGCTGCGGCGGGTCCGGGATTTCGCCGAGGTGGACGGCGACGGCACCATCGAGGAAGGGTTGGCCGACCAGGCCCTGCTGCGACTCGAAGTCGACAAACAGGGCTTCGACCAGATGGACCGAATCCTCTTGCAGACGATTATCGACAAGTTCGGCGGCGGGCCCGTCGGTGTGGAAACCCTGGCTGCTGCCATTGGCGAAGAGAAAGATACCATTGAAGATGTGATCGAACCCTTTCTGATCCAGCAGGGTTTTTTGAACCGTACGCCGCGCGGGCGCATGGCAACAGCGGCGGCCGTACAGCATCTGGGTCGCAAGTTGCCCGGTGAACAGGGGCCTCTTTTCTCCGGAAAAGAAAGGCCGACCTAGAAAGTACTTGGCCTGCGGCGCTGGCCTGTGCTAACGTTTTCGACTGCGGGGGGTGCTCATGCAACTAGCCCTGCTGTACACTACCCCGAGGGCCGTCACGGTGACGGCCCTTTCCTATTCAGGACCGACCGGCCCCGGCCGTTTTCAGGTCTCCCCAACGCCACGTCAATCGTCATGGATCAGCAAACGCTGAACAGTTTCCGCGATCAAATCCACATCTGGATCCAGCAGCGCCTCGCGACCGGCCGCTATCCGTTTCGCCGCGTTGAGACCCGCCCCGAGCTTTTCTGCGACCAGGGCTCGGAAACTCCGGACCTCGTCTTGTGGATTAATCGCTCCAGTTGTCTGGCAGGCGCTGTTATCCTGATGCCGCCCGGCAAGGATGCGGAAAGCTTCCGGCACGGCCAACGGGCCGCATCGGCCCTCGGCCTGACCAATTTCGTGCTATGGACCGCCAGCAATGTTTCGATCTGGTCCGTTCACCAGGTGTGCGACGCCCCGCTCGAGACCCTGGAGCTGGCCGCCAAGCCGACGGTCACCGCCCGGGATTTCGAGGATATCCTGGACCAGCTGCTTGCCCGCCTCAAGATCTTCGCCGTCAGTGGCCTTATGGGGCCGGAGGACCTGCCGCCCTATTATTTTGCCAACCTTTGCCGGTTGACCCTGAGCGAAGCCCTGCGCGCCCAATGGGAGGTCAGCAGAACATCTGCAGACGGCACCCGCTCGGACAACTGGGTCGCCAGTTCGTCCCGGGAGAAAGTCTGGCTCAGCCTGTGGCGGCTGCTGCTGCTTCTGTCCGAGGACCGCCTGCCGCCGAGCATCCAGCCACACCGGCTTGAACGGGTCATGAGCTATGCTTTGGCCGACATCGAACTGCCACCGGGAACGGGGCTGACCATCGGCGATGGCGAACCGCAACTTTCCGGGGAAGCTTCCATTTGCTTCCATCATCTCGCCAACCGGATGGAACAGCTCGGATGGGCCTGCAATCGAGCCAGGGCTGCTGAATCCATTGCCATCCTTTTGCATTATGCCGCAGATTTTTTCGACGTCGCCCCACTCTCGCCACCGGCTCCCGACCCGGGCAAAAGCTTGGCGGTCAACGTTGCCTGGCCTCAGCTCCCGGCCAGCCGAATCCTGGTTTCAGCAGCCGCCTACCGCTCCGGCATGGACCTGCTCGCCACCCTGAAGACCACTGGTTGGCCGGAGATGCAAACCGGCAGCGTCGCCGAATTGCCCGCAACAGCGGCACCATCTTGCGCCATCGCCTATCTAGCGGACCCGGCGCCTGCTGACCCGGAAGACCGTCGGCGGCGCCTGCTCAAGCTGCGTGAAGTCTGGCCCAATCACCGCTTCAGCCTGCCCGCAAACACTCCGCTATGGGTTTGGGAAGCTCTGCATCTGGCCGGCCTCATACCCGCTTCTGCTTCGCTGCAGCTGATGCTCGACCCAGGTTGGGCCTTCTCCGCCGGCGCAAAGCTGCTTTGGGCATATTTGCTGAACCGGCAGCAGCTGGCAACCTGCACCATCACGGCAGAAGGCCGAACTCTCTTGACCTTCACCCCCCGGAACGGAGAGAATTTCCTGGAGCTGCGGCGCCGGGACGGTTCGGTTCGCATTGTGCCTGCAGCGGTTGATATCGGTTCGCCGGCTTTAATCAACTTTTACCTGGCCTGCGACCGGGAAATGCTGGAGCTGGTATTGGCCGGCCAGCTGCAACCTTTTCAGCTAACGCCCGAAAAAGAGCTCTCTCAGCAATGGCTTCGTCAGGCCTTTCTTTTTTTCCACTCCGCGGCCGGTCTGCACATCCTGCAGCACCAGCTCGGCAGGGAGAACCCACCGCCCCTGGCACAATTGCCGGAGATTCTGACTGACTCATCTCTGCTTCTGCCTGCCGAAGATGTTCTTGGCGCATTTGCCGTCCTTGACTGGACTGCCGGAAAAAAGCAACCGGAACGATCCCGCCTCGACCGGATCCTGCGCGCCTGCTGGGGCAAACTGCCCGCTCTGGCGGTGCCAACTTCGGATCAGCCTGGCAACCGGGGCCGGCCCGGCCGACGCCAGAGCATCCGCAGACAGATTGCCGAGGCAGTGTTTGTGGACGGCATCCCGCAGTTTCCGGAAGACTACTTGAGACACCATTTCCGTCCGACGCTGCAGGAGTTTGTAATTCCAGGACCTTTGGAACCCTTCGACAGCTTCTTCGGCAAGGTGTTTTTGCGTTCGGCTGACGGTTCGGAAATTGAAATGGACAGCGAGGCAATGTCGCGAGCTTTGCAGGTGGCGTCCCGGCTTGGCCGCGACCGAGTCGAACTGCCAACGGATGCCGCACTTGCCGAACAGATTCTGACCCGGTACCTGGAGGACATGGATACGCTCTGGCGAGCCCTGCTGCGGGAATGTCGCAGGCAGGTTCCGGTCAGAGCCCAGGCACTGTCAATGGCCCGGAGCATCTGGAAGCAACAGGGCCTGCCGCGCATCGACAACCTGCTGGCTGATTTTCGCTCCTGAGCGCAGGGCTCTGAACCCCCTCCGCGGTAAGCCTTTTTTTGCGTGCTTACAGCAAAATATGTTACATTGTCCGAGCCATTCAACCAAGTCCGCGGTGCCTCATGAAAATTCTGCTCCATATCTGTTGCGCTACCTGTGCCATTTTGCCGATCAGGATCATGCGGGAAGCCAACCAATCCGTCACCGGTTTTTTTTATAACCCGAACATTCATCCCTACACCGAGTTTCGAAAGCGTATCGAATCGGTCAACGACTATGCCAAAGCGTCCGCACTGGAGGTTTTTTTTAACGAGGAGTACGGCCTCGAGGACTTCCTTGCCCAGGTGGCCCAGGACCCGGCAGGGCGCTGCAGTTTCTGTTACGAAACCCGCCTGCGAACCACTGCGGAATTCGCGGCAGCCAATGGTTTTGACGCCTTCAGTACCAGTCTGCTGGCCTCGCCCTACCAGGATCACGCCGTGATTCGTGCTTTCGGTCAGGAATTCGCAGAGCTCTTCGATATCTCGTTCTTATATCAGGATTTTCGCATGGCCTGGGACAAAGCTCACAAGACCGCTCGGGACCTGGATCTCCATCAGCAGATGTATTGCGGTTGCATCTATTCGGAAAAAGACAGTTTTTACCCGATTAAACCCAATTAGTGTCCATCCGGAAACTCCGGATGGCGCGACTGCAGTTTTCGATCCGGAAACGAGCAATTTTTCGCAAGGTCAAGGAAATCAAGAATTTGAGCGGAGGCGTAGTCCTTTACGCCGCACAATCAAATTCGCCGATTGACGCAGAGATTGCGGAAAAGGGCCGTTTCCGAACGAAAACCAATTAGACAACAGCTGGCCGAAGCGTGCAGGAATCTTGAAATCATGTAAGGCATGGGAAAATCACTGATCATTTTAGGGGTGTGCCTGGTCGGCGCCGGCCTTTTCCTGTCCTACGGCGGCAAGTTGCCCTGGCTGGGCAGACTGCCCGGTGATATCCGGATCGAACGGGAAGGTTTCTCTTTTTACTTCCCCCTTGGCACCTGCTTGCTGGTTTCCGCTCTGATCTCTTTCCTTTTCTGGCTGTTCCGGCGCTAGGAGACTGTCGGACGATCCGGACTGAAGCGAAAATTCGAGGCTTCGAGAACAGATTGCAGATCGTTTGCGGGCTCAT
This sequence comes from Desulfuromonadales bacterium, assembly GCA_035269105.1. Taxonomy (GTDB): domain Bacteria; phylum Desulfobacterota; class Desulfuromonadia; order Desulfuromonadales; family BM103; genus JAQYVZ01. The sequence goes on from DATFJP010000274.1 coordinate 17,078, forward strand.
AGCCGTAGCTATGGGGCAAAAAGGAGCTGAAATATGGGCCGAAGGATCGAATTTGCAGCCAGTTCATGGGTCGTCCGACAGCCTCCTGGGAGCCGACGGTGAGCGAACCGACATCCTCCCCTCACCGACTGGGCCTGGCTCTCGGCAGTGGCGCCGCTCGAGGGCTTGCCCATATTGGCGTTATCAAGGTTCTCGAAGAAGAGGGGATCCATTGCGATCTGATCGCGGGCACCTCCATGGGCGCATTCATCGGCGCTCTCTATGCCGCCGATGTCCCGATTCACCGCATTGAGGAAACGGCTCTCGCCATCGACTGGAGGCGGCTGACCCGGCTTCTGGACCCCGTGCTGCCGACCTCTGGTCTGATCGACGGCAAAAAACTGATGGCCTTCATGGCCGAACTGCTTCCGGTCAGAACTTTCGAAGAGTTGACCATACCGCTGGCGATCACCGCCACGGATATCGAGACCGGCGAAGCAATCATCATCAGGAAAGGCGATCTGCTCGAAGGTCTTCGGGCCGGCCTGGCGTTTCCGGGCATCTTTTCCCCGGTCCGCTTCGGCAACCGCTTCCTGGTGGACGGCGGCCTTTGTCAACCGGTCCCCACGGATGTGGCTCACAGCTTGGGGGCGGAAGCCGTAATCGGTGTGTGCGCAATTCCCGAGGTCAAAAAACAGACGCCCGAGGCTTTTCTTCCGGCCGGTCGGAACAGGACCCAGGCTGCTGGTCCGCTGCGGGATCTTTTCAGCGCCTCAGGCATCGAACAGCTGGCCCGCCGCATCACAAGGCAGCCTGAACCATCGGCCTCGCTTCAGGAGGAAGGCCAGCGGCGGGTACCCAACATCTTCCGGGTCTGCGCCCAGAGCGTCGCCATCATGGAAAACGAGATCAACCACTTGCGGCTCGCCAGGAATACGCGCGACCTGGTGATCAGGCCGAACCTCAACGGCATTAATCTCCTGGAGTTTCATCGGGCCGATGAAATCATCACCGCAGGCGAAACTGCGGCGCGCGCGGCTTTATCATCGATCCATAATTTGATGCTTTCACAAGAAAGCAGATGATGCGCTGGCTAAGCAAAAAGCGCCAAATGCAAGGTGCGCGATTGTCGAGCAATGAGGCGTAATTACGTACGTCGAAGCAGCGAGAGCAATTGCAGCAACGCAGCAGTTGACGAGTTTTTGCGACGCCATCATAATTTGCCCACGGACAATTGAAAGCCGGCCTTTTTCTGTTATGCTTTTCTCAAAGTCTCTTTTATTTCAAAGAGTTATAAAGCGAGGAGGTTCAAAATGATTGAAATGTTCGAGAAAACCCTACTGACCGCAGTTGGAGCAATGACCCTGAGTCAGCAAAAAGCGGAGGAATTAATGGCTGAAATGCGTCAGAAACTCAATGTTTCCGAAGAGGAGGGACGGGCCTTCCTGAAAAAGGTTCAGGATGCCGCCGAAGAGAACCAGAAGAAGCTGGAAAAAATGGCCCAGGAGGAAGTCAAGAAAGCTTCTGAGCGCATGGGGCTGGTCACCACTGAAGAACTCGCCAAGCTGAAAAGACGCGTGACCCAGCTTGAAAAAAAACTGAAGGAATCCAATTCCTGAAACCGGTTTCCTGTCCATGCTGCCAATAATGCGCGTCCCCAGGAACATCCGGACCATCCGACGCTACCGGACTGTCCTCGGGGTTCTGATCAAATACGGCTTCGGCCATTTCGTCGAGCAGATGAATATCGGCTATTACATCGAGCTCGGCCGCCGGCTGATGACTTTCGGCAAAACCGACAAGTCGATCGAACGCCTGACTCAACCGCAGCGCATGCGCCTGGCGATGGAAGAACTTGGCCCTACCTTTATCAAGCTCGGGCAATTGCTCTCCACCCGCGCCGACATCCTGCCGGCCCCTTACGTCGACGAATTCCGCAAACTCCAGGACAAACTCCCGCCCGTCCCCGTCTCTGAGATTAAAGGTCTCATGCGGGAGGAACTGGAGGAACCGGTCGAAAAAATCTTTGCCGAATTCCAGGCCAAACCGATCGCCACGGCCTCGATCGCCCAGGTGCACGTCGGCCGACTGCACTCCGGTGAGCAAGTGGCGATCAAGGTGCGACGGCCGGGCATCGTCAAAACCATCGAGACCGATCTGGATATTCTGGCCGGACTGGCCTATCTGATCGAAGAACATATCGAGGGCGCCGACCGCTTCAGCCCCTGCGGTCTGGTCGATGAATTTCGTCGGACCATCACCAGGGAACTGGACTTCAACCGCGAGGGGCGCACCGTAGAGCGTTTTGCGGCAAATTTTGCGGAAAACGAAACGGTCTATATCCCCAGGGTTTTCTGGGAGCATTCCCGGGCAACGATCCTGACCATGGAGTTCATTCCCGGCATCAAAGTCTCAGAGTACGAAGAATTGCGGCGGCGCGGCTACGATCTTCAGAAAATCGCGCGCCGCGGGGCCGACATCTTTCTGGAGCAGGTCCTGGAACATGGTCTGTTTCACGGCGATCCGCATCCCGGCAATATCTTTATCCTGCCCGACAACGTGATTTGCATGCTGGATTACGGCATGGTCGGGCGTCTTGGCCAGGATCTCAAAAACGAGCTGATTTCCCTGCTGCAGGCCATCCTGGAACGGGACGTCGACAGCATCATATCCCAATTGCTTTATTCCGGTGAACTCACCGACGAGGCCGACATGAAGAGCCTCCGACGCGACCTTGATGAGTTCATCGACGAGTATTACGATATTCTGTTGCAGGACATCAAGGTCGGGAAACTTCTGGCGGAGTTTCTGGAAATTCTGGTTCAGCACCACATCAAGCTCTCCCCCGATCTGATGTTGCTTGCCAAGGCCTTGATCACCATGGAGGGAATTGGCCGTCAGCTTGATCCCGAATTCAACATGATCGAACACCTGCGGCCGTTCGTCGAGCGCATTGTTCAGCAAAAGATGCACCCCGGAAACATTTCCCGCGATCTGTGGAAGGTCATGAATGCCTACGGATCTCTGGTACGCAACCTGCCTCGGGATATCAAGGAATTCCTCAACCGCCTGAACCGCAATCAGTTCAAGATCGACCTGGAGCACCGTGGCCTGGAAAGGCTGGTCACCGATCTGGACCGTTCCAGCAACCGGATTTCCTTTTCTCTGATTATCGGTTCATTGATCGTGGGTTCTTCCCTGATCATTCAAACCGACAAAGGTCCGATGCTTTTCGGGCTTCCGTTGCTTGGCCTGCTCGGCTACCTGATTGCAGGAGCCATGGGGCTCTGGCTGGCCATCGGCATTCTCAGGTCCGGCCGTCTCTAAAGCAACAGCTGAATTTGGCGGGAATCCTTGAAAAGCCTTGCTGGTATTCTTCCTGCTCGGCGCCAAATTTACGATGGCCAGCGCCAACCCTGATCGGGTCCACAGTGTGTTCCTTGAGACACAGCCGTTGCAGGAATGTCACGACTGCCGGCCCGCGGCCTTTTTCTGCCCTTACAAAACCCTAACAAAAACAGATTGATAGAACAGGGTTCTCAGTTGGCAGAATAATTGCATATGTCTGTGGGAGTTTGCGACAACCCCTAAATAAAGAAAAGACCGTCTTGTGATTTATCAAAGAACCATTGCCGAGCAGGTCGCCATTTCCGGCATCGGACTGCACACCGGCCAACGTATCAACATGCTGTTACGGCCGGCCGACGCGGGCACAGGCCTCCTTTTCCACCGCCGCGAGGATGGCAAAACCGTTTCCATTGCAGCCCGTTCGGACAACGTGGTCGACACGCGCCTGGCAACTGTCCTCGGCCGTGGAAAGACCCGGATTTCGACCGTAGAACATCTGCTCGCAGCGCTTTGCGCTTACGGCGTAGATAATCTTCATATCGACATCGACGGGCCGGAAGTTCCGATCATGGACGGCAGTGCGGCCCCCTTCACGTCGATTCTCGAAGACGCTGGCATTTGCAATCTTAACGAAAGCCGCAAATTCCTCGCGATTCGAGAGCCTATCTCCATTATTGACGGCGAGAAAAGACTCAGCATCATTCCCTCCCGGTTCTTCCGGGTGACGTTCGATATCGCCTTCCAGCACCCCTGCATTGCTCTGCAGCAAAGGTCCGTCAAAGTTTCCACCGAGGGTTTCCGCCGCGAACTCGCGCCCGCGCGAACCTTCGGTTTTATGCGTGATGTCGAGCAGCTCAAAGCCGCCGGCCTGGCGCGGGGTGGTTCACTTGACAATGCCATTGTGGTCGATGACGAGAAGATCCTTAACCCTGAGGGGCTCCGCTTCCAGGATGAGTTCGTCAGGCACAAGATTCTTGATTCCATTGGCGATCTGAGCCTGATCGGCTATCCGATTCTCGGCCATGTGCGGGCCTATAAAGCCGGTCATGAGATCAACCACCAGCTTGTTCAGAAAATTCTCGCGACCCCCGAAGCCTGGCAGTTGCTGGAATTCAGCGAACGGGATCTCAAGGAAGCCCTCACTGCAACCATGCCGGCCTTCGCTTCGGACCTGGCCCTGTCCAAAGCGTGAACATGCATCCACATTATTTTCGAGGCAGCCGTCAGGCTGCCTTTTTTTATGATGCATGAATCTCCCTGAATCTGCGTGCCTGCAGATCCGTTTGACTGCCGCAGATCCGAATATGGAGGATGCCGGTCAAAACCTTCGTCATGATCGACATCCGGCCCTTGCATACCAGTACCTTTTGCGCCTAAAATAACGGCAAGAAAAAAACTGCCTATGCCCGCCAAGAAACCGCAAAAAAAAGCACCAATTTCCGCCGCCGAGTCGCGCAAGCGCCTGCGCGAATGGCTGCTGGCGATTGCCATTATTCTGCTGGTGGCCTTATCCCTGCGCTACCAGAACCAGCTGTTCAACCTGCCGACCGAAATTCCTCTGACCGGCAACATTCTCGCCCTGGCGCTGATCAACCTGAACATCCTGTTCATCATCCTGTGCCTGTTTCTGGTTCTGCGCAATATCTTCAAGCTACTTCTCGAGCGGCGGCGCGGTTTGCCCGGTTCGCACCTGCGCAGTAAACTGACCCTGGCCTTTGTCAGCCTGGCGCTGGTGCCCACCATGCTCCTGTTTTTCGTCTCCGCGGGATTTATCACCAATTCCATCGAAAACTGGTTTAACACGCAGATCGAAGAATCTCTGGAGGAATCCCTTGAAGTGGCGCAGACCTATTACAAGAACTCCGCCAGCAATGCCCTCTATTATGCCGAGCAGATTTCCCAGCTCATCAAAGACAATAAACTGCTCAACGAAGAGAACCTGCCGGCTCTCGAAGAGCTGATCCATCAAAAGCAGAAGGAATACAATCTGGGCATCGTCGAAGTTTTCTCATCGACCTACGAAGAGCTGGTCAGGGCCGTTAACCCCCAGGTTCCGGTCGCCGAATTTACCGATCCGGGTTCCGACAGCATCCGGGAAGGCTTGCAGGGCAACCGCTTCACCCGCATCAGTCCCATCGGCCGGGCGGACTTGATTCGCGGCATCGTACCGGTTTACTCGAACTGGAACCCGGAAGATGTAGTCGCCGTGGTGGTCGTCAATTACTATGTACCCTACTCCCTGGTCAAGAAAATGAATGAGATCAAGTCCTCATTCGAACAGTTCAAGAGTACCAAGGACATCAAGGGCCGGATTCAGAAGGGCTATGTGATGTTTCTGCTGATCATTGCCCTCGTCATTATTTTTCTGGCCACCTGGGCCGGATTTTATCTGGCACGCGGCATCACCGAGCCGATTCAGGAGTTGGCAATCGCAACCAACCGGGTTGCTGAAGGGGATCTGGATGTCACCATTTCCAGCTACAGCAATGACGAGGTCGGCACCCTGGTGGAATCCTTCAACAAGATGACCTTTGATTTACGTCAGGGACAGAAAGCCATCCGCCACGCCAATCGTGAGCTCCAGTCTTCCAATCTGGAACTGGAACAACGCCGCCGCTACATGGAAACGGTCCTTGCCAACGTCACTGCGGGAGTGATTTCGATCGACAGCCAGGGAAACCTGACGACCATCAACAAATCCGCGGAGAGACTTCTCGGCCTGAAGACCCAGAAGATCCTCGGCAAGAACTTCCGTGATGTGGTCGGTCCGGACTATCTGCCGATGGTCAAAGAAATCCTCAAGGAGATGGTAAACTCGGGAAAGAATACCATCCGCCGGCAGGTCGCGGTGACCATTCGGGATGTGGAGCTGACCCTGCTGGTGAACGTTACGACTCTGCGCGACGAAACCGGGGAATTCATGGGCACCGTCGTCGTTTTCGACGATTTGACCCAACTGCTCAAGGCCCAGCGCATGGCCGCCTGGCGGGAGGTCGCGCGCCGCATTGCCCATGAGATCAAAAACCCCCTGACACCGATCCAGCTTTCCGCACAGCGGCTGCGTCGGCGTTACCAGTCCCAGTTTTCCGAAGATGACACCGTTTTTGAGGAATGCACCCATATGATTATCAAGCAGGTCGATGATCTGAAAAATCTGGTCAACGAGTTTTCCAATTTTGCCCGGATGCCGGCCAGCAACCCGACTCTCAACAGTCTGAATGAGGTTGTCTCCGAGGCACTGGTTTTGTTCCAGGAGGCCCACAAGGAGATTGCCTTCCGCTTCCACGTGGCCTCGAATCTGCCTGAATTCAATTTAGACCGTGAACAGATCAAACGAGCAGTGATCAACCTGATCGACAATGCCGTTTCAGCGGTCGGCAGAGACGGCGAAATCGAACTAATGACCACCTATAACCCCGCTCTGCAGATGGCAACCTTGACGGTCAGCGATAATGGCAGCGGCATTCCGAAAGATGACAAACCGCGCCTGTTCGAACCTTATTTCTCAACCAAAAAGACCGGAACCGGACTGGGCCTGGCCATTGTATCCACCATCGTTTCCGACCACAATGGCTACATCCGGGTCAGGGACAACGAACCGAGAGGAACCCGCTTCACCATCGAGCTTCCGGTCACCACCACAGCACGCCAAACCTGAACTTCCATTCTGATGAGGAATTATGCATACCGTCCTGATAGTTGATGATGAGAAGAGCATTCGCGAAAGCCTGTCGGGTATCTTGCTCGACGAAGGCTTTACTCCGTTGACCGCGGAAAGCGGTGAGGCGGCTCTTCTGCTTCTCCGTGATGAAAAACCTGACCTGATCCTGCTCGATATCTGGATGCCCGGCATGGACGGGCTGGAAACCCTGACCAAGATCCGCGAGATTTACCCTGATCAGATTGTGGTCATGATGAGCGGGCACGGCACGATCGAAACCGCGGTCAAGGCCACCAAGCTCGGCGCGTACGATTTTATCGAAAAACCGCTTTCGCTGGAAAAGCTGCTGCTCAGCACCGAAAATGCTTTGAAGATTGGTCAGCTCGTCGAAGAGAACCGCGAACTCAGGGCGAAAATCGCCAAGGATTATGAAATGATCGGTACCAGCGAACCGATCCTGACGCTCAAAAGACAGATCGAAATTGCCGCGCCGACCTCAGGATGGGTTCTGATTACCGGCGAAAACGGCACCGGCAAGGAGCTGGTCGCCAGGGCAATCCATAATCTTTCCAAACGTCAGGAGAAGCCTTTTGTCGAAGTCAACTGCGCGGCGATCCCCGAAGAACTGATTGAATCCGAATTGTTCGGACACGAAAAAGGCTCATTCACCGGTGCGACGACCCAGCGGCGCGGCAAATTCGATCAGGCCCATGAGGGAACACTGTTTCTCGATGAAATCGGCGATATGAGTCTGAAAACGCAGGCCAAGGTCCTGCGCATCCTTCAGGAGAGAAAATTCGAGCGAGTCGGCGGCAATAAAACAATTGAAGTTGATGTTCGCGTGATTGCCGCCACCAACAAGGATATTGAAGAAGAGATTGCCGAAGGCCGTTTCCGGGAAGACCTCTTTTATCGCCTGAATGTCATTCCCTTTCACGTTCCGCCACTCCGGGAAAGGCGGAAAGATATCCCGCTGCTGGTCAATCATTTTCTGGCCCATTTCTGCAGGAAGGAAAGTCGGGAGATCAAGTTCATGGAGCCCGAAGCCATGGATTATCTGGTCGACTACAACTGGCCCGGCAATGTCCGCGAACTTAAGAATCTGATTGAACGGGTCGTTATCATGAGCCCTGACCAGCAGATAAATAAAGGAATGCTGCCTCAGGCCTTTTTCGACAGGGCCGGAAAAGCACAGAAAACCCAGGAGCAAATCAGGAGCCTGGAAGCCCCCTCGTTCCGCGAGGCGAAGGAAGAGTTCGAAAAGGAATTTCTCCTGCACAAGCTCGAAGAGAACAGCTGGAACATTTCTCGGACGGCCGAGGCCGTTGGCATCGAACGCTCCAACCTGCATCGCAAGATCAAGGCGTATGGAATTGAATTGCGCAAGTAAGCCCCCAGGGCAATCTTCCGGCTGAAAATCTAAACCTCAGCGCGCTCCTTGAAAAGCCGCAAGAGAAACAAAACGGGCAGGATGTGAACCGTGGATATTCGACAGGCACATCAGACGATTAACCAGTTGGTCGGCGCCTGGATAAGCTATCGCATGTACCCTTCAGGACACCCCAGCCGCGAGCATAAAACTATCGGCTGCTATGAACAACTCACCCACCTGCTGCTGGCGAGATCTCCCTTGCGCATCGGCCTGGTGGAGGGAACGCTGTTCATCGAGGAGCATCTCTTCGCCGATCCACATATTGCAGAGGCCGAAGCTGTCGACCTTTTGACTTCCCTGGAAATCGACGGAGTCGAACTGGTCCGGGGTTTGACCCTTGGCGAACTGGAAAGTTTTTTCGCCCTGGCCACCAGATGCATGCAGGACGGCAGCAACTTCGAAATGGAGTTATCGGCAAGCCGCATCCATCACCTCCGCATCGTCACTCTCCTCCAGGACGAAGAAAAACCGCGAGTTGTTTACAACTCCGCCATCAAAGCGGTGGACCAGGTGTTCAGGGATATCCAGGGCGGCCGCATTCCTTCAACCGAGTTGATCCGCAGTGTTTCAAAGGACATGGTCCAGTCGGTCCTGCGTCAGGAGCACGCCCTGTTTGCCCTGGCGCAGATCAAGGATTACGACAATTATACCTTCCACCATTCGGTCAATGTCGGCATCATTTCTCTGACGGTCGGCCGTGCCTGCGAAGCACACCCGCAGCAGCTTCAGTTGCTGGCCTTCGGCGGCATGATCCACGACATCGGCAAACTGAGAATTCCCCTGGAGATCATCACCAAGCCAGGCCGGCTGACCCACGCCGAACTGGCGGAAGTCCGGCGCCATCCCGACCAGGGAGTCGAGCTGATTACCCAGGTGCCCGGCATCCCGCAGGAAGTGATCGATATGGTTCATTTTCACCATTTGCATTTCAACCGGGCCGGCTACCCGCCGCGTTCCCAACGGGAAATATCGCCGCTGGTTGACATGGTCACGATCGCCGACCACTACGATGCCATGACCACGCACCGTGCTTACCAGCGCCCGGTACCGCCGCGCGAGGCAATTCGCCGCATGCTGGCCGTCAAAAATACCCACCTGCACGGCAAATGCCTCGAACGTTTCATTCGCCACCTTGGCGAGTATCCGGTCGGCAGCCTGCTGCGTCTGGCCAGTGGGGAAATCGCTCTGGTCACGGGATTCGGCTCGAACGGCAACAACCATCTCAAATTACGTCGACTTTTCGATGCCAGCGGCCAGCCGGACAGAGACCCGGTGAATATGGACCTGCTTCCCGACGAACATGACCGGATCGTCGGCGACGTAGATCCCCTGAGCCGCGGGCTCGACATTACCGCGTATTTCGACTGAGTTTTCTCTGACTGGTGGAGGGAAACGCGAGGTGACAGGGAGAGGCAGAGGCGAAACATCAAACCGTGGTTTTTTATTTAAAAAAAAAGCCCCGTCTCGTATGAGACGGGGCTTTCCAAATAATTTCGGCGGCGACCTACTTTCCCACCCAGTTACCCGGGCAGTATCATCGGCGCTGTAGGGCTTAACTTCTGTGTTCGGGATGGGAACAGGTGTGACCCCTACGCTATAGCCACCGAAAAGCGTATATTCGGCAACAATTGCTAGAACAGAATGACTGTGATGCAGCGTTGTTGGCATAAACCGATCGCTTTATGGAAGGGAGGGGGAGGTGAACCTCCCCCACCTTCACGAAACTTTTTATGGTCAAGCCTCACGGTCGATTAGTACCGGTTAGCTGAACACATTGCTGTGCTTACACCGCCGGCCTATCAACGTCGTCGTCTTCGACGGACCTTCAGGGACCGAAGTCCAGGGAGATCTTGTCTTGAGGGGGGCTTCCCGCTTAGATGCTTTCAGCGGTTATCCTTACCGAACGTAGCTACCCTGCCATTGCCCCTGGCGGGACAACAGGTACACCAGCGGTTCGTCCATTCCGGTCCTCTCGTACTAGGAACAGATCCTCTCAAATCTCCTACGCCCACGGCAGATAGGGACCAAACTGTCTCACGACGTTTTAAACCCAGCTCGCGTACCACTTTAATCGGCGAACAGCCGAACCCTTGGGACCTGCTTCAGCCCCAGGATGTGATGAGCCGACATCGAGGTGCCAAACCTCCCCGTCGATGTGAACTCTTGGGGGAGATAAGCCTGTTATCCCCGGAGTACCTTTTATCCGTTGAGCGACGGCCCTTCCATACAGAACCGCCGGATCAC
>DATFJP010000275.1:0-6521 GCA_035269105.1 Desulfuromonadales bacterium
AGGCGGACACCACCGGAGCATCGTGCCGCTCCACCACCAGCAGTAAAAGACCGTTTTCCAGGCGATGTTCAATCACCCGGTCCTCCAGGGTGGCCGCCGCGGCGAAAGTCGTCATGATAATCGAAAGCAGGGTGGCGAACCAAATCCGCCTCAGAAAAAAACGCATTGCTGATCTCCAAAAGGTTAAGAAAACGTGCTGTTATTTTCGAGTATTATAACCCAGCGGCGGAGCCAGGTCGAGAGGCCCCGGACCGGTAACGGTCCGGCTGTGGAAAGGACAAGCCGGCCTCATCCTGAGCGAAGAGACCGCGGCATGCGGCTCCGGAAACAGCTTGGAGGTTTGCGGAGGAACCGATCTTTGCTATCAGGCGAGCATTTTCTCGATCAGACTTTTCAGTTCGGCAAGCCTGAAAGGCTTGGTAACATAGGCATTGGCGCCGGCCTTCATCGCCGCTTCCTGGTCCTGGTGCTGAGCCCTGGCCGAAATGACAATGATCTTGGCCCGGGCCGTCTCTGCATTCTCCCTCAGGGTCTTGAGAAGGCCGAGACCATCCATACTGCCCGGCATCATGATGTCGAGCAGGACCAGGTCGGGGGTTCGTTCCCGGGCCAGCTTCAGCCCGTCGGCCGCATCCAGGGCATGCAGCAGGGCCCATCCCGAGCCATTCAGGGCGACCTTGAGCAGTTTCTGGACATCTTCCTGGTCTTCAACAATCAGAATGGTTTTCACGGTTGCCTTTTTTCCCTTACTGAATGATCGGCAGTGAGAAAAACACGGAAGTCCCGCTGCCGACTTCACTCTCGACCCAGATTTTGCCGCCGTGTCCCTCGACGATGCTCTTGACCAGGGTCATGCCGAGACCGAGCCCGCTGGCGGCCGTGTTGGAATAATCAGCCCGGAAAAACTTATCGAAGATTCTTTCCTGCTGCTGGGGCGACATCCCGATCCCCTGATCTTTGACCGCAACCGTAACTCCCGGGAGTTCTCGGTGCAGGCTCAGGGTAATTTTACCGCCTTGCGGTGAAAATTTGACGGCGTTGCTGAGAAGATTGTCGAAGACCTGGGTCATTTTGCGGGCATCGAACAGCATCATCGGCAGATCATCGTCAGCCTCGATGACCAGATTGCAGCCCGTGTTGTTGTATTCATAGGATGAAACGATCTGCCTTGCCAGGTCAAGCAGCTGGCCCGGCGATTTCTCCAGACTGATCAGGCGCCCAGACTGGACCCGGCTCAAATCGAGCATATCGCTGATGATCTGGCTCAAAGACAGCGACCGTTCAAAAACGACCTGTAAAAAATCTTTCAGCTGGTCGGTTTCGAAGTCCTCCAGCTGATCCAGCATCAGTTCCGTATAGCCCAGGATTGAAGTCATCGGCGTGCGCAGTTCATGGGCGGCCGCCGAGATGAACTCATCTTTCATCTGGTTGATGGCATGCTCGCGGGTCACATCGCGCAAAATGGCGACCGCGCCTCGGACAATGCCTTGCATATCCTTGACCGAAGTCACTTTGATCTGCAGACAATTTTTGCCAAGCGCCAGTTCAACCGCATCGGGCTGCTCGGACCCGGCCAGCGCCAGATCGACTTTTCCCAGAAACTCCCGGGATTCGATCAACTGATCGACCGGTTTGCCGATCATGTCTGCAGCCTTTCGCCCCAGCAGGGATTCGACCGAGGGGTTCATCATCGAGATCCGACCCTCGAGATCGATCACGATCAGGCCTGCGACCACCGAGCGCAGGATTCCGAACATCTGCTGACGGGCGGTTTCCGCTTCGCCGAGGGCTTTGCGCAGTTCAAGGTCGGCTTTCTGAAGTTCGGAGATGTTCAGTGCCGCAAAAATCACTCCCGCATCAAGGGTCTCGGGATCGATCGGTACCGAACGGACCAGCACATCAATCCCCCGTCCGTCCCTGCACAGGAATCGGGTCTTGACCTCGCCCATATGACCGGCTTTGACCCGATCATACTTTTCCCGGCCGATCCTCTCGTATTCTTCGTCGCTTTCGTAGAGGAGCCGGGCGTTTTGACCGATCAATTCCTCCTCGGCATAGCCGAGTTCCTCGACCATCCAGCGATTGACCCAACAGAAGACCCGGTTCCGGACCAGGCCGACACTCACAGGTACGGCGGTGAGAATGCTTTTCAAAGTGGCCTCACTGGCCTGCGCCGCTTCCTGAGCCAGTTTCTGAGCCGTAATGTCCTGAACCATGACGACGGATAACGGCGACGAATGCGGGCCGCCAACCCGGTACACAGTCGTCAGGCTGCCCCAGACGATCGAACCGTCTTTGTGCAGATAGCGTTTCTGGGCGCTGACCACCGACCGTTTGCCTGCCAGGGCATCCGCCCTGAGTTGCTTGCCCGGCAGCCGATCTTCCGAATGAGTGATATCGTCGATGTTCTTTTGCAAAAGTTCCCTTTCGGAATAACCCAGGAACCGGCAGAACTCGGAATTCACCTGAACGAATCGGCCATCCTGGTCGGTCAGTGCCATGCCGATGCCGGCCTCCTGGAACACGCCGCGAAAGCGTTCCTCGCTTTCCAGCAGCGCTTGTTCGGACTGCAGGCGTTCACTCATATCCCGCACCTGGCCGAGGATTGCATGACAGCCATCGAACATGATGTCGCGGGCACGGATTTCAACCGGGACTTTCCGCCCGTCCTGGTGCCGCAGGGAAACCTTGAACAGGGTCGCCTCCCCGTTCAGAACCTTCCGGATACTCGTGGAAACCCGACCGGCATATTCAGGGCTGACGTAATCGGTGATGTTGGCATTGAGCATCTCTTTTTCGGCATACCCCAAGATTTGCGACAGGCCAGGATTGACCTGTAAAAGGCGTCCGTGCAAATCGACGAGGACGACGCCATCGGGATTCAGAGCGAAGAGATCCTGAAGCCTGCTCCTGGAATGCTCCGCCTCGTCACGCGCTTCATTATGCAGCAGCGAGCGCCGGGCATAGTCGGTGAGAATCTTGATCAGGCTGGTATAAAACTGCAGGACCTCCGGAATGGAGGCGGGGTCGACTACCGGGACTTCCGCAAGGTGCTGCAGCCAGGCTTCCTTGCGCTCGCCGAATTCTTCGGCTCGCGCCATGAAATCTGCCGGTTTGGGTGTTTCGTACAGCATGGGCCCAACCAGCAGGGTGGCCACCGGCCGCTTATCGATCATGATCTGCGCACCGACATCGATTAATCCACTATCGCAGCAAAACTCGGTCCAGCCCTCGGTGGTCGTGCGACGGCCAACCCCTCTGCGAAAACTCTTTTCCAGAAAGCAGTTTCGGGTAAACGGGGCCGCCTTGTGAAAAAACTCGCACAGAGTCGGCGAACCACTTTTTAGAAGGACTTTTCCTGATTCGTCAAGAATAGTTGCCGGAATTCCGGTTATACGGTAGAGAGACGCCATCAAACCCTGAACCGAAGGGATATCGATAATGTCTTGCAGAGGAGGGGCCATTTGCCTGTCGATAAGTTCACGGGGGATTTTACCGGCACAACGCCTGCAGAGTACCGACCGGAAAACCCCAGGGATTCAAGAACCCTGCCCTCTGCAGACCACGACTTATATCGCCCAAGCATAGCAGAGAATCCGGGAATGATAAGGGTGCCGAAAAAAACATGGCCTACCCGACCCGATGCGGCCCTCATCCATGCCGTCGGGATTGGCATAAGAAGGACGAGTTCAGCGTTGCGCAGACCTGGAAAATCGGAAACCACCGGCGCCGGAAGACCTCACCGGCCAGATTAAAAGCCTGGGATCGAAAAACGCCTCAGGGATTCTCCATAAGGCCGTATTTTTCCATTTTATAGCGCAGTGTCCCCCGGGGCAGGCTGAGCAGGCGAGCCGTTTTGGCCACATTGCCGCCGGTCATATCCACCGCCTGACCGATCAGACTCTGTTCGACCTGTTCGACGATTTCTTCAAAAACAATGCCTTCCGGAGGAACCTGATATTCGAAGGATGATTTTTTGAGAGGTTCCCTGCCCCAGATTTCGCGAGGCAGAAAATCGGGCTGGATCGTTTCGCAGTCATGCATGATGCAGATCCGCTCGACGACGTTGCGCAATTCCCTGACATTGCCAGGCCAGTGATAGTGCATCAGCAGGTCCAGGGCCTCCCGGGAGATTTCGCGGATCTCCTTGTTGAAAGCATTATTGAAGTGCTTGAGGAAGAAGTCCAGCAGGGCCGGGATGTCCTCACGTCTCTCCCGCAGCGGCGGAACCTGGATCGGAAATACGTTGAGGCGGTAGAAGAGATCTTCCCGGAAGGCTTTCTGCTCGATCGCATCTTTCAGGTCCCGGTTGGTGGCCGCAATGACCCGGACGTCGATGTCGATATTGCGTGTGCCGCCGAGCCGCCTGATTTTCCGGTCCTCCAGGACCCGCAGTAGTTTGACCTGCAGGTTCATATCCATTTCGCCGATCTCATCGAGAAAGATGGTACCGCCGTCAGCTTCCTCGAGGAGCCCTATTTTACGGGATTTGGCATCGGTAAACGCCCCGCGTTCGTGACCGAAGAGTTCAGTCTCGAGCAGGTTGAATGGCAGGGAGCCGCAATTGATTTCAATAAATGGACGCTCTCTGCGCGGCGAGAGATGATGCACCGCGCGGGCGACCAGTTCCTTGCCGGTCCCTGATTCGCCGGTCACCAGGACAGTAGCGGTCTGGTGTTTCGCTACCTCCCGGATCTGCCGGTAGATCTGGGTCAATTCGGCGCTGGAACCGACCATCACCGAATCATCGGGCAGGTCATGCAACGGATTGCCGCGGCGCAGCTGCCTGACCTCGCGCTTGAGATGCTGGGTCTCCAGGGCCAGGCGGACGATCAGACGGATCGCATCGGCCTTGAAGGGCTTTTTGATGTAATCGTAGGCCCCCAGCTTCAAAGCTTCGACGGCACTTTCCACGGTTCCGTAGCCGGTGATGATGATCACCAGAATTTCCGGGTCGACCTCCCGCATGGCACGTAACACATCCAGGCCGCTTTTGCTGCCCAGATTCAAATCGAGCAGAACCAGATCGACATCCTCTTCGCTGACTTCCTGGACCGCGGCTTCGATACTCGCGGTCGAGTAGGGTCGATAACCCTCTTCCTCGAGGATCCGCTCGAGGTTCTCCCGAATAAACGCTTCGTCATCGACAATCAGAATTCGTTCCATAGCCTCTCCTGCATGCCATACGGGGGTGATTTACCGGAAAATTTCACCGGGGCTGGCGGAAAACCGACCGACATGATGAATTGTGGCCGATTTCGGTCGCCAATGCATGCATAAAACCGCGGCAGAGATTCTCAAAAGCTGTGTTCAGCCCTTGAGAGGCAGCCAGATTTCGAAGGTCGTACCTTCCCCAAGGCGGCTTTTCACTTCGATGCGGCCGCCGTGGTTGGTAATAATGGTATGGGTAATCGCCAGGCCGAGGCCGGTTCCCTCCCCTTTGGTCGTGTAGAACGGCTCGAAAATCAGGGCCGTATCATCGACAGGTACCCCGATGCCGGTGTCGGCAAAACGGATACAAAGCATCTCGTCCGCTACCCGGATTGAGATGAGCAGCCGCCCGCCGTCGGGCATGGCATCCAAAGCATTGGTCAAGAGATTGAGGAACGCCTGCTTCAACTGGCCAGGGTCCATTCTTAAAAGGGGCAGGTCTTCGGGAAGATCGGTCTGCAATTCGACGCCCTGCTTTTCGCATTGTTTGTTGACCAGGAACAATGTGTCGCTGAGAACTTCGCCGATCGAGCCCTCTTTTCTGCGGGCAGCCGGCAGGGAAGAAAAGTGCAGCAGTTCATTGACCAGACCTTCAAGGCGTTCGATTTCCTGCAGGGCCCTCTGAATCAAACGCTGGTCGGCTGGATTGGCCAGCAGCCGATCATGCAGTTCATCAAGCAGCAGGCTGATGCCGGTCAGCGGGTTGCGGACCTCATGGGCGATGCCCGCAGACAGCCGGCCCAGGGAAGCCAGTCGTTCGAAGCGGGCCATCTGCTGCCGAAAGTTGACCCGTTCGGTCAAATCCTCGATGGTCAAAATCCTGCCGGCATCCGGGCCGGCGGTCAACGGATAAAGGGTTAAACGGAAGGTCAAGGACGCCCCCTTCCGTTCAATGGAGATGTAATCGCTCCATTTTACCTGAGCCGGAGCACGCTCGAGGGCCTCGAGCAATTCCGGCCAATCCCGAAGGGTTTCGGTCAGGGAAAGCCGCAGCGAAACATTCTCCAGGCCCAGGATGCGTTTGCCCGAGCTGTTGATGGAACTCACCAGATTCTCGGTATCCAGGGTGAGAAGCCCGGTTTCCACGTTTTCGACAATGGTTTTCTTCAAGTTCCGTTCCCGCAGGATTTCATGGCGGGAACTGCGCAGTTGGGCCAGAGTTTTCAGCAATCTGCTCTGCCGTTCACGAAGCTGGTCGGCCATACGGTTGAACGCGATGGCAAGGTCGGCGACTTCGATCGGGCTTTTGATCTCAACCCTGGCCTTGAGGTTGCCGCGCGCCATCTCCCGGGTGGTGGAAATCAGGCTCA
>DATFJP010000276.1:0-5190 GCA_035269105.1 Desulfuromonadales bacterium
CCGTTGATGGTCCGCCAGGGGAAAAGGGCACCCTTCAGATTCATCTCTCTGGCCCGCTGCCGCGCCGGTTCGAGCATGCTGTAACGGTACCGCAGGAGGTTGCGGGCAATCCAGGGTGCCGTATAGATCAAAAAGGGCAGGACGTAGATCTCGGTATCCCAGAAATAATGACCCTCATAGGCTTGGCCGGTCAGGCCTTTGGCCGGTATCCCGGTCCCCTCGGCCCGGCTCGAGGCCTGCAGAATCTGAAACAGGTTCCAGCGCATGGCCTGTTGCAGTTCGTTCTTCTGCTTATCGCCTGCAGTGCTGGAACCCTGGATAGCGACATCGCTGCGCTGCCAGAAATCCGCCATGAATTGCTTCTGTTCAACCATCAGGTCCTCGAAGCCGGCAGCTACGACCCGGTCCAGGGTACGCTCCGCCCTGGCTGCCAGCTCGGTGGTCGCGGCGTACCGTGAGGAATGATAGGTCATGTACTTGACGATATGCACCGGTTTGCCCCGCTTGGCATCCACGGAGAAGACGACCTGGCCGTGGTCGCCGTTACAGTCGCTCTCGCAGCTGAAGCCGCATTCCGTCTGCAGGGAATGGTCTACGCCGCAGGCCATGGTCATACCGCTGTTGGCAGCCCGGTGGGTGGTCATCAGGCGCATCTTGCGAGCCGCATGTTCCCTCGGGAACAGGACCTGTTCCCGAAAGCCCTTCGACTGCCGGGGATCGCCGGTACTGGTTTGATTGCGACGGTTGCCGACCGCTTCTGAAGAGATGACGACCGGCGCATCCGCATTGAGGATCGTTACCTGGTAGGAAATGGCCGCGACATGCCGCTGCTGCATGGACACAATTCTTTTCGACTCGATCAGGACCTGTTTGCCGACCGCGGTTTCCCAGAGGACCCGGCGATCGAGAACCCCTTCCTGCATGTCCAGGGTGCGCTCATAAAGCTGCAGGCTGGCCGTGGGCAGGTAGAAGGGTTCGTCGTCGACGTAAAGCCGGATGACTTTGGCATCAGTCACATTGAGCATCGTCTGGCCGGTTTTGGCGAAGCCGAAGGCATCTTCGCCGTAAATGATCGGCCAGGTTTCGTGGAATCCGTTGATGAAGGTGCCGCTCTGGCTGGCCGGGATGCCTTCGTCCTGGTTGCCGCGCAGGCCGAGGTAGCCATTGCCCACAGAAAACAGGGTTTCTGTCTGCGAAAGAAAACGGGAGTAGAATTCCGTTTCGATGATTTTCCATTCGTTGATCGGGTAGATATGAATCGGCGGATTTAATGTCTCATGGCGAATCATTGAGGACTCCGGTTATCGCAGTTTCCTGAAGCGGCAGGGGCTGCAGATAGTGGCGGGTAGGTTCCTGACTGAATCAGTGTAGAGTTGAAAAAGGACAGCATCAGGCTTTGGCTGGACCGGGAATGTTTTCGAGGGCCTCAACGAAGGTCCTGAGCCAACGGTGCACGTCATAGCGCTTGACGTTGGCCCGGAGCAGGGCCATGCGGCGGCGGCGCTCGGCGGGCGGCATCGTGAATGCGCGGTAGATGGCATCAGCCGTCTTTTCAACATCATACGGGTTGACCAGTAGGGCATGTTTGCCGAACTGATCGGCGGCACCGGCGAATTCGCTGAGAATCAGGACCCCCTTGTTCTCCACCGAACAGGCGCAGTATTCCTTGGCAACCAGATTCATGCCATCGCGCAGCGGGGTGATCAGCGCAATTTCCGCGGTTCGGTAATGAGCCAGAAGCTGGGTCTGCTCCAGGCTGCGGTAATGATAGGCGATGGGGGCCCAGCCATGCTGGGCATAGCGGCCGTTGATCCGTCCGGCCATCTGGTCGAGCCGGGTCTTCAGATCGATGTAGTCAGGGACCATGGTCCGGCTCGGCACGACGACCTGCAGGAGGGTGACTTTTTTGACCAGCTCGGGATATTTTTCCAGGGCGCGTTCCAGGGCGAGAAAGCGTTCGGGAATCCCTTTGGTGTAATCGAGTCGGTCGACACCGAGCATCAACTGGCGCTGCTCATATTTTTCATGCAGGTACCAGGCGGCTTCGGCCACCTCTTCAGTACTGGCGCGGCGGATGAAATCATTGGAATCGATGCTGATCGGATAGTGACCGGCCTTGATAAAGCGGTTGCCGTAACGCAATATGGTATATGTGCGCTGACGTCTTGCCACTTCGACGCCTTCGCCGAGCATCAGTGCACAATGGATGAAATTGCGATGGTCGCGCATCGTCTGGAAGCCGATCAGGTCGTAGGCGAGCAGCCCCTCGATGATTTTTTTCTTCCAGGGCAATCGGCGGAACAAATCCGGTGCCGGAAAGGGGATGTGCAGGAAAAAAGCCAGGGTCCGGGGAGCCTGCATCTGGCGCAGGTGCCATCCGGCCAGAATCAACTGGTAGTCGTGGATCCAGACGATGTCGTCCTGGGTGCTGGTTTCCGCAGTCACCTCGGCAAAGCGTCGGTTGATAAGATCGTAGGTCCGGTAGGCTTCAAGGTCGAAGATACAATTGCCGAGCAGATCATGGAACAGAGGCCAGAGGGCTTCATTGGAAAAACCCCGGTAGTATTTCTCGACTTCTTCATCATTGAGGGGAACAATTTTCAGGCTATAGCCGATTCCGGAAGCATAGTCTTCCAGGAGATTATCGATCGGAGCGTCCGGCCCGCACCCGGGCCAGCCAATCCACACGCCCTGATTTTTACTCATCAGTGGTTCAAGAGCGGTGACCAGCCCGCCCGAGCCGGGGTTGATTTCCCATTGGCCTTCTGCACCGCTGACCGCGACCGGCAATCGGTTGGAAACGACAATCAGGCGTTTGTTCATGAACATCTCTTTCTGTCCGGGATCAAGAGGTTTTGCGCCCGACATTGAGGAGGTTCTTTCGATTTGGGATCAGCTAAGCCGTCGAGTGCCGACTCGGCCTTATCCAGGGATAAGGCCGCCGCTGCGCTCTTCTAACCATATATCATATTAGACATGAATTATAAAGCCGGCCGCCGGGATAACGCCTGATTCTGGTAAAGAAGAGGAATTTCTGGGGGGATGAAAAGAGAAAGGCGCCCTTCGGCGCCTTTCTGTCATGAGTGGGGGCAAGTCTGAAGACCGTTACTTCTTGTGGCAGTCGTTGCATTTGGTCGGAGCGCCCATTTCTTTGTGGCAGTCCTTGCAGGATGCGCCGTGTGCGGCTTTCTTGTCGATCTCGATTTTGGCCGGGGTGCCTTCGTGGCATTGGGCGCAATCCAGTTTTTCGCTGTGCGCCTTGTGGTCGAAGGTGACGTCGCCTTTGGCGTTTTCGTAGACGACGGTCTCAGCGGCCAAGGCAACGCCGGTTCCGGCCAAGGTGAGTACCATCAACAGAACGATCAGTTTCTTCATGATTTTTCCTCCTGGAATGAGTGGTGGTTGTGCCCTGCAGCGGGCAACTCCAATTTTTACGCTCTGGGCTATTTATAACCGAGTTTAAGGCTGTATACAGTCGACATCGACCGGTATGTCCATCGATGTCGGGTCAAAAATATGTAAATTCAGGTGCTTAAGCTCCCCTATGTCGGGTTGGGAAAGACCGTTTTTTCCAGTTTACAGAGGGTGTTTCGGCTGATAGTATCCGACAATGCCAACCGCCCACCCTAATGAACATCAGACATCGACGGTTTGTCTGGACGGCAGTGAGGTCAAGCGCCAGCGTGAACTGCACGGCTTGACCCAGCTGTATGTCAGCAAGGTTGTCGGGGTCACGACGGACACCATCTCCCGTTGGGAAAATAATCGTTACCCGACCATTCGGCGTGAAAACGCCATCAATCTTGCCGAGGCCCTGGAAGTCCCCCTGGAACAGATACTTCGTCAGGAGACCGACGAGGTGGCAGAACCGGTTCGGCCTGTCTCACCGGTCCGCCGTTTTCTGATCTTTGCTGCAGGAGTCGGCGCTTGTCTGATCCTGATCGCAGTCTGGTTTTATCTGGATCGACAGCCAGAAACACTGATGCAGGTGGACGCCTCCCGGCAGCTGCCGGCCTTTGCCGCGCCGGCGACCACCATTCCGGTGCAAATCGAATTTGAGCGGCAAGCGGATGCGGGCGGGTTCATCCTGAGGGAGGATTTTCCGGAAGGCTGGAAGCTGACGGAGGCTGCCCCGCCCCCCACCAGTCTTGACAATGTGCATGGCATAGCACGATGGATCATCAAGTCCGGGAACAAGACCGGCCGAATTGCCTATATGGTGCAGGTCGCCGATTCCGCCGCAAGGGGCAGAGAGGCGTCCTTCCATGGTGAAGTGATTGCAGGCTCGGGCAATGATCGCGCCTCGGCGGCCGTTGCCGGCGATGTCGGGGTGAAAGTTGCCCCGATCCATTGGGCGGATGCCGACGGCGACGGGCGTATCGACGATGTGGAGATGCTCGACACCTCTTATTTTGTCGATGAAATGGTCGGAGTCCATATCGACTGGGACCGCCTTGAGCGTTTCTGGGCCGCCGGCGGCTACCGGTGGGATGCACAAAAGCAGGAATTTCTTCCCGTTCAGGTCGAAGAACCGGGCTCGCCCTGACGATCTTGCCTTGTTTTGGTCGGGGCACGGCGCGCCGTGCCCCGACCCGGAATCAACAGGCCGGCTCCAAGGGAACCGGCCTGTGTGCTTAAACAGGAAACTTTGCTTTCAGAGCGGCTTGGGCTGGCACAGGTAACGTTCGTCGTTGACCTTGACGCCGCAGTTGGTGCAGGCGAATTTGGGGTCTTGGTAAAGTTTCTCGATTTCCGGGTTCATTTCCTTGGCTTTGAGCTGACACATGTGCAACTGGCAGTGTTCCTCCGGGTTTTCGCAATCATTTTCGGCCATCGGTCTGGTCCTCCTCTTGATCAAGTGACGGTTCAGGCCATGTCAAAACAGGCCTCGGCATTGGCTCCTTAAGGCATCTTCTCATTTATCCGCTATCTTAACATCCGCAGCGCGCGACGACAATCATTGCAGACTTTCCAGAAAAACCCGGAGCAGGGCAAAATATTGTCGGCTGTTGACGAACATGATGTCATTGTGCCCGCCCTCCGGGAAAACCTGCAGCCGGACCGGACCGGCGCACCAGGCAGCGAGTCTTTCCGCATGGCTCGGATCAATCAGTTCGTCATGCCGGGCATGCATAATCAGGGCGGGCCGGTGAAAGGCCTGCAGCACAGCCGGGACGTCCAGGCTCGCCC